>CAMMYU010000043.1:0-10355 GCA_946528545.1 uncultured Ruminococcus sp.
AATATCCGTGACTGGTGTATCTCACGTCAGATCTGGTGGGGACATCAGATACCTGCATTCTACTGCGACGACTGCGGTGAAATGACAGTCACCAAAGAGAGCAGCTGCACCTGTCCCAAGTGCGGCAAGCCAATGCGTCAGGACCCTGACACTCTGGATACATGGTTCTCATCGGCACTGTGGCCGTTCTCAACACTCGGCTGGCCCGAGCAGACCGAAGACCTTAAATACTTCTATCCTACAAATACGCTCGTTACAGGCTATGATATAATCTTCTTCTGGGTCATCAGAATGATGTTCAGCGGTATCGAGAACATGGGCAAGCCCCCGTTTGATACGGTACTCATTCACGGCCTTGTAAGAGATGCAAACGGACTTAAAATGTCTAAGTCTCTCGGCAACGGCATAGACCCACTTGAGGTGATCGCAAATTACGGTGCAGACGCTCTGAGATTTATGCTTGCAACAGGCAACGCTCCCGGAAACGATATGCGCTTTATCGAGGACAAGGTAAAGGCATCAAGAAACTTTGCAAACAAGCTCTGGAACGCATCAAGATTTATCATGATGAACCTCCCCGACGGCTTCAAGGCTGACAAGCTTCCCGAGAACCTCAGCGTAGAGGACAAGTGGATAGTATCGAAGTTTAACAAGCTTGCAAAGGAAGTAAACGAAAACCTGGAAAAGTTCGAGCTTGGAATAGCAGTTGCAAAGCTTTATGACTTCATCTGGGACGTATACTGCGACTGGTATATTGAGCTTACAAAGCCGAGAATTCAGGCAGGCGGACAGACCGCAGAGAACGCTCAGACAGTGCTTGTATACGTTATGAAGGGTATGCTGAAGCTTTTGCACCCGTTCATGCCTTTCATCACCGAAGAGATCTGGCAGGCACTTGTAAATGACGGAACAGCAATAATGGTACAGGACTTCCCGACATATAACGAGGCACTGGATTTCGGCTCTGAGGAAACAGAGTTTGAGAAGATAATCACAGCGATCAGGGCTATCAGGAACTGCCGTTCAGAACTGAATGTACCGCCCTCAAAGAAGGCAAAGCTCTACATCGAGACAGCACAGCCCGAGGTATTCTCAAAGGGTGAAATGTTCTTCAGGAGCTTAGCATCGGCAAGCGAGGTAAACATCACAGACAAGTTTGACGGCAAGGACTGCCAGACTGTAGTAACCGATGCAGCAAGATTCTTTATCCCTCTGTCCGAGATCATCGACTCCGACAAGGAGAGAGCAAGACTTGAAAAGGAAAAGCAGAAGGTACAGAAAGACCTTGACTTCCTGAGAGGAAAGCTTAACAATCAGGGCTTTATTTCAAAGGCTCCCGAGAAGCTTATCGAGGCCGAGAAGGAAAAGCTCAGAAAAGCCGAGGAGAAAATGGCAAAGATCGAAGAATCGCTTAACGCACTCGTATAAAAAACAAGAGGGTATCTCACAGTGAGGTACCCTCTGCTTGTTGCAAAAGTTCTTTTAAAATGGGGCTGGGGCGTAGCCCCAGTGGGTACATAGGGCGAAGCCCTATCCTCCTTAACCCAGCCGAGGCTGTCTGGACGTAATGTCCAGACCTGACGAGGCTAAGCTCCGCACTCTCTTGCTCCGCGTTCAAGGTCTGTGAAGCCAAAGCAAAGGTACGACGCGTATTGGTGCAGGGTTTTCCCTGCCAGGGTTTTCCCTGCAGTGCCGGTGACCGGGGTCGAACCGGTACGGTATTGCTACCATCGGATTTTGAGTCCGACACGTCTGCCAATTCCATCACACCGGCAAAAATAAAAAATCAATTAACTGTAGTATTATATCACAATGCATTAAAAATGTCAAGTTTGCCGATGATAAAAAAATACACAGTAAAATTTGTGCACAATTACTACAAAAAGTCGGACAATAACTATTGATTTTTGGACGGAATTATGGTATAATATACCCAAGTCAATTATGGAGCAGTGTTTTTTGGGGACAGCTTCATGACGAAATCAGTAGTTGGAGGGATAACATGAACATCAATGAAATGACCGTTCTCATCTGTGACGACTCAATGTTTGCCAGAAAAAAGCTGAGCATGACAGTAGCATCGTTCGGTGTAAAGGCAGTATATGAGGCAGCAGACGGTGAGGAGGCTGTTGCTAAATATAAGGAAAATCTGCCCGATGTTGTATTTATGGATATCATCATGCCGAAGGTTACAGGTATTGATGCGCTGAAGCTCATCGTTGAAGAGTACCCTGACGCTAAGATAATCATGGCATCATCGGTAGGAACTCAGGGTCACCTGAAGGAAGCACTGAAGGCAGGCGCAGTAGATTTCCTGCAGAAGCCAATTTCCGATGAGGACGCTCAGAAGGTGATCCAGAACGTAGCGAAAGGAGTTTTGTAAATGTTTGCCCAGTTTTTTGGAGGATATTTATTCAACCACAAGCTATGCTCGGCTGAGGATCTTACTCAGGCATTTGAGGCTAAAAAGTATACAAGAATGAGACTTGGAGTGCTCGCTATCAATGCAGGTCTGATGACTGCTGAGCAGGTTGAGCACGTTAATATCACACAGCAGAGCGTTGATAAGAGGTTTGGAGACCTTGCGGTTGAGCTCGGATATATGACCGAAGACGATGTTGAGAAGCTGCTCTCACAGCAGCCTACAGATTATCTTCTGCTCGGACAGACCCTTGTTAATAACGGGGCGCTGACCAATGCCGAGTTTGAGAAGGCTATCAATGACTACAAGGCTGAAAATCAGCTTTCCGATGATGATATTTCGGAGAACCAGAACGAGACCCTTAACAAGCTTATCAAGGAGTTCTATCATTTTGATTCGCTGGTAGATGCAAAGATCGACACTGCGTTTGTAACACTGCTTTTCAAGAACATCATCAGATTTATCGGTGATGACTTCACACCGCTGGAGGCATCTGTAGTTTCAAGCTATAAGGCTGAAAACCTTATTATACAGCACATCAACGGAACATACAGTGCAACTGCCTGCATAGGCGCATATAAAGACGCATATATAGGCTTTGCAGAGAGATTTGCAAAGGAGAGCTTCTCTGAGGTCGATGACTTTGTTCACGCAACAGTGGGCGAGTTCCTGAATGTAAATGACGGATTGTTCATTGTAAATGAATCAAACGAGAGAGGCGTAGAGCTGTCCCTCACACCGCAGGAGCTTTCATCATCTGCTGAGATTTTCTTTGATGATACAGCATTCTGTATTCCTGTAGTATTCCCGTTCGGACAAGTTGATTTCATTATAGCAAATCACTAAGAGTACTTACCGCACCTCGCAAGGGGTGCGGTTTTTAAGTTTTTTTCAAAAAAGACTTGCAATCTGTGAAGATATGTGTTATAATAGTTAGGTAATACATCAGATCATAGATCGTATACTACGGAGATGTTCCTCATCGATCCGAGATATAGGTGTGTGGGTCCTGTGCAATGAAACGCTGTGAACCATGTCAGGCGGGGAACCGAGCAGCATTAAGCGGACTGTTTCGTGTGTCACAGTAACGCCCACACGCCCATATGTCGGATCGAATATTTTTTGAAGGGGTGATAATGTGTATCAGGCTTTATACAGAAAATGGCGCCCGATGTCCTTCGACGACGTTGTTTCTCAGCCTCATGTTACCACTACCCTTAAAAATCAGATCAAAGCTAATAAAACAGCTCATGCCTACCTGTTTACAGGTTCGAGAGGTACAGGCAAAACTACCTGTGCAAGAATCTTTGCTAAGGCTATAAACTGCCTGAATCCTAAAGACGGCGAGCCCTGCCTTGAATGTGAGATATGCAAAAATGCCGACAGCGGTATGCTCGGTGATATTATCGAGATAGATGCGGCTTCAAACTCAAAGGTCGAGGATATAAGAGAGCTCAGAGAGGGCGTTGTGTATACGCCTGAGCTTTGCAGATACAAGGTCTATATTATCGACGAGGTGCACATGCTCTCCGCAGGTGCGTTCAATGCGCTCCTGAAAACTATGGAAGAGCCGCCGCCGCACGTTAAGTTCGTGCTTGCGACTACCGAGATACAGAAGGTGCCTGCCACTATTGTTTCAAGATGTCAGCATTTTGACTTCCACAGAATAAGAAATGAGGATATAGTTTCCCGCCTTATGTATATAGCCTCGCAGGAGGACTTCACTCTGCGTGAGGACGCCGCAGGAATGATAGCAAGGCTCTCCGACGGCGGAATGAGAGATGCACTCTCTCTGCTTGACCAGTGCGTAGCCTTCGGTGAGGACATTACGCTTGATGTTGTATCCTCTGCCGCAGGTATTGCAGGAAGAGATTACCTCTTCGATATACTCGAAAGCATTAAGGACAGAAATACTGCCGATGCTCTCAGAACGGTTGACAGGCTCTATTCAATGTCGAAAGACCTGAAGGTGCTTGCTAATGAGCTTCTCACTCAGATGAGAAACGTCATGATAGTCAAGACTATTGACAATAACCGTGAGCTCATTACCTGCCTGCCCGAGGAATATGACAGGCTAAAAGCCATAGCTGACGGCATGAAGCTTGACGATATACTTGAGAATATCTCAGTTTTACAGCAGTGCAGTGAGCGCTTCGCCAGGGCGGCATCAAAGAGAATAGAGCTTGAAATGACGCTTGTAAAGCTCTGCTCGCCAAAAACGGCAGGTGCAAGGTCAGGCGGCCCTGTGCCCGATGTGTCAATGCTCTTTGAGCGCATAGGCCGACTTGAGGGTATGCTTGCCTCAGGTCAGAGCACACAGCCTGCACCGCAGCAAAGCGCACCGAAGGAAGCCTCTCCGAAGCCCCGTGAGCAAAAGCCTGCTCCGCAGAAGCCTGCGGCAAAGCAGCTCAGACCCGAGGATTTCAAGCCTGTTGAGGGCTGGGAGAATATAATTGCTCAGGTAAATGAGAAGCACCCTGCCACAGGCTGTTTTCTCAAAGGCTCAAGAGCCCATTATCACGAGAATATACTGCTTCTTACGGTGAACAATGCCTTCTTTAAGGAGAAGTTCAAAACAGGCAATGATGCAGCGCTTCTCAATGAGATACTTAAACAAAACTTTGGACAGACCTTCACTATCAAAGTCAGGGCCTCATCAACTGATGACGGACAGTCCTCCGACAGTCCTCTCAGCGCTATAGTTGACAAGGCTAAGGCGATGAATATTGAGGTTGAGATAAAAAACAATAAAAAATAAGGAGTTAATTAAAATGAAAGCAAGACTTCCACAGGGAATGGGTAAAGGCCCGTCGAACAATATGAATCAGATGCTCAAACAGGCTCAGAAGATGCAGGACGAGATCACAGCTCTGCAGGCTGACCTTGAACAGAGAGAGTTCACAGGTACAGCAGGCGGCGAGGTTGTCAAGGTTGTTATCAACGGTAAGAGAAACGTTCTCAGCCTTGAAATCAAGCCCGAGGTTGTTGACCCTAACGATGTAGAGATGCTCCAGGACCTTATCATGAGCGCATTCAATCAGGCTGTAGCTAACCTCGATGAGATCAGCGACGCTGAGATGCAGAAGCTCACAGGCGGAGTTTCCTTCCCCGGTCTCTTCTGATATGGCTGAATCTAAAGCTCTGCCGCTTGTTATACTCTCGGAGCAGTTTGCAAAGCTCCCCGGGATAGGTATGAAGTCGGCGCAAAAGCTTGCCTATCATGTAATGTCAATGTCTGACGGTGAAGCAAAGGCATTTGCCGATGCTATACTCAACGCAAAAAAGACTGTGCATCTGTGCTCGGTCTGTCAGAACTTTACGGATAAGGATACCTGTCCTATCTGCTCTGATCTGAGAAGAGATAAAACCACAGTCTGCGTTGTTGAGGACCCAAAGGACATCAGCGCCTTTGAGCGCACTAAAGAATATAAGGGAGTTTACCATGTGCTTCACGGGCTTATATCGCCTATGGAGGGAAAGTCTCCCGATGACCTTAAAATTAAGGAGCTTCTCGCCCGTGTTGAGCCCGAGGGTATCAAAGAGGTCATCATGGCCACTAACCCGACAGTTGAGGGCGAGGCTACTGCTATGTACATTTCAAAGCTTTTGAAGCCATTGGGAGTAAAGGTAACAAGGCTCGCATTCGGGCTGCCGATAGGCGGCATACTTGAGTTTGCCGATGAGGTAACGCTCTACAAGGCACTCGAAAACAGAAACGAGATATAGTCGGGGTAGTGCGAACTACAAGCTTTTTTTGATGTATCCTGCACAGCCAAGCTATGACGTAACAAATTGCATACTCAATAATATAAGCCCATTCCTGACAGGAGTGGGCTTTTGTTATTTTGCTCTTAGCCGCTTGAAAAACTCGCTCAGCACCGCCGAGCATTCCTCATCCATAACTCCGCCGAGAAGCTCGGGTCTGTGATTGTACGGCAGTGCAAACAGGTCGGTCAGCGAACCGCATGAGCCTGCCTTACTGTCATAAGCGCCGAACACTACCCTCTCTATCCGTGAGTTTATCACCGCACCTGCACACATAGGACAGGGCTCTAAGGTCACAAAAAGCTCACAGCCGATAAGTCTCCAGCCGCCAAGCCGTCTGCTTGCCTCGTTTATAGCGATAAGCTCAGCGTGTACCAGAGGGTTTCTGTCGCACTCACGCCTGTTATATCCCCGCCCGACTATCTCACCCGTGCTCTTCTTCACAACTACCGCCCCGACGGGTACTTCTCCGATATCGGCCGCAAGCTCTGCAAGCTGCAGAGCCTTTTTCATATATGCCTCATCTCTCATTTTATAAGCCTCATAATTATAAATGACATTATAATCGAAACCGTAACCCACAGAGCCACACTCGTTGAGCTTATCAGAAGCTGAACCTTCTTCACCATTCTCAGCTCAGACTTTACCTGAGAAACCGTAAGAAGCTTGTGCCTTTCGCTGATAAGCGCTGTATACGCAACTATCGAAGTTCCTATAATCACTGTGCTTACAAGCGCCTCGATCAGAGAAGCGTGCTTAATTCCCATAAGCGTAAGATATGAAAGCACAAAATTAATACTGTGAGAAACAAAACTCATTATTATCGGAGTGAAAATAGAACCTGTTCTTACAGTTACAACTCCGAGCAAAATGAAGAAGATCGTTACCTGCCAGTAGTATGAGAAGTCATAAAAGCAGAACGCTCCGATTAATGATGAAGAAAGCACTGCAAACAGGTCTCCGAACTGGCGGAAGCTTTGCAGAAATACCCCTCTGAAAAGAAGCTCCTGCACTATCGGGATAGCAATGCAGTTAAAGAAAAATGCAACAGCTATTGTTGAAGGCTTAAAGCTGAAATACACCACTGAATATAGCGCATCAACATTGAACCATGAGAATATCTCAGCACTCAGCCCGTTTACTGTTCTGCCTATGATAAGTATAAGCAGTATGATAATTATCGAATGACCAAGAAGATCAAGCCTTCTCTTTGAGCGTGGAAAGGCAACCTTCCCAGGGAGCTTAGTAACCTTAAAATACACTATAGCAGGCACAAGATACCTCACTATGCAGGCAGTACCGCATACAAGAACATAAGAAAGCGGCACCTGCTGCGCTGTATGAAGCTGAGACCTGTACACATAGTAACCATTCGTATCAAAGAAGGCCCCCGTCACAACATACCACAGCAGATCAATTGCAAACATTATAAGCATACAGATACCCATAAGGCTGCAGCACTTTACCAGCGAGATAGATTCCGCCACCTCTGCCTTGTGAGGTACATAGCCCTTTCCGTCAATGTAGCTGTGCTCACGGGTATCGTGAACAAACTGATAGCCGTAATCATTGTCGGGGTCAGCTCTCCACTCTGCATAGGAGCGCCTGTACTCATCGGATTGGTTAAGATAGGTCGAGTTCTTGGCGACATCTATCATGTAGTCATTATTCTTTTCAGCCAAAGGGCTCACCTCCTCAACATATATTTCCTGAACTCAGAATTCAGCTTTCTGCACCATTTCATGCTCCGGGCTTATCTCATAATTCCAGTCATTTGCTCTGTAAATTGCCCGGATATTTTTTTCGTTATTAAATACAAGATAGTAATCTTCTCCGATATCACAAGAGTCGGCCAATTCTTTACTGCAATAGAAAAAACGTTCTTCACCGTAAGCAACAAGCCAGCTGCCAACCTCATCATCATACCGCTTATCGCTGACAGTTACTTTTTCTATAGTCCAGTCATAATTGCCTACCTTCTCCTCAACCACTTCATCTGTAAGATCAGGCAGTTTATTGTTTTTTATCTCATACTGCGTCATATCGTGGGTAGTGCCAAACCAGACAAGTCCTGCACCCACAAAAACAAATATCAGCGGAAAAGCATACCGCATAAACGCCGAGCCCTTGCTCTCGTTCAGACTAACCATAGAGGTCACATAGTTCGGGTCTTTAGGGTCTATCGTAACATTCAGCGTCTGTCCGACAGCCACAGGAACATTGTTCTTCTCAAAGCGCTGATTATCTATCGCTGTATACTGCACTCCGTTATAGTAGTAGCTGAGCACAGGCGATGTAACAACATACCTTATATTATCCGCCTTTGCCACAGACCTTACATAGCCTATACATTCAGCCGATATCTGTTCACCTACAAGCCCCTCAGACCTTATTTTATTATTCAGAGAGGGCATTACAAAAAACAGCCCGACTACCATAAACAGCACACCTGCGCCTACAACCATTACCTTGCTTGTATTTACATAGTTTGAGATCACAGCTCCGCCCGCAATAACAAGGCCTATAAGCCCGATAAACAAGCCGTTAGTCCTCTGCTTCATACCTGTGCCCTGCGCAGAGTAGTTCTCCTCGTTCTTGGTGAAGACCATATAAAGCCCTGCCAGCAGGAAGATACCTCCGAACATACCGATAACCACACGGTAAAGCTGATGCTTCGAGAACACAATGAACCCCACCACAACAGCCGCAGCGATAATAAGTATCATAACCGTTTTCACAGGGGCAGCCGAAGCCACACCCATAGTCTGTCTCATATTCGGGTCAGCAAAAGCCTTTAAGGTCTCAAGGTTTTTTTGAAGCTCATTCCCAAGAAATTCCCTCTCCTGCTCATGAGTCATAAACTGCTCTGTACTGAACACATAATACTTGCTTTCCGGGTCAAATCTCATATAAGCACCCCCCGAATCAGTATACAAATAGTATAGCACAACGCAGAGTGCTTGTCAAATAATAAGCACCGATTGACAACGGAAGAACAGTATGCTATAATGTCAGCATAAATACTATCTGCGAAAGGGTGAAGCCTGATGAAAACAGAAAAACACGGAAGCTGCTGGTCTGCATATTATGACCCCGATACGGGGCGGTATTTTGCTGAGATCATCTACACCAGCCGAGAGGGTCGTGAGCAATATGATTATGAGATAACCGAGGACATCTACGCACGTCTCGGCACATTCAGCGAGGACTATGAAAACGAACGTCTCATAAGAACAGGAAAGATAGCCTATTCATTTGAAAACACAATGTACGGCACACTCGGTCCCGAGAGAACAGTCTGGGACGAGGAAGCAAATGAGGCTATGCAAAAGGCAGTCAAAAAGTAATACAAAAGCCCCGATACCCGGGGCTTTTATTTTATACAGAGCAGAGCTCAGATCGTTATAGTAAGGAAATTCACACCATAGATAAACGAATATCTGACATCATCGGCCAGTGACTTGATGATACGAATACCCATGTTTTCCAGTTCATCACCTGTTGTGCTGTATTCATACTTAACGAACGGGTCACGTTCCTTGCTGCAATCCTTCACTCTCATTATCATCTTCTCGTTACCGATAATAACAATGTGAACATCAATGTTCGGGTCACGCTCGTTGATAGAACGCTGATACTCCAGAATATTAAAAACTATCTCCTCCAGCGAAAGAGCGCAAAAATAGGATTTTTTCTTGTCAGCTATATTCGATTTGCAGACATCATGAAATTCCAGAGAGGCTGTTTCGGCATCTTTGAAGGATCCAATATGAAAATCATAGGTCTTGTATCTTTCATCGTCTGACGGCGCAAGTACAAGCAGCTTGTTTATTATACCCTTGTTTTTTCTTCCGATGATACAGGCGCAAATCAGCACATACATTGTTATGATAACAAACTGTACCGACAAGCCTGCCCATACACCCTTTGAACCAAAGGCTCTTGAAAGCAAATAGAATATCGGAAGCGTGCCGATATTAAGTACAACAGATATTGAATAAACAAGCCTGCTTTTGTTTATCGCCTGAAAATATGCCAGATAGTAGCATACTACCGTATTCAGAATATAAACGATGACAGTATAATACATCAGCGTCATCGTCTCATCAAGGACAGCCCCCGATACCATAAACGAATAAGCCTTCCTCCCGAACAGGCAAAGCAGCAG
>CAMMYU010000044.1:0-5529 GCA_946528545.1 uncultured Ruminococcus sp.
CAAACTTTGCAGCTAAGCTGTCATAAATGCATCTGATTATCTCGCCGTCATCAGCAGGTTTGCCCTGACCTCTCATCTGACACTGAAGAGCTATCCTGTTAGGCAGGTCTCCGGGTGCTGCAAGAGAGGGGTCATCGGTATCAATGAGAAAACGCTTCGGCTGAGCCTGTCTTGCCATTGCTTCCATATCGGCAAAGCTGTATTCTCTGCCGTTTTTAGCCCAGTATCGGCGGCTCTCCTGAATAAGCCAGAGCCCTGTCAGGTTTTTAAGATATGAAGTTTTCCCGCCGTAGCCCTTCTCGTTTGTAAAAGCTGTCAGCAGCGACTGATCGGAGAGCACAGGCTTATCAAGCTGTGTTCCCAGCAGGCACCATGTTCCGCAGCTCAGAAAAGCGAAATCCTCGCCCGAAGCGGGCTCTGCGGCAGCCATAGCACACTGAGTATCATGTCCGCACACAGCTACCACTTTAAGCGGCTTTACACCGAGCTCCTCGCAGATCTCGGGGCGCAGCTCTCCAACCACAGTTCCCGGCATTATCACCATAGGCAAAAGTCTTGGCGGAATATTCATCTTATCAAGCACATCTGCGCTCCACTGATTTGTAACAGCATCGAGCATCTGTGTTGTAGATGCCATAGAAAGCTCGGTATATACCCTGTCACTAAGGAAATAGGAGAGCAGGTCTGGCATCATCAGTATCTTGGCTGTGCGCTCAAGAAGCTGCGGCCTTTGATCTGCAAGGGAACGAAGCTGGAACACGGTATTTATATCCATTATCTGAATACCCGTAAGCTTGTAAAGCTCCTCGGGAGAAATATCATCGGCACATTTTCTTGCCATGCCCTTGGTACGCTTGTCACGGTAGTGAACAGGGTTTTCCAGCAGCCTGCCGTCAGCACCTACAAGCCCGAAGTCAACGCCCCAGGTATCAATGCCTATGCTTTCAAGGTCGGGATATTTCTTTGCTTTGATGATGCTCTGCTTTATCTCGTGAAACAGCCTTAAAACGTCCCAGTACATAGTATCTCCGACTGTTACGGGGTCATTTGTAAAGCGGTGTATCTCCTCGGTCTTTATTTCTCCGTTTTCCTCCCAGCCGATGACGGCCCTTCCGCTGGAAGCTCCGAGGTCTATCGCTAAATGCTTAGCCATTGTATTCCTCCTTTCAGAGGTTTATCTCATACCTCTGTACATAGGTCCGTAATTTGCGCAGGCTCTGTAGTCAGCGCCCTCCTTGTCCATGCCGAATGCGTTCCATGCAGCAGGGCGGAAGATTTTATCCTCTGGCACATTATGCATAGCAACAGGTATCCTGAGGATAGATGCCAGAGTGATAAGGTCGGCACCAACGTGACCGTAGCTGATAGCACCGTGATTTGCGCCCCAGTTGTTCATAACGTCATAAGCGGTCTTAAACGGTGCTGCGTCTGTAACTCTGGGAGTAAACCATGTACAAGGCCATGTGTAGTCAGTTCTCTTCCAGAGAATATCGTTTACCTCCTCGGGAAGCTTTACTGTCCAGCCCTCAGCTATCTGAAGCATAGGTCCGAGACCCTTTACAAGGTTCAGTCTTATCATGGTAACGGGCATTTCAGCGTCTGTAACATATCTTGATGAGAATCCGCCCCCTCTGAAATATCCGCAGTCAGCGTAGTTCCATGTGGTAGCCTCCATAATAGCCTTTTGATCGGCTTCGGTTACGTTCCACCATTCTTTCATAACGGGCTGACCGTTTTCGTCCAGTGCCTTTCCACAGGCATCAAGGCACGCAGCACCCGAGTTTATCAGGTGGATAAAGCCGCCTGCTTCCTTAGCCTTGCCTGTGAGCTCATAGTTTGCAGCCTTTTTCAGAGCCTCGGGGCTCCAGTATGTACGAACGTCGGCAAATATCTGAGCACGGTTTGTCAAAAGCTTTAAGAAGAGCATACCAAGACCGTTCAGTACATCGTTCTCGGTAGCAAGAACATAAGGCTCTCTTGCTCCGTTCCAGTCAAAGGTGGTGTTGAGGAGCGCCTCGGGGAAGTCACAGTTAGGATAGAAGTCTGTCCACTGTCTCTGTCCCTGGAAGCCTGCCGCAATAGCGTTGTGGCCAACCATTTCTTCCTCTCTGCCCTTGGGGAGCTTGTCGTTGCCGTTCATAAGGTCCTTGATGATGCACATCATCTTTACAACGAACTCCCAGTCCTTCTCCTTTTCCTCGGGGGATTTCTGAAGGAAGTCGGGGTTCTTGTCAAAGCCCTCCCTGCAGTTAGCCTTTGTCCATGCAAGAGCCTTCTCGTACTCTTCCTTATCGTAGATCTCCTCGGTCATTCGTCTGATTATCTCTACCTCGTCAACGGATTCAACTCTCATTCCGAGGTACTCTTCTATAAATGCAGGGTCAATTATCGAGCCGCCTATACCCATACAGATAGAGCCTATCTGTAAGTAGGACTTGCCCCTCATGGTAGCGGCTGCAACTGCAGCTCTTCCGAAGCGGAGCAGCTTTTCCTTTACGTCCTCGGGTATCTCTGTATCATCAGCCTCGCAAACATCGTGGCCGTAGATGCCGAATGCAGGCAGACCCTTCTGAGCGTGTGTAGCAAGTACTGATGCAAGGTATACAGCACCCGGTCTTTCGGTTCCGTTGAAGCCCCATACAGCCTTGATAGTGTTCTTGTCCATGTCCATGGTCTCAGCGCCGTAGCACCAGCACGGAGTTACCGTCAGCGTGATGTCAACTCCTGCCTTTTTGAATTTAGCTTCGCAGGCAGCAGCCTCGGCAACTCTGCCGATGGTGGTGTCAGCGATTACTACTTTAACAGGCTCGCCGTTCGAGTATCTGAGGTTGTCCTCAAAAAGCTTTGCGGCAGACTTTGCCATATTCATGGTCTGGTCTTCAAGAGACTCTCTTACTCCGAGAGCACCTCTTCTGCCGTCGATAGTCGGTCTGATACCGATAACGGGATAATCGCCTATTAGTCTGTTCTTTGCCATAATGATCCTCCTTTGATCAGCCGCACTTGTGGGATGCGGTAAAAGTTACTATCATTATACACTATTTATTGTAAGATTGCAAGAGCTTTTTGTTTACTTTAACAGAATTAACACATAAAAATATCCGCAGGGCGTTCCTGCGGATTTTTCATATCTCTGCTGTGATGTTTGTCTCCCACGCAGGATAATAGATGTCCTGCCTGAGTGTGAAGCGGCAGCCCTGCTTTATGCTGTCGATGTGATTTATGAGAGTAAAGTAATCGTATGGTCTATGGTATGCTGCTGTACAAATTTTCGGACTAAAAAATCTTATAGTTTCCCGACTGCCGTTCAGGGCTTCGATATCTGCTCCCTCGACATCGTACTTTATAATGTCAGCCCGACCGCCTTTCAGTGCTTCATCAAGGCTCAGTGCTCTGACAGTTCTGCCCCTGTCGGAAACAGCTCCTTGTCTGCCGCCTCCCGAGCTGAAATTAAGCTCGCACCTGTGCGACCATGCCGCCGCATTATAATACTCAATATTATCAAGCTGAGAGGTGTTTCTTATCAGCTTCTGAAAGTTTTTCTTCTCGGGCTCAAAGGCGATTATTTTTTTATATCTGCCATTGCAGCTCTGAACGAACTCGAGCACCGTATCACCGTTGTAAGCCCCGAGGTCACAGTACACAGCGTTTTCGGGGACATCTGCAAGCTTTGACTCGTCAGTGTTCAGTGAAAACGCCTGTTTCAGAAAACTCAGCTCTCCTGTGATTTTATAAGCGCTCAGAAGTTCAAATGTCTGCCTTGAAATATCATCACCAAGCAGTGAGTAAGCTTTTTCAGCCTCAGCTATATGCTCAAAAAAAATATTTTTTTCAAATGCACTTTCTCCGATAACGCTTACCTCGGGAGCGATAAGTTCGTGACGCTCGGCTATACTGTCAATATGAGCCATAACATCAGGCAGAGAAGTTCCGAAGGAAAGCAGTATAAGCATTTCGCCGTGCTCCTTTTCGGCTTCGGAAAGGGTAGTTACCCTGTGCCCGTGAAAGAGCGTACCTCTTGCAAAGCCCTCACTTGCAAACACTCCCGAGCATTTCACTCCGAGCTTGTCAAGCTGTTTAAGTACCTTGTCGGCACCGTTTCCCATTCCATAGAGAAAAACAGGCTTTTTTGTGTCCGCAATACGCTCCTGCCACGATGTAAGCAAGCGCAGCTTTTCAGTGTTCATAAAACCACCTCAAACGAAAACGGACAGAGCATTGTCTGTCCGTAAATATCAGAATATATCAAAATCTCCCTCGCCGTCACCGTCGCCGTGACTGTAATCGGCACCGACCATATCTCTTCCTCTTACACGGTATTTGTCACGGTTTGCGTTGATGTACTTGTCAAGCTGAGCCAGCACATCTCTCGGTGCCTTAACACTCTTTATTTCTTTGACGGGAGTATCAACATCTTTCACATTCATAACTATAGAGCCGCACTTGAACAGTCTCTGGAAAAGCGGCAGAACAAGCTTCTTATCAATAACTCTGTAAAGCTCGAGCTCATCTTCCTCAACTCTCAGAAGTCCCTTTCTGGTAATAAACTTGTCCTTGGTCAGAAAATACCTCGTAAACGAGATCGGAAGACCGAACAAAGTTCTTTTCTTATCAGTCCAGATATAATCAATTCCGTCGTTTTTCATAATGCGCCGACTCCTTTCGCAATAAGCTGAATGCGGACTCTCCGCTGAATACAAAATCATTTTACCATATAAGCACGCTTTTGTCAAGACAAAAAAAGAACCGCCTTGCCGTCGCACAGAGGATAAACCCGCATAAAAGCAGGGTGGGTAAGGCGTCCCGATGGTTTCTCGCTCCCAACGTCGCTAACTAGTGACCAGCAATAGCAGCGGAGGTCTGCAATCCTGCACCGGAGTACGGATCCCTTTAAATAAGTGTTGGATTTAAATAACCGTGCTTGGTCGTACAAGGCAGTACGTGTTCTGTTTTATTGACTGTATTATACCACATACAGCTCGGATAATCAATAGTAAATTTATGCAAATTTCCGTACAAATAATTGTACATTATTTATCTTGACACAAAAAAGGCGCTTCCGCCCGGAAACGCCTTGACAAGCTCTTATTCTTCGTCCTCGTCGTCAAACTCGAACATTTCGTTTATCCTCTCAAGGAAGATGTTTCCGATCTTTTCAAACTCGTCATCATCGTCGATCGAAACAAGTATTTCATCGTTGTTCTCATCAAACTCGGACTTTAAGATGACCAGATCGCCGGGAGCATTAAGCGCCTCGGCAGGATCTTCAAAATAAGGAGTGAGCGCATAGTACTTCTCCTCCTCATACTCCATAGCATCGAGAAGCTCAAAGGTGTGCTTTTCTCCGTTCTCGTCTTCAAGCTCATACAGATCGGGAGCGTACTCGTTCAGCTCATTGTTCTTATCCATATCGTTCATATCGGCGGCCTCCTCCTATAACTGTCAAGGCAACACCGCACGACCCGCGGCTAACGCCTCTGCACATCATCTGCTTGCCAGATTTCCGTCATATTACCCAAATTCTCCTTG
>CAMMYU010000045.1:0-8361 GCA_946528545.1 uncultured Ruminococcus sp.
CAAGTCAAGGAGAATTTGGGTGATATGACGGAAAGCTGGCAAGCAGATGATGTGCAGAGGCGTTAGCCGCGGGTCGTGCGGTGTTGCCTTTATTTACTCTTGTTTTCTTTTGTCTTTTCAGTCTTTTCTGAGCTCTTCTCAGCTTCACCCGCGGAAGCAGTGCTCAGTTTTTCAAAATTAACTTCATTTACCTCGTCATTTGACGGAATAACTATCTTTTCAAGCTCCTCAGCCGTGAGAGGCTTTCTCTTATCGGGCTTTTTATATAGGTGCTCAATATCCGTCATATAGTATTCCGTAGCGGTAGGCAGCTTTTTATTTTTGAGCCTTGTTTCAACAAAGTCTCTTGTAAAGCTGTAGATAAGAGCAAAGGTCGGAACTGCGATAACCATTCCCGGGAAGCCCCAAAGTCCTCCGAAGAACAGGATAGATACCAGTACCCAGAAGCCGGGCAGGCCCGTTGAATCACCGAGAATCTTAGGCCCTAAGATGTTTCCGTCAAACTGCTGGAGAATGATAATGAAAATCAGCAGAATGACAGCTCTTTTCGGGCTGACAAGAAGCATGAACAGCGTTGAAGGTACAGCACCGATTATAGGTCCGAAGAACGGTATAATGTTTGTAACACCGATGATAACACTTATCATAATGTTATACGGCATATTCATAAGCGTCAGACACACAAAGCAGATACAGCCGATTATCATCGAGTCGATTATCTTGCCGACTAAGAAGCCCGAGAAAACCTTGTTTGTCTTTGAAGCAAAGCTCATTATTCTTTCGCAGGTTGATTTCTTCGTTACAGATATAACAAGCTTTTTGAGCTGTGCCAAGAATTTTTCTTTTCCGAAAAGCAGATAAATAGACACGAAGAAGCCGATCACAAAGTCCTTGATGAAGGTTACAACACCCATAGCTCCCGAGAGAATATCATCTATCATCGGTTCAAGCTTATCATAAAGAGAGCTGAAGTCAGATGTCAGATCCTTTACCTTTTCGGTAATGAAGCGTTCAGCCTTTGGATAGCCCTTGAAGACCTTATGAGTCCAGCGCTGCAATTTTTCGGTCAAATCGCCCCAGCTTCCGAAGAGCTCCTTCAGCGACTTGAGCACCTCGGGAACAACTATCCAGATAAGCAGTGCAATAACACCGAGGAAAATTATCGCTGAAACCGTGATCGACAGTGCTCTCAGTACAGTTTGTCCGCCCTCTTTTTTGTAAATCCGTTTTCGGACAAGCTTTTCAAAGTTTACCATTATCGGATTCATAAGAAAGGCGATAATAAAGCCCCACAGAACCGAAGACAGCGCCGAAACTATTGCCGAGACTGCACTTGTCAGAACGTTGAACTTCATGAAAGCGATTACCAGCAGTACATTAACTGCAATAACTGCTGCGGCATAGACTGCAATTGTAGTGTATTTGCGGTTACCTCTTATTTTCATAGGCATACCCCTTTTGATTCAATATAATAATGCGTTATCAGTATTATGTGTACGTTTAATCGTACATACAATTATTATACTACATATTTTTTTCGATTGCAACTTTTTTGGGAATATTTATTACAAAAAATAATATGTTTATTGAAATTTAATTTGCAGTTTACATTAAGTTCATATAAAACTTTAGTGAAGCACTTGACAAATCGGAAAAAACGGAATATAATATACAAGAACTTAATATTTGAAATCCGATGAGCAAAAGTAAGTAGCTTCGGGGGATGTTTTCAGAGAGTGTGCGGCAGCTGTGAGCACATAGCGGAGAACGGAGTGAATGGATTTGTGAGGAGCGGTGTGAAAGGGAGTTTTCCTTAGTATCATTAGCCGAGTTTCCTGCGTTAGTGGACAGGATATTGATTTTCTTTATGAAATGCGTATCTGTGAGCCGACAGTTATCTGTCGGGAATTTGGGTGGCACCACGGTCTATCGTCCCATACTGTAAGTACAGTTTGGAATGATGGGCTTTTTTTATTGTTCTTACCAGGGAGGTAATTATTATGTTGTATCCGCAGATCGAAGATGTTAAGAAGCTGTTTGAAGATTATGAGACAGTACCTGTTTTTTACGAGCTTCTTATGGACGCTTTTACACCGATAAGGCTTTTCAACTGCCTGCATGAGGTGTATGATGACTGCTTCATTCTGGAGTCAGTTGACAACAAGGATAAGTGGGGCCGCTATTCCTACGTCGGCATTGACCCGACAGAGGAGTATATTATCAGAAACAAGGTCATCACTGTGAAGAAAAAGGGTCAGGCTGATGAAACGATCAAAGCTGATGACCCGATAAAATATCTCACTCAGGTGGCAGAGGCGCACCGTTCGCCGAGATTCAACAGCTATCCCAAGCTTACGGGCGGCCTTATGGGCTTCTTTGCATACGATATGATAAGAAGCTATGAGAAGACTCTGGTAAATCCTCCGAAGGATGACCTTGAGCTTCCTGATGCAGATCTTCATCTGTTTGAGAAGCTGGTCGCATACGATCACCTCTCGAACAAGGCAGTAATAATCCAGAATATCAATAAGACCGATGACCTTGAAGCAAGGTATGCTGAATGTGAAAAAACAGCGCAGGAGATAATTACAGCTCTCAGCCGATACACACCCGAGCTTAAAACTGCAAAGAGACTTGACTCAGACATTGAGGTCAGATCAAACATCACAAAAGAGCAGTACATTGAAAATGTAAAAAAAGCCAAGGAATATATCCGTGACGGCGAGATCTTCCAGGTAGTGCCCTCGCAGAGGTTTGAAATTGCTGACCCGCCCGAGAGCTTCGATGTTTACAGAATGCTCCGTTCGACAAACCCCTCGCCGTATCTGTTCTATTTCAAGCATAACGATTACGCAGTGGCAGGCTCATCGCCCGAAATGCTTGTAAGCGTTGAGCACGGCACAGCGATAACAAGACCGATCGCAGGTACTATTAAAAGGGGTATGACTCACGATGAGGACCTCAAAAATGAGCAAAAGCTCATAAATGACCCGAAAGAGAGAGCAGAGCACATGATGCTTGTTGACCTCGGAAGGAACGATATCGGTAAAGTATCAGAGTTCGGAAGTGTTGAAGTGACCGACCTTATGATAGTTGAGAGATATTCAAAGGTAATGCACCTTGTTTCAAACGTAAAGGGAAAGCTTGCCGAAGGAAAGAAGCCTCTCGATGCACTTATGGCAGTGCTTCCGGCAGGAACGCTCTCGGGAGCACCGAAGGTAAGAGCTATGGAGATAATCGACGAGCTTGAAACCACAAAGAGAGGCCTTTACGGCGGAACAGTCGGCTATATCGCATTTGACGGCTCGCTCGATATGTGTATAGCGATAAGGACGGTTCTTTTCAAAAACGGCAAGGCTTATGTTCAGGCAGGCGGCGGAGTGGTAGCTGACTCCGATCCCGAGGCCGAGTACGAGGAATCCTGCAATAAGGCAATGGCAGTAATAAATGCTGTCAAAGAAGCCAGCAAGCTAAGTTAAAAATACCGGTGATGAATGCGCATAGTCACCAAATTAAAAAGATATAAAAAAAGGAGAATTTGTCATGGCAAAAGAGATCATTTTAACAGGCGACAGACCGACAGGAGCACTTCACTTAGGACACTATGTGGGGTCGCTCAGAAAGAGAGTAGAGCTTCAGAACACAGGCAAGTACGATACCTTCGTAATGATAGCTGACCTTCAGGCTCTTACCGACAACGCAGACAACCCCGAGAAGATCAGACAGAACATCTTAAACGTTATGCTCGACTACTTGGCAGTAGGCCTTACACCCGAGAAAACTACCTTCTTGGTTCAGTCGCATATACCTGCTCTGTATGAGCTTCCTATGTATTATTCAAACCTCGTTACGATGTCAAGGCTCGAAAGAAACCCTACGATCAAAAACGAGATCAAAATGAGAGATTTTGAGAGAAGCATTCCCGTAGGCTTTATGACCTACCCGATCAGCCAGGCTGCTGACATTACAGCCTTCAAGGCAAAGTATGTTCCCGTAGGCGAGGATCAGCTCCCAATGCTTGAGCAGGCAAGAGAGATCGTAAACTCCTTTAACAGGATCTATAACTGTGATATCCTTGTTGAGCCTCAGGCAGTCCTCCCAGACAACGCAAGCTGCAACAGGCTTGTAGGAACAGACGGAAATACCAAAATGAGCAAATCCCTCGGCAACTGCATTTACCTTAAAGATGACGAGAAAACGCTCAAAACAAAAATAATGTCAATGTTCACCGACCCGACCCACATTAATGTCAGTGACCCCGGCCACACAGAGGGCAACCCCGTGTTCATCTATCTTGAAGCCTTCTCCAAGGAAGAGGACTTCGCAGAGTTCCTGCCTGAGTACAAGAACCTTGACGAGATGAAGGAGCACTACGAAAAGGGCGGTCTCGGAGACATGAAGTGCAAGAAGTTCTTAAACAGCGTAATGCAGCAGTTCTTAGCTCCTATCAGAACAAGAAGAGAGGAGTTCGAGAAGGACAAGGGAGAGCTTCTTAACATTCTCAGAAAAGGCACCGAGCACGCAATTGAGGTCTCCAATGAGACAGTTGCCGAGGTGCGCAACGCAATAGGCATTAATTACTTCAACGACAAGAGCTTCTTAGAGAGGTTTGTGAAGTAAAGGCGAATATCTTTTCCCCACAGGAGGGTGATTTTCATGATCTTACTGATAGACAATTATGACAGCTTTACCTATAATCTTTATCAGGCTATAGGAGTTCTGAACAGCGACATTAAGGTCGCAAGAAACGATGAGATAACATTAGAGGAGATCGAGGCTCTAAGCCCCGAGGCAATAGTGATCTCCCCCGGTCCGGGCTTCCCGAAGAGTGCAGGCATTTCAGTTGATGCCGTTAAAGCATTCAGCGGAAAGGTTCCGATCTTAGGTGTTTGTCTGGGGCATCAGGCAATTGCCGAGGCATTCGGTGCTAAGATCACTCACGCCAAAAAGCAGCTTCACGGCAAGCAGACCGACATAACACTCAATACTGCAAACCCGTTGTTCAGCGGACTTCCTCAGACTATAAAGGCTGCAAGGTATCATTCACTTATTGTGGACAGCACCTCGCTGCCGCCTGAGCTCTCAGTTATTGCAACTGATGATGAAGCTCAGGTGATGGCAATAAGACACAGAGATCACCCGACCTACGGAGTTCAGTTTCACCCCGAGTCGATACTGACAAAGGAGTTCGGCTCGGTAATTATCGAGAATTTCCTAAACGATGTTGCAGGCATAAAAACCACAAAGTCGAAGAAAACATCAATGCCTGTCAGCGAGAGAGTTGAGCTCAAGCCCTATATCAAGATAGTATCCGACGGCAAGTCCCTCACTGAAGACGAGGCCTGCAGTGCTATGGATATCATCATGTCCGACAGGGCCACAGATGCGCAGATAGCATCTCTTCTGACCGCTATGAGAATGAAGGGCGAAACGATAGAGGAGATTACAGGCTTTGCAAGAGTAATGCGTGATAAAATGGCAAAGGTAAATGTTTCCGATGTGCTTGACATTGTCGGCACAGGCGGAGACCTTGCAAACAGCTTCAATATTTCGACAACCTCATCATTCGTTATCGCAGCAGCAGGACAGAAGGTAGCCAAGCACGGCAACAGAAGTGTATCCTCAAAAAGCGGAGCAGCCGATGTGCTTGAAGCCCTCGGAGTTAAGATACAGTCAACTCATGAGCAGGCAGAGGCTGCCGTGAACAATATAGGCATATCCTTCCTGTTTGCGCAGTCATATCACAGTGCTATGCGCTTTGTAGGTCCTACCAGAGGTCAGATAGGTGTTCGCACAGTGTTCAATATCTTAGGACCTCTTGCAAATCCTGCAAAGGCTGACTATATGATACTCGGCGCTTATGACAAGGAGCTCCTTGAGCCAATGGCAAAGGTGCTTATGAATCTCGGTATCAAGAGAGCGCTTCTGGTTTACGGAAATGACAGGCTTGATGAAATTTCAATTTCAGACGCTACAACTATCTGTGAGGTAAACGGCGGAAAGCTCATTAAATATGAGATAAAGCCCGAGGACTTCGGCATGAGACGTGCAAGGCTTGCAGATATAGTGGGCGGCTCTGCAATGGACAATGCGCAGATTACGCTTAATATCTTAAAGTGCATTGATAAAGGTCCGAAGAGGGATATAGTTCTTCTCAATTCAGGCTGTGCTCTTTATGTATGCGGCAAGGCTGAGACTATCGAAGAGGGCATAGACATCGCAAGAGAAGCCCTCGACAGCGGCAGAGCGCTCGGCAAGCTTAATGAGCTTATTGAGTATACAAACAGGAGCGCAGAAAAATGATACTCGATCAGATATGCGAAAAAAGGCTCGAACAGCTTGAGCGTGAAAAACGCAGGATAAGCCCCGCTGATATTAAAGCAATGTGCGGTGAAGCAGCATACAAAACCGTCAGCTTTTCAAAGGCGCTCCGTCAGGAGACCCTGTCAGCTATCTGCGAGGTCAAAAAAGCATCGCCCTCAAAAGGGCTTATAAGACCCGACTTTGACCCTCCCGAAATAGCAAAGGAATACGAACAAAGCGGAGCAAATGCGATCTCCTGTCTTACAGAGGAGCACTATTTTCAGGGCTCCTCGGAGTATCTTGAACAGATACGTCAGATCGTCAGTATCCCTATACTTCGCAAGGATTTTATAATAGATGAGTATTCCATTTATGAAGCGAGAGTCATCGGTGCAGATGCGGTTTTGCTCATAGCAGGTATACTGAGTTCCTCACAGATGAAGGAGTATGCAGATATAGCCCACAGCCTTGGGCTTGAAACACTCACCGAGGTGCATAACGAGCAGGAGCTTGAAAAGGTCGGAGACCTGATGACCGACTGCCTCGGTATCAATAACCGTGACCTGACCACCTTCAATGTTGATCTGGAAACTACCGCAAGGCTTGCAGGGCTTACAGATAAAAGCCGTGTGCTTGTTTCCGAAAGCGGTATCAGAGATAATGCCGATATGAAGCGTGTGCGCTCCTTTGGTGCAGATGCGGTGCTTGTCGGAGAAACGCTTATGAGAAGCCATGATATAGGCAGAACGCTCCGTACACTTAGGGAGGGCGTATAATGCTTATTAAAATCTGCGGGATGCGCAGGCACGAGGACATAGCTTATGTCAATGAGCACCGACCCGATTACGCAGGCTTTATCCTGAGTGCAGGCTTCAAGAGAACTGTCACGCCCGATCTTTTCGGAGAGCTTGTATCAGAGCTTGATAAAAGCATAAAGGCAGTAGGTGTGTTCGTTGATGAGGATATTGAAAATGTCAGGTCTTTGTCAGAAAGGCTCGATGTTATACAGCTTCACGGAAATGAGTCTGCTGAGTACATCTCAGAGCTCAGACAGCGCTTCAGCGGTGAGATATGGAAGGCAGTTCGTGCATCATCTCCCGATATGATAGAGCGTGCCGATAAGCTGGGTGCAGATATGCTTCTTATTGACAGCTTTGTAAACGGGCAGGTAGGCGGAACAGGCAAAACTGCCGATACCGAGATAATAAAGAAAGCCGTGTTTGATACTCCGTTCTTTCTGGCTGGCGGAGTGAGTGCCGGGAATGTCAGAGCGCTTTGCGAGGGGATAAGCCCCATAGGAGTTGACGCTTCAAGCTCGGTCGAGACAGAAGGCTTTAAGGATAATGAGAAAATCAAGGCTCTGGTCAAAGCGGTCAGAGATATGAAATGAGGAATTAAAATGAATGAAAAAGGACGCTTCGATATATTCGGCGGACAGTATGTCCCCGAGACAGTAATGACAGCTGTTCACGAGCTCGAAGCAGCTTATGACAAATACAAGGACGACCCCGAATTCAAAAAAGAGCTTGCTAAGCTTTACCGTGATTATGCAAACAGGCCGTCGCTCCTTTATTACGCTGAGAAAATGACAAAGGACTTGGGCGGTCCGAAAATATATATCAAGCGTGAGGACTTAAACCATACAGGTGCTCACAAGATCAACAACTGCCTCGGACAGGTTCTTCTTGCAAAGAAGATGGGCAAGAAGAGAATAATCGCTGAGACAGGTGCAGGTCAGCACGGAGTTGCAACTGCAACTGTTTGTGCTCTGCTTGGCCTTGAGTGCGAGGTCTACATGGGCAGAACCGATATGGAAAGACAGTCTCTCAATGTGTACAGAATGAACCTTCTCGGTGCAAAGGTTACAGGAGTGGACAGCGGTACAGCAACCCTTAAAGACGCAATCAACGAAGCCTTCCGTGACTGGGTATCAAATATCGACACAACCTTCTATTGCATTGGCTCGGTAATGGGACCTCACCCCTATCCGACAATGGTGCGTGACTTTCAGAAGATAATCAGCGAGGAGATAAAAGCTCAGATCAAGGAAAAAGAGGG
>CAMMYU010000046.1:0-5837 GCA_946528545.1 uncultured Ruminococcus sp.
TGGCAAGCAGATGATGTGCAGAGGCGTTAGCCGCGGGTCGTGCGGTGTTGCCTTTATATTGTTGTATCATTCGGTTTTACTTATCATTTGCGATACTGTAAGGTCACAGCCTGCCGCAGAAGATGTATCATAGTCGGTGATACCCTTTCCGACATTCGGGTGGAGGTTTGAGTATATCATATCTGCCGCAAACAAACCTACCAGAACCGCACACAGGATCGCTGTGAGCTTTCCGCTAAGCTTTCTCAGGTGATTGTCTATCATCGGTGCTGCGAAGTACACAAAGGCAACTCCGCCGATACCGAAGATCATAAGACCCTCTGCGCAGACCCTGCCGTTAATGTTCAGGAAGTATCCGCTGTAATCCCACCACTTCTGACCGTTGTGGGTAGCTTCAAGGATAACTGCCGTATAGTACTCAACAAAGCCGCAGAGAACTATTGCTGCAAAAAATTCAATAACGGGCTTTGCCCTGAACCTTTTGAGTGCCACCAGTATCATAACTGCTCCCGAGCCGTATATCGGCAGCCACGGACCGTGCATTACTCCTCGGTTTACAAACTTTCCGATCTCTATGTACTTATAGATGACCTCCCAAGCCCAGCCTATAAAGCAGCCTATGAAGAACATCAAAACAAGCGAGCCTATCGAGTAGCTTCTTGTATAGAAGATGGTGCTTAACCTGTCATGCTTTTTCTCATGCAGCGGTGTAGGAGACAGCCTTTCGGGATATGCCCTGCCTTCAAGCTCATCTCCTGACTGCGAAACCTTTATCTTGTTTATCTCGTTTCGGTCGATAGCTTCGGTACGCTCAGAATACATAGGTACTATTCCGAACACATTTGCAAAGAAGGCTCTTGCACCTGTGTAATGGTCGGTAAAGGTTTCTGTCTCTCTTTTCAGATCGTCTATATCACTGTAGGTTCTTACAAGCGCATCACGGGACGCTTTTTCAAACAGGTATCTGTCAATGAAAATTTCGCTTCTCCTCTCGCCTGCAAGCGCTCCGTTCCTGAGTGCTGTATAGAACTCGGAAATCGCAGCTTCTTCATAAGGGCTTACCCAGAGAATTTCAACTATTCCGAAGCTGAGCACTCCAAGTATTTTCCAGCCGATAAAGCTCATCTCAAGCTTAAAGCACTCCCACTTGTGACCCTTCATAAGCTTTCTTGACATTGTTATGACTTCTTTTGCAGAAAGGTTGGGATTCTCCGCCGCAATATACGGCACAAGGTAATAGGAATAGTGCTTGATTACTCCACCGATGATCGTCAGCGACCAAAGCGTATAGAAGAACTCTTTTACAAGCAGTATCCAGCCTGTTTTGAGCCACTTTCTGTTTCGCATGAGAAAGAAGAAGTTCTTGACAGGTATCTTTTCATAGATACGGGCTTCAAGAAAGATCCTAGCCATAACCGCACTGAGCACATTAAACACAAAGTAGGTGATAAACAGCTTCACAAGCACGCTTGCTATTATTACGATTATAAGCGATGCCCTGTCCGAGCCTGTGATATTGTGGACACCCTTATAAATAGTATACACATACGAGCCCGACGATAACGCATTCGCTATTTTTGCAAACTCTCCGTCGGCATAGCTTATCTCAACAGAGCCAAGCTTCACGCTCTTTTTCTTGTTGTCCTTATATTTCTGTCTGGCATCATCGAAATCCGGGGTAACCTCTTTTCCGTTTACTATAATGTCGATGTTGTTGCCGATAAGCTCTCCAAGCACTGAGCCCGAGCTGTTTCCGCCTGCCGCAGTGTTTACCGCATCATAGGTCTGAAGATTTGTTTCAGCCTCGGAAAACGATGTTATTATACTCAGTGCAGAAGAATATTTGATACCTACAAAAGCCGCCATAAGGCACATAAATACCAGAACAGTGTAATGCATTTTTACTGTTTTCTTAGCCGAAGCCTTTGCCCTTTTTCTGTCAAACATACTACCGTTCCTTTCAAAATTCGACATTTATATACTGTAAAAATCTCCGACGTAAACTTAGTCTGCGTCGGAGATTCTGATTTATCAATAGTATTCGTTCTCCTGAGTATTGTAAATCTCACCGTAAGCGTTCTGTGCGTATTCCTCGGGAGTGGTTCTGTCCTGCTCCAGAGAATCGCTTCCGTAAACATTGACAGCCTTCTCGGGTGAGAGAAGCCGATCACCGATAAGTCTCTTGCCCTGCGCATCAATTATCCCGATGTCAATTGCACTTTTAACTATTCCGTCTGCAATAGCCCCTGCATATTCGTCAAGCTTATTATCAAAAAGCTCGTTGTCCTCGGCACTTGTGAGAAAGCCAAGCTCAACCAGACAGCTGGGCATTACAGTGTCGGTGTTGATATAGTAGTTGATATTCGGGTCACCCACATATCCGTAACGTATGCCTCTGCTCCCTGACACTCCTGCACCTTCAAGCTCAGCGAGGATATCCTCAGCAAGCGTTGTATCATATTCGGGCTCGGCATTGTTTACCCAGAGCTCAACACCCGATATATCACCGTCATAGCTGTTTCTATGTATTGATACAAACAGATCAGCCTCAGAATCATTTGCGATCTCGCACCTTTTATCAAGGTTTACAGACTCATCGCCCTCACGGGTCATAACTACCTTTACGCCCATCTGCTCAAGCTTGTCTTTCACTATTGCAGAAACTGCAATGCAGTCGGTTTTCTCAAGTCTCATTCCCGAGCTATCTGTAGTTCCGCCGTCATTTCCGCCGTGACCCGGGTCAATGCACACAGTAAAGCCGCCGTCTGTGATCTTCTCTACAGGCTTTTCCACCACCTGCGGATTTTCTTTCTCATCGGAACTTCCTGCCTTAGTATCAGCAAGCACCATTTTTGCAGTGCTGTCAGTCAGCTTGTCGGACTTATCCTTTCCGCCCGTGAAAAACGAAACAATGCCTGCTATCGCCTTAACTAAAAGATATATAATAAGTATCAGTATAATAAGCGCAGCAAAAATCCGTCCCCAGTAGATCTTTCTCCTGACGACCCTTTTATATGGCTTTCGTCCGTACAGCTTTTCAAACTCTTCTTCTGTCATAACAAACTTCCCTGCTTTTCACTTCTTTGACTTTGTTCAGTATAACATAAATGAGTTTTGCTTTCAACAGTCTTAAAACAATAGGGTGATTTTTTTAACTTTTAGTTCATTATATTTAGTCGGATCTTGCCTGTACTCAGTCAACCAGAGTTCTCTCATCACAGTACTCACAAACAAGTGTTGTACCGTTTCCTACAAAGTAGTGAGGGAGATATGTTTCCTTATGAGTTATACAATTAGGATTTGAACAGATAGTATTTCTGTGGGCCTTGCCCTTGACTATCTGTGTTACATTTTTGCCCTCAAGTACTGTGAGGATAAGTGCCATTCTGATATACATTCCGTAGCTTGCCTGCTTGAAGTACATTGCACGGCTGTCATCATCTACGGCGATCTCAATCTCATCAACCCTCGGCAGCGGATGAAGAACGATCAGTTCGGGCTTTGCAAGTGACATTTTCTTTGTATCCAAGATATAGCAGCCCTTTTGAGCTTCATATTCCTCACGGCTGGCAAAGCGCTCCTGCTGTATACGGGTCATATAGAGAACGTCAAGCTTGCCTATTGCCTTTTCAAGGTCTGCACACTCCTCATATTCAAGGCCGCTGGCTGAGAGCACGTCTTTTATGTATGCAGGAAGTGCGAGCTCCTTTGTGGAGATAAGCACAAAGCGGTTGTCCTTGAAGCAGGACATAGCTTTTATAAGAGAGTGTACTGTTCTGCCGTTTTTAAGGTCTCCGCAGAAGCCTATTGTAAGCCCCGAAAGTGTACCCTTTTCCTCCTTGAGAGTCAGAAGGTCGGTAAGGGTCTGGGTGGGGTGCAGGTGTCCGCCGTCACCTGCATTGATAACAGGGCAGTCAGCCGTCAGTGCTGCTGCCTTGACCGAGCCTGCTGTTGGGTGCCTCATAACTAAGATATCGGCATATCCTGATACTATCTTTGTAGTGTCCTTGATGTTCTCGCCCTTGGCTACAGATGATGTTGCAGGATTGTCAAAGCCGATGATAGAGCCGCCCAGTCTGAGCATAGCAGTCTGGAAGGACATCTGTGTTCTGGTTGAGGGCTCATAGAAAAGAGTGCCCATTATTTTGCCGTCGGCTGCATGAGCATAGGCAGCAGGGTCGGATACTATCTTGTGTCCGAGGTCAAGCAGGTTCTCCCACCACTCAACAGGGTAATCGTTAAGGTCGATAAGGTCAGATTTCATTCTCATAGTTTACGCTCCTTTGGTCTCGGTGTTGCCTTCATGCTTGGCTGCCGTGAAGGTATTCATTTGTTTTTTTCAGAATATATCAAAAGAATCTGTCTGTGAAAACTGTATGCAGTCATACATAATAAGTATTCTGTCATAGGTGTTCGGGTCAACAGTCTGAGAGAGTGTTCTGCCCTCTGCCTTGAGCCTGTCGGGGTCTATAACGGTAATGTGCTCATAATGCGGAAGGAGAAACGGAACAAGAGTGTTCGCATAGTCGCCCTTTATCAGCAGAAGCCTGAGCCCCGAATCCGATGATGTATCTATCTCGGCACGGGTGAAATTGCTTCCTCTGAGAAACACATCGTTCTTTTTTTCCGTGCTGAGTGCAGACTTGAAATACACTGACTTTGCGTTCTCCTCCTCATCGCCCGTATAGAGACTTACCTTCTCTACAGTGCTTCCGAGCTTTGGGCGGAAGAGGTTTATCCTGTCATCGGCACAGCTCTTATACTGAAGCTGCTGATAAAGCTCACCCTTATAGCTGTCATCAGCATATTCCAGGTCATAGTTTGAGAGGTTATATGGTGATGCTCCGAGCTGTCTTATCATATCCTCATAGGCATAGTAAGCGCCCAGAGAGGTCCAGCAGTCTGAGGTTCTGTAGTAGATGTAGTCCTCCTTGGCTGAATAAAGCGGATAGAACATATCTATTGAGCCTACACCCTTGCCAAGCTTATAGTAAAGTGAGTTTATCAGCCCGAGCTGATCCATATTGCTTATATAGTCAGGAAGAACAGCCTGATACACTCCCGATGCGGTAGGCGCAAGAAGCAGTGATATGGGAGCGTCAACCTTTTTTGCAAAGTTGTTTATTCTTCCGACATTTGAAAATGCCTGAGACTTATCAAAATCAGGATAGACTCTTATGAGCCTGTCCTCATCGGCATAGATGCCGTCTGTGTCAGTTCCTGTCATTGCCTGCGAAATCAGCGTATGCAGCGAGCGCCAGTTGTTAACAAGGGGAAAGTAGTCCTCGGTAATGCTTTTGGTATTCTCTTTGACATTACCCTTAAAAATGCTTCCGAGGTCTCCTCTTGCACTGAAAAGCGTGAAGCCTCCGAGCATTACCACTATTGCAAAAAAGCCTGCTATACTTATCAGATTAAGTGTTTTTTTCATTTCACAGCACCCCCTCAGAACATAAAGCCTTCAACAGGCGATACCGACAGATATGCCGTTGCTACAAGGAGGAGTACAGTCTGCACTACAGGCTGAACTATCCTGAGTATGTTAGGGCTGATCTGATTGAACGAGGTCTTGATAAGCTTTGCAGGAGCAAATGCGAAAAATACAGACACAAGAAACAGTATAGCATAGGTTCTTAAAACGTATGTCGCATAGACATCTCCCGGGAGACCTGAAAAGCTGAACATTCTGCCGATGAAGCTTATTGCGCTGTCGGGCGAATCTATAATAAGAAGGGGCAGTCCGCCTGTGAACAGAACATTCATGATTATTGCACGAAGCACTATATTTGTTTTGGCGAGCAGCTTCTTTAAGATATACTCTACCGTAATTATAAGCA
>CAMMYU010000047.1:0-7829 GCA_946528545.1 uncultured Ruminococcus sp.
GACTTGCGTCAGCAAGCCTGCGTCGAATTTAGGCAATCTGACGAAAATCTGGACGGCGCATCTGATGCACAGAGGTCGTGCGGTGTTGCCATAATTGTAGCTAAAATTATCGAAAGGGTGATAAAAATGGCTGAAGTAAAGATTTTAGACCATCCGCTTATAAAGCATAAGATCTCAATTCTCAGGAATAAGGAAACAGGAACAGGGGAGTTCAGAAGACTTGTCAGTGAAATAGCAATGCTTATGTGTTATGAGGCAACGAGAGACTTGCCCACTGAAAATGTAGAAATATCAACGCCTATAACAAAAACCTCACAGCCTATGCTTGCCGGCAAGAAGCCTGCTGTTGTTCCGATATTAAGGGCAGGACTTGGTATGGTAAACGGAATTACCGAGCTGATACCGCTTGCAAAAATCGGTCACATCGGGCTTGCAAGAGATGAGAAGACACATGAGCCTCATTCTTATTTCAGCAAGCTGCCCGAGGATATTGATCAGAGACTGGTTATTCTTCCTGATCCGATGCTTGCAACCGGCGGTTCTGCAATTCAGGCGGTTGATTTTATTAAGTCTAAGGGAGCAAAGAAAATTAAATTCCTTTGCATAATTGCTGCCCCCGAGGGGCTTGAGGCTCTTAAAGCGGCACATCCTGACATAGATATTTATGTAGGTACACTTGATGAAAGACTTAATGAAAATGCATACATTGTTCCCGGCCTCGGTGATGCGGGAGATAGAATTTTCGGTACACTTTAATAAAATAAGGCTTCTGTGTAATTACAGAAGCCTATTTTTTATACTCTGTTCTTTTTTCGCATTTCTTTATTTCGGTACATATCAGCATCAGCCTGTTTAAGAAGCACTTTGAAGCTTTCCTTGCCGTTAAAATCACATAATGCACTTCCGATACTGCCTGTTATCTCATAATCCTTGCCTGAATGCATATTTATTTCAGCAAGCTCATCATAAAACTGCTTTTGCTTATCAAGCAGATCCTGTTCGCTATAATTACCGATACCAACGAGATAGAATTCATCTCCGCCTGCACGAACACAGATTTCGGTATCATTAGTAATATCATTTACTACATTGGCAATTGTTTTAATGCCGTAATCGCCCTCGATATGGCCGAAATTATCGTTTATTACTTTAAGGCCGTCCATATCAACAACCATAGCCATTACATGATTTGCCTTTGCATTCTCATTATTGATAAACCAGTTATCAAGTGCTCTTCTGTTCAGCAGACCTGTAAGAGCGTCTCTTTCGGAAAATTCCAGAAGCCTGTTCTGAGCTCTTGCCATTTCAAGAGCATTATCTATGTTTCTTATCCAGTTATGAAAAACTATATCAAGCTTTCTCATTTTCTGGAGAGCACACTGTAAAACGCAGTATCCGAATGTGTTTTCCTCAAAATGAATGGGTGAGAAGTAGAAAACAGACGGATCATGATCTTCATCAAGCAGTTGCGGAAGCATGAGCTTTGTTTCAAATTCATGCTTATCGGAATCATCGCAGAAAAGATAATCATTTAATTCGTATTCTCCGGGAATTGCATGCATGACCATTCTCATTTTTTCGGGATAGCCTTTTACAAGCATTTTCTCGGTATCAAGCCAGTCCTTCCTCAGGCACATATAGAAGTGGTCATACGGTCTTATAAGATAATCTGTGTTATAAATTCGTTTGAGACAATCCTCGGGAGTTCTTGCGCTTGTAAGATTTTCAAACATATAGCTGTCAAGCAGTCTTCCGATGTTTACATTATCTTCTATTCCGTCTTCCTGATAATTAATATGAGCGTGTATCAGTGACCTTCCAAGCCTTCTTCTGACGTATTTCATATTTGTTCTGCAGCCGCAGCTGTCACAGCAAAGCATTCCACCATAGCCTGCATCGCTTGAATCAATTATAGTTTTATCCGGGTCGATCAGTGTGCGAAGATAGTTTACAGCTTCAGCAGCGGCAGCGCCTGATTCAGGGGTGTAGGTGGTGATTGCAAGATCGTTAATTGCAGCTTCTGCGGTTGCATCAAAGCCTGTAACAATTATTTCGTCAGGTACTTTTATGCCTCGCTTTATCAATCCGTTAGACAGACCGATCGCCATATGATCGTTGGCACATATAACAGCATCAGGTCTTCTGTCGGCATCATATATTCTTTTTGCAAGCTGTTCACCGCTGGAATACCAGAAATCACCGTAAGTTACGTTCCTTTCCTTGAACTTAATGTTATGTTCATCAAAAGACTTTTTGATACCTTTCAGCCTTTTTCGGCATACAGACATATTTTCAGGACCATTCAGTACCCAGACGTTTTCACATTTATGAACATCGAGAATATGATCTGTTATTTTCTTGAATGAAATCACATCATCAGTCTCAACCAGATGATAATCGCCTAACGGAATATCTATTACAACAACATTATTATAGTTATGCTTTTTCAGTATATTTTCGATCTGAATCATCGGCCATGTAACTCTGTCCTGAGTCAGACTTACCGTGTCAATAATAATACCGTCAAACATTTCTGGATTGATTAGATTATATATATTGCTTTCACCTTTAAGATAATCCTTGAAATAATGGCACACCTGAACAAGAGGGCTTATTACTGCGACGTCATAACCATAATATTTACATTGAGAAAACAGCCCTTCAACTAGTCTTTGTACAGATTCTGATTCCGGACTGGAGGTGATAAAACCAATGAGCTTTCTTTTCATACATCTTCCCCCATTGTATAATTACATACTAATTTTACCAGTTTATTATGAACTCAAAATGAACTCATATTATATATTTAAGCATAATAACAGTTATTCACGGAAAAAGCTTGCATTTTTTTGCAATGAGTGATATAATGGTTCTGTAAAAATAATCAGGAGGTCATTTATTATGGCAATGTTTGATAAGCTTCTTGCCAATTTAAAGGCAAGTGCAAAAACTATCGTTTTTACTGAGGGAACAGATGAAAGAATACTTTCAGCTGCTGACAGACTTCTCAAGGAAGAACTCATGGGTGTAATTCTTTGCGGAAATGTTGATGATGTAAAGGCAGCAGCAGCAGCAGGCGGCTTTGATATTTCAAAGGCTCAGATTCTTGATCCGCTTACTTATGAGGATATGGATTCTCTGGTAAAGATGATGGCTGAACTCAGAAAGGGCAAGATGACAGAAGACGAGTGCAGAGAGCTTCTGAAGAAGTCTAACTATTTCGGAACAATGCTCGTTAAGGCCGGCAAGGCAGATGCACTGCTTGGCGGTGCTACATATTCTACTGCTGATACAGTAAGACCTGCTCTTCAGATCATCAAAACAAAGAAGGGTTCAAACCTTGTAAGCTCATCGTTTATTCTGTTCAGAGAGAAAGACGGTGCTGAAGAGACCATTTCAATGGGTGACTGCGCAATCAATCTCGCTTATACTGACAGGGTTGACAAGGAAGGCAATGTAGTACTTACAGCAGCTCAGCAGCTTGCTGAGGTAGCTGTTGAAACAGCAAGAACAGCAGCTTTCTTCGGTATTGATCCTAAGGTTGCAGTGCTCAGCTTCTCAACATACGGCTCAGGTAAGGGCGGTACTGTTCAGCTCAGCCATGATGCAGTAGAAGCAGCAAGAAAGATCGACCCTGAGCTTGTGATTGACGGTGAGTTCCAGTTCGATGCAGCAGTTTCAGCTGAGGTAGCTAAGACCAAGTGCCCCGATTCTCCCGTTGCAGGTAAGGCTAACACCTTCATTTTCCCGCTTATCGAGGCAGGAAATATCGGTTATAAGATTGCTCAGAGACTTGGCGGCTTTGAGGCTTACGGTCCTATTCTTCAGGGACTTAACGCTCCTATTAATGACCTTTCAAGAGGCTGCAATGCTGATGAGGTCTACAAAATGGCTATTATCACAGCAGGAATGGCTTGATCCTCTGTGTAATAGAGACGCAGTCAGATGGCTGCGTCTTTTTTGTTTTGTAAGACTTGACTAAATTGCTTGAATGATGTATAATAATATATTATGTATGTTTAAGGAGGACTAAAAATGGATAAGAAAACATTTTATATTACAACTCCTATCTATTATCCGTCGGGCAATCCGCATATAGGGCATTGCTATACTACGGTAGCCTGCGATTCGATAGCTAGGTATAAGAGAATGCAGGGCTATGATGTTATGTTCCTGACAGGCACAGATGAGCACGGTCAGAAGATCGAACAGAAGGCTGCTGAGAAGGGTGTTACTCCGAAGCAGTATGTTGATGAAATAGTTGATACATTCAAGAAACTCTGGAGCTATATGAATATATCCTATGACAGATACATCAGAACAACTGATGATTATCATGTCGAGGCTGTTCAGAAAATATTCAAGACACTATATGATAAAGGATACATTTATAAAGGCGAATACAAGGGCAAGTATTGCACCCCTTGTGAGAGCTTCTGGACTGAAAGCCAGCTTGATGAACACGGCTGCTGTCCTGAGTGTCACAGACCTGTGGTTGAAGCAAAGGAAGAGGCATACTTCTTTAAGATGTCTCCGTTTGCTGATAGGATAGAGAAGCTTCTTTTAGAGACTGATTATCTCAGACCTAAGTACCGTGCTCAGGAGCTTGTTAATAACTTTATCAAGCCGGGCCTTGAAGATCTTTGCGTTTCAAGAACATCTTTCAAGTGGGGAATACCTGTTACGTTTGACCCCGAGCACGTTGTATATGTATGGATAGATGCACTTTCTAACTATATCACCGCTTTGGGTTATAATAATGGTGCATACAGCGATTTTGATAAGTTCTGGCCTGCTGATGTCCACATGGTAGCTAAGGATATTATGAGATTCCATGCTATAATCTGGCCTGCAATGCTGATGGCTCTTGATGTGCCGCTGCCGAAGCATCTTGCCGTGCATGGCTGGATAACATTCCAGAATAAGAACGGCGAAAACCAGAAGATGTCTAAGTCTCTTGGAAATGTTGTCGATCCGTTTATGCTTGGTGAGCGCTATGGCGTCGATTCTATCAGATATCACATTATGAGAGAAATGGCTCTCGGTGCTGACAGCGGATTTTCAAATGAAATCATGATAAACCGCATAAATTCCGACCTTGCAAACGGCTTTGGAAATCTTGTTTCAAGAACGGTTGCTATGGCTGACAAGTATTTCGGCGGTACACTTCCGGAGGAAAGGGAAGAGGGCGAATTTGACAGTTCGCTTAAAGACAGTGTGCTTTCTCTGCGTGATAAGGTTGACCTTTGTGTTGACGAAACAAGACTTAAAAACGCACTGGAGGAGATTTTCCTTGTAGTTGACCGCGCAAACAAGTATATTGACGAAACCGAGCCTTGGAAGCTTGGAAAGGAAGAAAGCAAGAAGGCAAGACTTGCTTCTGTTCTTTATAACCTGCTCGAAGCAATCAGAGTTATATCAACTCTTCTGTCACCGTTTATGCCGACAACAATGCCTAAGGTTTGGGAGCAGATCGGCGCATCAGCAGAACATACAACCTATGATAATGCAGGAAAGTTTGATGTTCTTCCGCTGAATGTAACTGTCCGTAAGGGCGAGATTCTTTTCCCGAGAATTGATATGGTAAAAGAAATAGATGAACTTAATGCTATAATTGAAAAGAACATGGCCGAGGCTAAAGCAAATCTGTCCGATAGCGAAAAAGGTGATGAATTTACACCTGATGAGCTTGAGTCTGAGATTTCTATTGATGATTTCGGTAAAGCTGATCTCAGAGTTGCACTTGTTAAGTCCTGCGAGAAGGTAAAGAAATCCAAGAAGCTCCTGTGCTTACAGCTTGATGATGGCTTCGGAGGAAGACAGGTAGTTTCAGGCATAGCTGAATGGTACAAGCCTGAAGACCTGATCGGTAAGAAGGTTATAATCGTTGCTAATCTTAAGCCTGCTAAGCTCTGCGGCGTTGAGTCTCAGGGAATGATACTTGCAGCGGATACACCCGATGGCGGAGCTGCGGTTGTATTTCCCGATCAGAGCTTACCTTGCGGATCAAAGATAAGATAAAAACTTAGCTCTCTTTATTGAGAGCTTATGCGCCTGTAGCTCAGCTGGATAGAGCGTCAGACTCCGACTCTGAAGGCCGTGCGTTCGAATCGCATCAGGCGCACTAAACTATTATAACGGAGGTACAATATGGCTGATAATAATATCGAGAAGCAGATAAAAGAAGGGGAGGGCAATGTCCTGAGTGGTTTTGTCCTTTATAAAGACGCAAATATGGACTGGCTTCGGTTTTTCAAAATACTTAAAGAGGACTGGGATATTGAAGTTACAGATGAGGTAAAAGATAACGCTGTTGTTTTCAATGTAGGCGAAATGGTAGTTGCCTGCTCGCTGCTGCCAAGCCCTGTTCCTAATAATGAAGCCGAAGAGGCTGCTAAAAGAAATGTATTCTGGCAGGATTCCGCTAAGTTTGTTGCAGAGCATAAAGCACAGGTGCTCCTTGCTGTTATGAATAAGTTTGATGCGCTCGATCAGGCACTTTTATTTGCTAAGGTAGCGGCATCACTCCTGAAGCTTGATAATGCTATAGGCATTTATAAAGCACCGACAGTTTATGAGAAGCAGTTCTATATAAACTTTGCTGAGACCATAAAAAAAGATGAGCTTCCAATCCCGATTATTGTTTTCGGTGGAATGTATCTGACCGATGACGGCCTTTGCGCTTACACATCAGGTATGAGAGCACTGGGCTATGAGGAAATGGAGGTTGTGGATACTCAGCTGCAGCCTAACGATGTTATTGGTATGATCTTTGCTTTCTGTGAGTATGTTGTTTCGGAAGAGGTTCAGCTTAAAAACGGCGAAACTATAGGCTTTACTGATGAGCAAAAGATTCCTATCACTCTGTCTGATGGTGTCAGCGTAGAAGGGAAGACCTTAAAGCTTGGTCTTTAAGATTTATTTTCATAATTTATCTATAAAATTTTCACAGCCGCTTGTTTTTGTAGCAAGCGGCTTTTGTGCAAGGTGCATATAAATTTTGACTAAAGATTGTGCAGGATTTTTTGCACGAAAATGGTATAAACCTATGGTAATTTTGATTGAAATCTGTTATAATATATATATCCTGTAGTTCACGGGCGTTTTGTCTGTGTCTGCGGAAAGACAAAAATAATTGGAGGTAGAAACCAATGGCAAAGAAGTATTGTTATCTTTTCTCAGAAGGCAATGCCAATATGAGAGAGCTTCTCGGCGGAAAGGGCGCAAACCTTGCTGAGATGACAAACATCGGCCTCCCTGTTCCTCAGGGCTTTACAATCACTACAGAGGCTTGTACTCAGTACTATGAGGACGGCGGAATCAGTGATGAGATCATGGCTGAGATCAATGAGTATATCGTAAAGATGGAGGAAATCACAGGTAAGAAGTTCGGAGATAAGGAGAATCCTCTTCTCGTTTCCGTTCGTTCAGGTGCAAGAGCATCTATGCCCGGTATGATGGATACCATTCTTAACCTTGGTCTTAACGAGACAGTTGTTGAGACTATTGCTGCTAAGTCCGGTAATGCAAGATGGGCTTGGGATTGCTACAGAAGATTCATTCAGATGTATTCTGACGTAGTTATGGAAGTTGGTAAGAAGTATTTTGAAGAGCTTATCGACGAAATGAAGGATAAGAAGGGCGTTAAGCAGGACGTTGAGCTCGACGCTGACGACCTGAAGGAGCTTGCTGGTCAGTTCAAGGCTGAGTATAAGGCTAAGATCGGCAGCGATTTCCCTGATGATCCTAAGGAGCAGCTCATGGGCGCTATCAAGGCTGTATTCCGCAGCTGGGATAACCCGAGAGCTAACGTTTACAGACGTGACAAC
>CAMMYU010000048.1:0-13673 GCA_946528545.1 uncultured Ruminococcus sp.
CAAAAAAACACTTTACTTTTTCGGCAAAGTATAGTATAATATCTGTAAGCATATTTTTTGTGCGAAGAGGCGGTCAATTTGCCCTTCGCAACTCTACTTGAAAAGGAGCTTGATCATTATGGATTCACCTAAATACAAGAGGATACTTCTTAAAATGAGCGGTGAGGCTCTTGCCGGAGATAAGAAAACAGGGCTTGATTTTGATGTTATCAATACGTTTGCGGCAAGCATTAAAAAGTGCGTTGACGCAGGTGTTGAGGTCGGTATCGTGGTCGGCGGCGGTAATTACTGGAGAGGACGCTCCAGCGGCGCTATGGACAGAACAAGAGCAGACCATATCGGAATGCTGGCTACCTGCATGAATTCTCTTGCTGTTGCTGACGGACTTGAGAACGTTGGCCTTGAGGTAAGAGTGCAGACCGCTATTTCTATGCCTCAGATAGCTGAGCCTTATATCAGGAACAGGGCTATGAGACATTTCGAGAAGGGAAGAGTTTGTATTTTCGGCTGCGGTACAGGTATGCCGTTCTTCTCGACAGATACTGCGGCAGCTCTCAGAGCAGCTGAGATTGAGGCTGACATTTTCTTCAAGGCTACTATGGTGGACGGAGTTTATGACAAAGACCCAAAGAAGTACGACGATGCAGTGAAGTTCGATCAGCTCTCCTTTGATGATATCCTTTCCAAGGAGCTTCATGTTATGGATATGACTGCCGCTACCATGTGCAAGGATAACCATATTCCTATCCTTGTGTTTGACCTCGGCAGACCCGATAACATTTATGATGCCTGCATGGGCAAGGAGCTCGGAACAATTATCAAGGGCAGCGGAGATTACGAAGCTTAATAATGAAACGGAGGTATTTACCATGAAAGAGATAAAGAATAAGGCCAAGGAAAAAATGGAAAAAACAGTGAACGTTCTGCTCTCTGACTTTGCAACTATCAGAGCAGGAAGGGCTAATCCTAATGTTCTTAATAAAGTAACAGTTGACTATTACGGCTCGCCTACACCTGTAAATCAGGTTGCGGCTGTGTCTGTTGCTGAGGCAAGAGTGCTCGTTATCACTCCCTGGGATAAGTCAATGCTCAAGCAGATCGAGAAGGCTATTCAGGCATCAGATGTCGGTATCAACCCCCAGAATGACGGTCAGGTGCTCAGACTTGTGTTCCCTCAGCTTACTGAGGACAGACGTAAGGAGATCGTCAAGGACGTAAAGAAGATGGGCGAGGATTCAAAGGTAGCTGTGCGCTCTATTAGACGTGACGCTATCGAGAAGATAAAGAAGCTCAAGAAGAACAACGAGATCACCGAGGACGAGCAGAAGGACGGCGAGGACGATATCCAGAAGCTGACCGATAAGTTCATTAAGGAGATCGACGGCTATGTTTCCGAGAAGGAGCAGGAGGTACTGAGCCTGTAAGGCTAATCTGTTAGTTGGAGTGAGTGAATTTGGCGAAAGCTTACCTCCCCGAGGGGACTAAAGTGCCCTGCCATGTCGGCGTCATTATGGACGGCAACGGCAGGTGGGCTAAAAAAAGGGGATTGCCCCGAAAGTTCGGCCACAGAGAGGGCGCTAAGAACTTCCGTGAGATAACAAGGCACGCTAAGCGTCTTGGGATATCTTACATTACTTATTATGCGTTCTCAACCGAGAACTGGAAGAGACCTCAGGACGAGGTTGATGCTATAATGGATCTTTTTGAGAAGTATCTTGATGAGGTCAGGGACTTTATTGATGAGAATATCCGTGTGCGCTTTATCGGAGACAGGTCAAGGCTGAAGGAAACTCTTCAAAGGAAAATGGCCTCTGTTGAGGAGGATTCAAAGGATTTTGATTCAATGACGCTTGTGCTTGCGATAAATTACGGCGGTCAGGACGAGATAGCCCATTCGTGCAGAGTGCTTGCGCAGCGTGTTAAAGACGGTGAGCTTGAGCCCTCTGACATAACGCCTGCGCTTATAGAGCAGAATCTCTATACCGAGGAGATACCGCCTGTTGACCTTGTTATCAGACCAAGCGGTGAGCAGAGACTCTCAAACTTTATGATCTGGCAGGCGGCTTATGCTGAGTTTTATTACACCAATATCCTCTGGCCCGACTTCAAGAACAAGGATCTGGAAGCTGCTGTGATTGAGTACAGCGAAAGAAACAGAAGATTCGGAGGTGTCTGAATTGAAGACACGAATTATATCAGCGGCAGTAGCTATAGTTATTGCGGTTGTGCTGCTGATACTGCATAATACATTTGTATTTAATTTTGCGATAGGCTTCCTTTCTATTATGGCCATCGCAGAGATTTTCAAGGCTACAAAGATGAACACAAACACAAATGCGATGTTCGTATGCTATGTTTATGCCGCACTTGATGTGATAATGCCTCTTTTTTACAAAAGCGGACATCTGTTCTTTATAAGCAGCAGGCTGTATTTCGGACTTTTTATTCTGGGAATGTGTCTTCTGTTCCTTAAAGAGCATGATAAGTTCAAGTACACGGACTTTTTCTTTATGATAGGTGTAACGTGGCTTCTGACTTATTCGTTCCAGACGCTGCTGCTCATGGCATCAAGACCGAAGGGAAGTGTGTTCCTTCTTGTTATCAGCCTTTGTGCTGCATGGCTTGCGGACAGCGGAGCTTACTTTGCTGGAACTTTCTTCGGAAAGACGAAGCTTTGCCCGACTATCAGCCCTAAGAAAACAGTCGAGGGTGTTGTCGGCGGAGTGCTCTCAAACGGAGTTATCATGCTGATTATCAGCCTTGTGTATGATAAGCTGCTCAAGGGTGAATCGGTAAACTATCTAGGTGTTTTCATAGCAGGAATGCTTGCAGCTGTTATCGGTCTTATCGGAGACCTTACAGCATCTGTTGTCAAAAGGCAGACAGGTATCAAGGACTACGGAAACATCATGCCCGGTCACGGCGGCGTTATGGACAGGTTCGACAGCGTGCTGCTGGTAGCGCCGTTTATGTATTATATGACCACTCAGGGCTGGATACTTAAATAAACTGAATACACAGAGACCGTTCTTATGCGGTAAAATAAAGCATAGCTTCAAATGAGCTTCGGCTCTGAGAGGATATGCTTTGCTCTGTTTTTAGAAAGAGAATAAAGCGGGGTTTTGTATGCAGACTATAAGCATATTAGGTTCTACGGGTTCGATAGGAACTCAGGCATTACAGGTCGCAAAAAAGCATAATATGAAGGTAAAGGCAGTCGCAGCGGCATCGAATGTCGGGCTGCTTGCAGAGCAGGCATTGGAGCTCGGAGTAAGCTGTGCCTGCATCTTCAATGAGGATAAAAAGGCAGAGCTTGATGACAGGCTCAGCGGCAGCGGAATAAAGACACTTACGGGAATGGAAGGACTAAAGGAGATAGCCTCTCTTGACGGTGTTGATAAAATGCTTAACAGCGTTGTAGGTATGGTGGGCTTTGAGCCTACCCTGACAGCTATAAGGCACGGCACTCCTGTGGCACTTGCAAACAAGGAAACCCTCGTTGCGGGCGGCGACCTTGTTATGCGTGAGGCAAAAGAGCGAAACGTTCCCATATATCCTGTTGACAGTGAGCACAGTGCGATATTTCAGGCTCTTCAGGGAAACAAGGGGAATAGGATAAGAAAGATAATTCTTACAGCTTCGGGCGGACCCTTCTTCGGAAAAACAAGGGCAGATCTCGAGGGTGTAACTGTAGAGCAGGCGCTTCATCACCCAAACTGGTCTATGGGCAGAAAAATAACCACAGATTCTGCTACTCTTATGAACAAGGGACTTGAATTTATCGAGGCTATGCACCTGTTCGGCGTGAGCGCAGATCAGATAGAGATAGTTGTTCACAGGCAGAGCGTTGTTCACTCGGCGGTGGAGTTTGAGGATAACTCGGTGATAGCACAGATGGGCGTTCCCGATATGAAAATACCGATACAGTATGCACTTCTCTATCCTCACAGGACAGAGTGCGAGGTAGGAAGGCTCAGCCTGACGGAAATAGGCTCGCTCACCTTTGAGAAGCCCGATTACGATACCTTTGACTGCCTGAGCTCCTGCATAAAGGCTATCAGAACGGGCGGTACTCTGCCTGCCTCCGTGAATGGAGCAAACGAATCGGCTGTAGGGGCTTTCTTAGACGGAAAGATAGGTTTTCTTGATATAGGCAGGATAGTAAAGACAGTCTGTGAAACGGCAGAGCACCGTGAAGTAAAGAACGAAAATGACGTTCTTGAAGCTGACAGAAAAGCCAGAGCACAGGCAGAAAAATTAATCAAAGAGATAAATGCATAGCAAAACAGAAAGGCGATAGCATGGGCATTATTTTTGCACTGATTATTTTTGAAGTAATAATCATAATTCACGAGCTCGGACACTTTATTGCGGCTAAAAGCTGCGGAGTAAAGGTGAATGAGTTCGCTATAGGCATGGGGCCTGCAATACTGAAAAAGAAAAAGGGAGATACCCTCTATGCTTGGAGAGTTTTCCCTATAGGCGGCTACTGTGCTATGGAGGGCGAGGACAACGAGAGCAGTGCCGAGGGCTCCTTCGGCAGCAAAAGCCTGCCGAGACGTATTATCATCGTCTGCGCAGGTGTTATAATGAACTTTATCCTCGGCCTTATTATTCTGATTGTGAACACAGCACGCTCCGATGCGATCACAACTACCAAGATCGCAAGCTTTGAAGATAATGCTATGTCACAGCAGACAGGTCTTCAGCTTGATGATGAGTTTGTAAAGATCAACGGTATGAGGATATTCACTGCAATGGATGTATCTTACCAGTTCCAGAACGACGAGGACGGAAAGTTCGATATGGTTGTAAAGCGTGACGGAAAGAACGTTGAGCTCAAAGACGTTGCCTTTGCAGTTGATGACAAGACTATGCATATTGACTTTCGTGTATACCCGGGTAAGCTGACAGTGGGCTCTGTGCTGGCGGAGTCATTCAAGCAGGCGGCTACCGACGGAAGACTTATCTATATTTCGCTTTTTGATATGATCAGGGGAAAGTATTCTCTTAAAGACCTTAGCGGCCCTGTAGGTATAGTCGGCTCAATGAATGAGGTAGTTGAGAGCGAACGTGACGAGGAAACAGGCAAGATCGACTGGTCGGGTCTTATGGATACAATGCTGACACTTGCGGCATTTATATCCATCAATATCGGAATATTCAATCTTCTGCCCCTGCCCGCACTTGACGGAGGAAGGCTTATTTTCCTCATTATCGAGGGCATAAGAGGCAAACCTGTGCCTGCCGAAAAAGAAGGCATGGTACACCTTATCGGAATGGCTGTGCTGCTTATTTTTATGGCAGTTATCACGGTCAGCGACATAATAAAACTATTCTGAACGGAGAATGAAAATGAAAGAAGTCAGAGCAGTAAAACTCGGAGACTATACGTTTGACGGAAAGCATATTTATATACAGTCAATGCTCAACACCCATGCCCACGATATTGAGGGCTCGGTAAAGCAGGCAGTTGAGCTTGAAAAGGCAGGCTGTGAAATAATAAGAGCCGCTATCCCCGATATGGAGGCGGTAAAGCTTATTCCCGCACTAAAAGAGAAAATCAGTGTGCCGCTGGTTGCGGATATTCACTTTGACTACAGGCTTGCACTTGCAGCAGCCGAAGCAGGCATTGACAAGATAAGAATAAACCCCGGTAATATCGGCTCAAAGGAGAAGGTTCAGGCTGTAGTTGATGAGTGCAAAAAGCGTCATATCCCGATAAGGATAGGTGTAAACGGCGGCTCTCTTGAGAAAGAGCTGCTTGAAAAGTACGGCTCGCCCACTCCCGAAGCCCTTGTTGAGAGCGCTATGGGTCATGTAAGGATACTTGAAGAGCTTGACTTTGAGGATATTGTTATCTCGATAAAATCCTCAAACGTACCTAATATGATAAAAGCCTACAGGCTTTGCCGTGAGGAGTGCTCATACCCTCTGCACCTCGGTGTTACTGAGGCAGGAACGGAGAGAATGGGTATTATAAAATCCTCTGTAGGTATAGGGTCACTCCTGTGTGACGGCATAGGTGAAACTATAAGGGTCAGCCTGACCGATGAGCCTGTCAAGGAGGTTTATGCCGCTAAGGATATACTTAAAGCAATAGGTAAGGGCAGCGGTGTGCAGATAGTTTCATGTCCTACCTGCGGAAGAACGCAGATAGACCTGATAGGCCTTGCCAATAAGGTTGAGGCAGCTACCCGTGACCTTGACAAGGACATAAAGATAGCAGTTATGGGCTGTATAGTGAACGGCATCGGTGAGGGCAAAGAGGCCGACATCGGTATTGCAGGAGGAAAGGGCAAGGCTGTTATTTTCAGAAAGGGAGAGCAGCTTTGCACTGTAAATGAAGAAGACGCTCTGACAGCACTTCTGGCAGAGATCGACAAGATGTAGAATTTTCATCAAGTATTTGATTTAAGGATAGATATATATGCAGGAACAAACAATAATTATGCTCTTTGAGCAGTTTTCGGGTCTGATACCCGGAGAGCTTGAAAACGGCCGTATCCTGAAGCTGGAGCTTGCCGAAAACAGTACGGAGCTTACAGTAACAGCTGCATTTGATACGCTTGTAAGCTTTGATCAGGCAGAGAAATTCAAAAGCGATATGAGGCACGTTCTCGGGCTTGAAAAGTTCGGGCTGGAGATAAAGTATAATCCCGATATGCTGACAGAGGCTTATTTCCCTGAGCTTTCAAAATTCCTTAAAAGCTCCTGTCCGCTGGTGAACGGCTTTTTCAACGGTGCTGAGGCAAGGCTCGAAGATAAGACCTTTGTGGTTACACTTAAAAACGGCGGATATGAGCTTCTTAAAAATGCAGGCGCCGAGGCTGCTTTTACTAAGCTTGTCAGGGATATGTTCTCATGCTATGCAGACATGAGATTTGAGGGTGTCCTCGAAACAGATATGGACAAGCATGAGCAGACAAAGCAGGAAGCACTGAACGCCATGCCCGAAACAAAACAGATGATAGAAAACGCAAAGAAGCCTGCTCCTGCACCTAAAGCCGGAGGGCCTGAGAATGTTGAGTTCCGCACCTGCACAGTTGACCTGAGAAAGTTCTCGCTGCTTTGTGAGAACTCAGCTGTGCTTAAAGGCGCTCCGCTTAGCTCTGAGTCTCAGGTGGTGAAGATGCAGGACGTCAAGGAAGGCGATCAGGGCGTTATCGTCTGGGGCGATGTGTTCTCAAAGCCCGATACGAGAGAGACAAAGAACGGTGCTCTGATAGCAACCTTCTTTGTTACGGACTATACATCTTCGTTTGCAGTCAAGCTTATGGGCTCGGCTAAAACGTACAGAAACTCTAAAAATCTGAAAAAAGCAGTGCTCGAAAAAATGCTTGACGGCTACATAAAAAAGGGCGCAACTCTTCTTATGAGCGGAAACCTCGAAGAAGACGATTTTGACCACAATGTTTACTTCATGCCTGATACTATTATGGCTGTAAAGCGTGAGGTCGAAACCGACACCTGTGAGGAGAAGAGAGTTGAGCTTCACTGCCATACAAATATGTCTCTGAAAGACGCTATGACACCTGCTTCAAAGCTTGTGAACAGGGCTCACGACTGGGGTCACAGGGCAATTGCTATCACCGATCACGGCTGTGTTCAGGCATTCCCCGAGGCAGTAAATACTGTCAGGGACATACGCAAAAATGATAAAAACTTCAAGCTGATCCTCGGAGTTGAGGCTTATGAGGTCAACAATGATGAGAAGATATTCATGGGCGTTGACAGAAGAGCACTTACCGATGAGTTTATCTGCTTTGACCTTGAAACCACAGGTACAGACCCCAAAAAGGACAGAATAATCGAGATAGGCGCTGTAAGGGTCAGAAATCTTGAAATTGAGGAAACACTCGACATTCTTGTAGACCCCGAAGGTCCTATCCCTGAATTTATATCAAACCTGACAGGCATCACCGATGATATGGTAAAGGGTGCTGAAAGCGAGGAAAACGCAGTAAAGCGCTTCCTTGAATTCTGCGGTGATAAGCCTGTTCTTGTTGCGCACAATTCACGGTTTGATACAGGCTTTATCTCTGCGGCAGCAAAGAAGTACGGGCTTGAGCTGAGATATTCACAGCTTGATACAGTGCCGATGTCACAGATAATGCTTCCTGACCTTAAAAAGCACAAGCTCAATGTAGTAGCCGAGCATTTCGGCTTCGGAGACTTCAATCATCACAGGGGCGGTGACGATGCCGAGACTCTTGCAAAGATTTTCATAGAGCTTGCAAAAATGCTTACCCGGCAGTATCCGCTTATAAGAGTGACTGTCGATAAGATAAATTCGCTTCTCGCTGATGAGAGCGATGTGCTTTCAAAGCCTACCTATCATCAGATAATCCTGGTCCGCAACAATACGGGACTTAAAAACCTTTATAAGCTTATCTCAATGTCAAACCTTGACTACTTCAAGCGCAGACCGAGAATACCGAAATCTATGCTTGCAAGACACCGTGAGGGTCTGATAGTCGGAAGTGCCTGCTCACAGGGCGAGCTTTTCATGGCTATTATGGATAAGACCAAGACATGGGAGGAGCTTTTGCAGATAGCTGACTTCTATGACTATCTGGAAATACAGCCTATAGGCAATAACGGCTATATGCTGCGTGAAAATATAGTAAACTCCAAGGAGGAGCTGCAAAACTTCAACCGCACAATAGTTAAGCTTGCCGACCAGCTCGGAAAGCCTGTATGTGCAACAGGTGACGTTCACTTCATGGACAAGACCGATGCCGCCTACAGAGCCGTTATACAGGACTCTATGGGCTTTGCCGACTGCGACCATCAGCCGCCTCTATATCTGAAAACAACTCAGGAAATGCTTGATGAGTTCTCATACCTTGGCGAGGAAAAGGCATTTGAGGTAGTGGTTAAAAACACAAATATGATAGCTGATATGTGCGACCCCGATCTGAAAGCATTCCCTGACGGTACATATACACCGTTTATTGAGGGCTCTATCTATCAGCTTCAGATAATCTGCTGGAAAAAGTGCTGCTCTATCTACGGCGACTGCGACCCCGATTCTATTGAGGTGCCCGTAGGCGAGGACGTTGACGTATCACAGTACTTTGAGGGGCATATTCCTCAGTACGTTTTTGACAGACTTAAAAGAGAGCTTGCATCAATAATCAAGCACGGATTTGCCGTGCTCTATATGATTTCTCAGAAGCTTGTTGCGAACTCAAATGAGAATGGCTATCAGGTGGGCTCCCGTGGTTCGGTAGGCTCGTCATTTGTAGCTTCCATGTCGGGTATCTCGGAGGTAAATCCGCTGGTGCCGCACTACATCTGCCGAAAGTGCCACCACTCTGAGTTTATAACCGACGGTTCGGTAGGCTCGGGCTTTGACCTGCCGCCTAAGAAATGTCCCGAGTGTGGAGAGGATATGCACCGTGACGGACATGATATCCCGTTTGAGACCTTCCTAGGATTTGAGGGAGACAAGTCTCCTGATATTGACCTTAACTTCTCGGGAGACTATCAGGCAAAGGCTCACCGCTATACAGAAGAGCTCTTCGGTGAGGATCATGTGTTCAAGGCAGGAACTATCGGCGTTGTACAGGATAAGATAGCCTACGGCTTTGTAATGAAGTATCTCGAAAAGAGAAAGGCTGACCCGAACAAGCCTCTGAAGGTTTCAAGGGCTGAAATCGAAAGGCTGAAGCTCGGCTGCTGCGGAGTAAAGAGAACTACCTCTCAGCACCCGGGAGGAATGGTCGTTATCCCCAGTGACTATGAGGTTTACGATTTCACACCTGTTCAGCACCCTGCCGATAAGGAAAACTCTGACATGGTAACAACGCACTTCGACTTCCATTCAATGCACGATACTATACTGAAGCTCGATGAGCTCGGTCACGATAACCCTACAATGTATAAGTACTTAGAGGATTTCACAGGCATGGACATAAACGCTTGCCCGATGTCTGATCCCGATGTGTATTCGCTGTTTACATCGCCCGAGGCTCTCGGTGTTACCGAAGAGGATATCCTCTGCAAGACAGGAACTCTCGGTATACCGGAAATGGGTACACCATTCGTCCGTCAGATGCTTCTCGATGCGAAGCCTAAGAACTTCTCGGACCTTTTGCAGATATCAGGTCTGTCACACGGTACTGATGTATGGCTCGGCAATGCGCAGGAGCTTATCAAGGCAGGTACTTGTGATATTTCAAATGTTATCGGAACAAGAGACAGTATCATGACCTACCTTATTTATCACGGTCTTGATAATAAGCTTGCATTTAACATCATGGAGATCACCCGTAAGGGTAAAGCTCCCGAAAAGCTGACCGAGGATATGAAAAACGATATGAGAGCTCACAACGTGCCCGAGTGGTACATAGAGAGCTGTCTTAAAATCAAGTATATGTTCCCGAAGGCGCACGCTGCGGCTTATGTAACGGCAGCGATCAGGCTTTGCTGGTTTAAGGTGCATATGCCGATATACTTCTATGCAACCTTTTTCACCGTAAAGGGCGAAGCCTTTGAGGCTGACAGTGCTATCAGAGGAAAGGACGTTGTAAGAGCAAAGATAGAGGAGCTTACCTCAAAGCCAAAGGAGGAAATGACAGGTAAAGACGGAGAGGTTCTTGATATGCTTATGATTGAGAACGAAATGCTTTGCAGAGGAATGTCATTCCTGCCTGTTGATATAAAGAAATCGCACGCAACGATTTTTCAGGTTGAAGACGAGAACAAGCTGAGACTTCCGTTTGTTGCTCTGAACGGTGTCGGCGAGAGTGCGGCTCTGAGCATATATGAAAAGGCTCAGAACGGTGACTTTATATCTATCGAGGAATTCCAGCAGCAAAGCGGTGTTTCCAGTGCTGTAATAGAAACTCTGGAGAGATATAATGCTTTCGGCGATATGCCTAAATCTAATCAGCTTTCTCTGTTTTGACAGGTTAAACCTACAAATATCATATTCTTTCGTTCGGGAAAGGTTGACAAGATCGGGAGAATATGATATTATGCTAATATGATACTATGATACTATGGTAATGCTTTAATGCGTTAAAGCATATGAAAGGAAGATAGAATGAAACGCTACGATCTGATAACTCCCGAGGGAACAAGAGATCTGCTTTTTGATGAGTGCCTTGCAAGACGTGAGGTTGAGAAGAAGCTTACAAAGCTGTTTTCGGGATTTGGCTACAGCGAGGTAGTAACTCCGGGAATTGAGTTTTACGATGTTTTCAGCGGAAGCTCCCGTAATTTCAGGCAGGAAAACCTTTATAAAATGACAGATACAAAGGGCAGGCTCATAGTTATGAGACCCGATTCCACGATCCCGATAGCAAGGCTTGTGGCAACAAGGCTCAAGGACGCAAGTATGCCGCTGAGACTGTTTTATAATCAGAGCATTTATGAGAACAATGCACTGCTGAAGGGCCGTTCTGATGAGAACGTTCAGGCAGGAATTGAGCTTATTGGCGGAAATAACAGCAAGAGAGCCGACTATGAGGTGCTTTGCACAGCGGTTGAGGCGCTGTCTACGTTTGACAAGGATAATTTCAGGCTGGAGCTCGGTCATATAGGCTATTTTAAGGAGCTTGTTGCTAAGCTTGATGTTGATGACGGCATTCGTGAGGATATAAGAATGCTCATCTCGAACAAGAATTATCCTGCGCTCAATGACCTGCTTGATGAGGTCGGAGACAATGCTGTCACAAGGGCACTCAGACAGCTTCCTTCACTGTTCGGCGGCGCAGAGGTGTTTGACAAGGCTTCAAAGCTTTATACAAACCCCGAGATAGAGAAGATACTCGAAAGCCTTAAAGAAGAATATGAGAGACTTACAAGCCTTGGCTTTGAGGGCAAAATTTCTGTTGACCTTGGTTTTGTGAGCCATATAGCTTACTATACAGGGATAGTTTTCAGAGGCTATCTTTCTGAGATAGGTCAGTCTGTGCTTAAAGGCGGCAGATATGACGGCCTTATCAAGGAGTTCGGAAAGGACTGTCCTGCTGTAGGCTTCGGTATAAATGTTGATGCTGTGGCACGACATCTTCGCCGCATAGGCGAAAGGTTTGAACTTAAAACTCCCGATGCGCTTGTTTTCGGCGAAAAAGGCTATGTAGTAGAGTCAATAAGCTATGCTCAGAAGCTCGTTGCTGAGGGCCTTAGTGTAGAGACATCGCTTTTTGATACTTATGAAGAGTCAGCCGAATATGCAAAGAGTCGTGGAATAAAGAGAATTATCAGAGTTTCGGATGAGATATCCGAAATAGATGTTTTAGGATAGGAGAAAGATATGAATAAACCACTCAGGATAGCTCTGACTAAGGGCAGACTTGAAAAGGATACAGTGGGACTTTTAGAAAAGATAGGCTATGACTGTACTTCTGTCAGAGAAAAGGGAAGAAAGCTTATCCTGCCGATTGAAGACGCAAACGCTGAGGTAGTGCTTGCAAAGGCAAATGATGTTATCACTTATGTTGAGCACGGTGTCTGCGATATGGGTGTTGTCGGCAAGGATACTATAATGGAAATGCAGGGCAAGTTCTTTGAGCTTGTTGACCTCGGCTTCGGAAGATGTAAGTTTGCTCTCGCTGTCAAGAAAGGGAGCGACTTCTACAGCGGCTTTGGTGTAAAGACCGTAGCTACAAAGTACCCGAACATAACAAGAAAGTTCTTTGAAGAAAAGGGCATGGACGTTGAGATCATCAAGATAGAGGGCTCGGTAGAGCTTGCACCCCTGCTTGAGCTTGCAGACGGTATAGTCGATATAGTAGAGACAGGAACAACACTCAAGGAGAACGGTCTTGAGGTCATCGAAGACGTATGTCCCGTATCTGCAAGGCTGATCGTGAATATGGTCAGCATGAAGCTCAGACAAAAGGAGATCGAAGCCTTTGTAGAGCTTATAGAGAAAAATCTGGAAAGGAAATGATAGCATGATAAATATAAGAAAAATCTATGTCAACGGCACAGATGAGGTCGAGTTCTTCAAGCAGCTGGAGAAGAGAAGCGGAGAGACCGACAAGAGAGTTACAGCCGTTGTAAATGAGATAATCGAGAACGTCAGGAACGAGGGCGACAAGGCAGTAAAGGCATATACCGAGAAGTTTGACGGAAAACTCCCTCAGTACTATGAGGTGCCCAGAGATGTAATAAATGATGCCCTCACCGAGGCTGACCCGAGGTTTGTTGAAGCACTGCTCAACGCAATCGCAAACATTACCGATTTTCACCAGAGACAGAAGTCTCAGAGCTTTGTAAATGCAAGGGCTGACGGCTGCATCATGGGTCAGAAGGTAAGAGGACTGAACAGAGTTGGTCTGTATGTTCCCGGCGGCACGGCTGCATATCCTTCATCGGTGCTTATGAATGCAGTTCCTGCCAAGATTGCAGGAGTTAATGAGATAATCATGGTGACACCGCCCCTTAAAGACGGCACACCTAACAAGGATATACTGGTAGCAGCATCTCTCTGCGGAGTGGACAGAGTGTTTATGTCGGGCGGAGCGCAGGCTATTGCAGCGCTTGCATTCGGCACTGAGGAGATACCGAAGGTAGATAAGATCGTAGGTCCCGGAAACATCTATGTTGCAACAGCAAAGAAGCTTCTTTACGGTACTGTTGACATTGATATGATAGCAGGTCCGAGCGAGATACTTGTAATGGCTGATGATACCGCAGAGCCCAAGTTCGTAGCG
>CAMMYU010000049.1:0-2860 GCA_946528545.1 uncultured Ruminococcus sp.
AGTGAACTATCAGTATAGTGCTTCGCACTGGCTGAGGGGCTTTCCGGTCGCCCCTCAGACTCCCTTCGGGTGACCACTCGGCTGATAAAAACATATACTCGGCAGTTTAGCATAGCGGAACGTACCAAAGTTTAGCAGTAAACTATTACTATAGTCGGTCGCCCAGCCTAGGGGGCTTTCCGGTCGCCCCCTAGAACCCCTTCGGGTGACCACTCAGCCAATATCAAACGAAAACATTTTGGGAGGTTAAACAATTGAAAAAATATAAGCCTGCCAAAATGCCCGTGTTTATCACGATGGTGATAGTGTCGGTAATATTTTATGTACTGTATAAGGTCGTGAGGTATGCAAAGGAATATATCCCGTGTCCGATAGAGTATATACAGATACCTGTGGCGATAGTCGGGGGGATAGTGGTGCTCCTGCTTTTGCCTGTGTATTACTTCAATACGTTCTATACAGTGACAACAAAGGCGGTCACCTCAAATACGGGAGTGCTCCTGACAGTAAAGCAGATGATGCCTTTGTCATCGGTGAAGTCGGTAACGGCAATCTATGTGCCGTTCGGAAATGTGCTGGGCTACAATATTGTTATCCTTAATGCTCAGGGAACTAACCTTATTATTCCGTTCATACCGCTTCGTGATGCAAAGGAGATAACCGATATCATCAACAATGAGATAAGAAAGCGTGCTTCTAAGCACTCAGAGGTGGAGCAGTGATAAAAGCAGTAAAAGATTTTTTTCGGCGCAGACAGCACCCGTTGAGAATACTGAACTATACAACCAAGTATCTGTGGCTTCTGCTTATACCCCTCGGGAAATATCTGATAGCCTCGCAGTTTGATTTTGAAGGCTGGTTTCGCTCGCACTGGACTGAAATACTCACAGTGAGCCTTATTCTCGGCTATGCGATACTTCGCTGGGTGTCGGTTTACTTTGTGTATGACAAGACCTCAATAACAGTTCATACGGGCTTTTTCGGAATAAAGGTCACTAAGGTGAATTTCTCGGAAATATCTACATTTTCACTTAATCAGGGCTATCTTGACAGGCTGATACACTCCTGTACGATATATATAGACACGGGTGCTCAGAGTAAGAGACGCTCTGACATTTCATTTAATCTGACCCGAAAGCAGGCGTTTGAGCTTTACCACAGCATAGCCTCGGAGAGCAAAAATACTCCGAAGTTTGTTTATAAATCCCGAAAAAGCGATCTGCTTGCGTTCTCGTTCCTGTTCTCGTCTACGCTGTCGGGAATGCTTGTAATAGTCGGAGTTGTTTTTCAGGCTTACCGTATCTTCGGAAGAGAAGCAGAGATAAGAATCCTTCGTGAGGTAAACAGCAGGATCGAAGCCTCGGCCGTTTTTGAGATGATACCCTCATATATACTTGCAGGTGCGGTGCTTATTTTCGGAATGTGGCTTATATCCTTTGTTGCAAACCTGATGAGACACTGGAATTTTTCCTGTACCCGCGCCTCTGACCTGTTTGTGGTGCGAAGCGGAAAAGGTGCGAGAAGACGTCATGTACTAAAGAGAAAGCGCATAAATTATATAGACTACAGACAGTCGCTTCTGATGAAAATATTCAGAGTGACCACTGTAGAGGTCGGCTGTGCAGGCTACGGAAAAAGACACCGTGAAATCTCGGCAATAATCCCGATAACCACGAGCAGCCGTTCAGATGAATCAATGAGGGAGCTTCTGCCCGACCTTCCGCCTGTGAGGGGTACTGTAGCACCGAGGAAAATTTCAGTCCCGGGCTTTATGATACTTCCGCTGCTGGCAGCGGTCATACCTGCAATTGCAGTGCGGATCGCTTATCCGTATTTCCCAAGCTATCATAACGAGATGACCATAACGGCAGTGCTTCTTGTTATCCCTATGTTCTGGCTGATGATAGTAAAGGGTGCGGCGGCACTCAGTACAAGCATAGGTTTTGAAAACGGGTACTGCACTATGAGCTTCTGTTCGTGGTATAAGTTTCATAAGGTTATCGCACCTGTGAACAAGATCGCAAAGATAGAGCTCACAAGGCATATAATGAACAGACTGGGCGGCACCTGTACGGTGAACGTCTACACTAATAATGATAAGGCTGACAAGCACAGTGTAAAGGGGCTTCCGTATAAGGAAACGGTGAAGCTGCTCAGGGAAAACGGGTGCTTATTCTATGAGCCTAGCGGAGATGATCTGTAAATGAATTTTTTAGCCCTTGTGCTTCTTGGCTCAGGACTTGCTATGGACGCTTTTGCGGTGTCCGTCTGTAAGGGGCTGAATATGCGAAAAATCAACTACCGTCACGCCTTTGTGATAGCTTTGTTTTTCGGGGGCTTTCAGGCGCTTATGCCGTTTCTTGGCTGGGTGCTGGGGCGGCAGTTCGCAGATAAAATAGAGGCGATCGACCACTGGATAGCATTTGCGCTTCTTGTCTTTATCGGAGTGAAAATGATAGTTGAGGCTGTCAGGGAAAGAAACGAGGAGATTACCGCAGAGGAAGAGCAGAAGCTCGATATAAGGGAGCTTTTCATTCTGGCGGTTGCTACCAGCATAGATGCGCTTGCTGTCGGAGTTACGTTCTCTTTCCTGAAGGTTAATATTCCGCTTGCGATAAGCACTATAGGCATAGTGACCTTTATAATATCGTTTTGCGGAGTGGGTATCGGAAACCGCTTCGGTGCGGCATACAAGTACAAGGCTGAGATAGTCGGCGGTGCGGTGCTGGTGCTGCTGGGAGCGTATATACTTCTGAACGATCTGGGAATAATATAGGCAACACCGCACAACTCCTGTACATCATCTGCTTGCCAGCTTTCCGTCATATTACCCAAATTCTCCTTGACTTGCGTCAGCAAG
>CAMMYU010000050.1:0-3313 GCA_946528545.1 uncultured Ruminococcus sp.
GTTCGAGCCGCTGAAGACCCCTAAGGGCACATACAAATTCGTTCCGAAGAACTATACTGAGCTTACAACGGCGATCAACGATCACATATACTGCACGGCGCTTGAATTCTTTGCTTCTGCGATGAAGGAGCTTACCCGCAGGAACATTGCGAACGGCAGACTGACATTTACAGATGCCAAATATATCCTTAGGGATATGCTCAAGAACGATGCTTCAAAGGGCGGCAGACTGATCCGCCATATCCGTGAAAGACACAGCATTTTCCTGACTGATGAATTTCAGGATACAGACCCTGTGCAGTCTGAAATACTGTTTTACATCACTGCCGAAAAGCCTGACCCTGATGTGAGCAAATGTGTTCCTGTGCAAGGCACGCTGTTCATCGTCGGCGACCCAAAGCAGTCTATCTACCGATTCCGTGGGGCGGATATAAAGGCGTATATGTCCATAAGGGAAAGGTTTGCCGCAGAGGGCGGAGAGGTATTGGGGCTGACCCGAAATTTCCGTTCAACGGCAAAGCTGAAAACTGTGTTCAACGAAGCATTTGAAAAGCTGATGCCCGAGAGCACTGATTATCAGAGCAGTTTTCCTGCTATACCGATAGAGACCGAGGACGACCCTGCTGCCTTTACAGGCGTGTTCACCTACAGCCCCTCAGATGACGATGCGGAGACCGTTGCAGAACTGATAAAGTCCATTGCCGGCGGCAGAAGCAGGCTCGTGCCAGACCCCAAGACCAAAAAACTGCGCCCGATAGAATACAGAGATATAATGGTGATACTTCCTGCGAAGACCCGCATCAACAAATATCTTGCTGCATTCAGAGCGGCGGGCATACCCTGCTTTGCAGAGGGGGGAAGCACTATGGATAAATGCACCCCTCTCATCGAGCTCAGCAAGATCCTTTCGGCACTTGCGGCTCCCGGCAACAGCCTTGCGGTTTTCAGAGCCGTTACCTGTGGGTGCTTCGGGATAACCGAGGGCGAGCTTTCGGAAACGCTCCCAGAGCTGACTCTCTACAGCGACAGGTCCACGGGAAGTGAGCGCATAGACAAGGCACTTTCGGCTCTGCGTGAGCTGCTGAAAGCTTCAAGGAGCATTCTGCCCTCGGCGCTTTTCGGAAGGCTGATAAATGAGCTGATAATACTCCGGCGTGTTCGGGCTGACGAGCTTGAATGTCTCTGCTATGCAAGAGAGCTTCTGCGAAGCGCAGAAGTAAACGGAGAGGTGTCAGACCTTAACGATGCTGCTGATATGCTCGCAGAGCTGCTTGTGAGCAAGCCCGAAAGAACGCTGCTGTTTGAGCTGACTGCAAACAGCGTGCAGATCGCAAATCTTCACAAGGTAAAGGGGCTTGAAAGGAACATCGTCATTCTTGCTGATGCGCTTGGAAAGTCAAGAGAACCCGACAGGAACGTTCTGCGCAGGGGCGGCAGGGCAGAAAGCTGCATTTTCAAGTGCCTGGACGACAAATTTATACCGATAGTTTCCACGAACACATATTTCACAGACCGCTATGAGGACGAGCTGAAGGCCGCTGCAGCCGAGGGTGAAAGGCTGCTGTATGTTGCTGCTACCCGTGCTCGGAGCGTGCTGATAATATCAGATGCAAAAGGCTCAAGGGGCAGCATAAACAAATGGGAGTTCCTTATGGACTATGCCGAGGGGCCGCTTGAATACACCGCTCCGGGTGGCACAGACACTTTGGAAGAGGTATCTGCATCTGTGCTCTGCGAGAACTTTGAGGATCCCTTCGATAACGCTGATGTAAAGCAGAAGAGCTACAGTCTGATACTGCCCAGCAAGGTAAAGGTCAAGACCAAAGCCGTAAGGTCAGACAGCGAGACCGGTGAGACCGAAGAGCCTGAGACAGAAAAGAAACAGAATGCAGCGCTTATCGGCACCCTTGTTCACAGGCTTATGGAACGGATCGTTACAGTACAGTTCAAGGCTGAAAGAGCTGAAACGGTAAAGGCAGTGCTTGCCGATATAGGCGCTGATGAAAGCTATTCGGAAATGCTTGAAGGGGTGTTTGACGCAGTAATGAGCGGCGGCTTCAGGCAGGAGAATGACTTCCCGGCGGATATCAGGTCTGAGCTTGCCGGCGCAGAGACATATTGTGAGGTGCCGTTCTGTTATATGCGCAGCACAGAGCTTTGCAACGGAGTGATCGACCTGCTCTTCCGCAAAAACGGCAGGCTTTTCATAGTTGATTACAAGACCACCGCCGAGGCCGAGAACCTTGACGATAACTATTCCTCACAGCTTGCCGAATACAAGGCGGCAGTGAAACAGCTGCTCGGTGAAGATGCCGAAGCGTACATCTATCATATTGACGTATAGAACTTAAACTCCATTCGGGGGTGCGTAATTTTTTACGCACCCCTTTTGCTATTATATAGAGAGGAAAGAGATATTTTAGATCAACTGTGTAAAATTTTGGACTCGTCCTGCTTGTTCACAATTTGTTGACGAATTCGGTTTTTTGTTATGCTATGATAAGTACACAGCCGGCGGAGAGGGCTAAAAACCTAAGTTTCGCTTCGCTGAAAGGCGGACAGTAATGGCTCAATATTTTGAGCCTGCCGTATGATATAATAAGCTTGTAAGAAAAAACACAGGATCGAAATTCAAGGAGGAAAACATTATGACAGTACGGGAACTTTTTGCAATGGTGAACAGAGACGAGCTTGCCGATAAGCTCAGGGCTTTCTATGATAAAGAGCTTGTAGAGGAGATGCTTGATGAGTTTGAGGATTCAGAAGCATATGGCAAAGACGATGTTCTGACGGATTATGACTATATTACAAATACCATACTCGGTTCCGGAGGACCGGTCTCGCTCGCAGAATGGAACGTTACCCTCGGTGTTGAAATAGATAACAGCCTTTTTGAAAAAATGACCGAGACCGAGCTTGCGGCAAAGATCTTTCTCGAGATGACCGAGAACGGCATTACCGAAGAAGAACAGCGCAGCGAGATCACAAGGCTGCTTGACGGCGCCTCGCTGGCGATCTGAGCATCATGGGATATCTGATAAAAAAGAAGTATGCTGAATATCCAGCGTTATAATGGAGTGAATGAAATGTACATATGGCTTGATGATATAAGAGAGATCCCCGAGAGCGCACGCCGCAGACGGCGGCGATGCAGTAAAGCTGGTGCTATGGCTGATAGAGACAAAAAGAAACAACAGTAATTACAAAGTCATACTCCATACAGCCAATCCTGTCGGCAGAGATAATATGCGGGCGCTGATCGACAGGTACTGGGATACAGAGATCTGATAAGTGATGTATAACATAGAAACGG
>CAMMYU010000051.1:0-3265 GCA_946528545.1 uncultured Ruminococcus sp.
CACAATGCACACGTTACAGAAGCACCTGCAAAGCCGGCTTCAAACGGACATAAGGTTGCTATCATCGGTTCAGGTCCTTCAGGACTTGCCTGCGCCGGAGATCTTGCAAAGAAGGGCTACGAAGTAACTATTTACGAAGCGCTTCACCTTGCAGGCGGCGTTCTTGCTTACGGTATTCCTGAGTTCAGACTTCCAAAGTCTATCGTTCAGAAGGAAATCGACGGACTTAAGGCGCTTGGTGTAAAGATCGAGACAAATGTTGTTATCGGCAAGACTATTTCAATCGACGAGCTTAAGGAAGAGTTTGGTTATGAAACTGTATTTATCGGTTCAGGTGCCGGACTTCCTAAGTTTATGAATATACCTGGTGAGAACCTTAACGGTGTTTATTCAGCAAACGAGTTCCTTACAAGAATAAACCTCATGAAGGCTTACCTTGATGAGTCGAAGACTCCTATCATGCATCCTAAGAAGGCAGTTATCGTCGGTGGCGGAAATGTTGCCATGGATGCTGCAAGATGTGCAAAGAGACTTGGCGCTGATGTAACTATCGTTTACAGAAGAACCAAGGACGAGCTCCCTGCAAGAGCAGAAGAGGTTGAGCATGCAGAGGAAGAAGGAATCAAATTTGCATTCCTTAACAGCCCTGTAGAGGTTGTGGGCGAGAACGGCTGGGTTAAGAGCATCAAGTGCCAGCAGATGGAGCTTTCTGAGCCTGATGAGTCAGGCAGAAGAAGACCTGTTCCTGTTGAGGGAGTAATAAATGAGATCGAGTGTGACTGTATGATCATGTCTATCGGTACATCTCCAAATCCACTTATAAAGTCTACAACAGAAGGACTTGACACACAGAAGTGGGGCGGTATCATTGCTGATGAAGTGACAGGACTTACTTCAAGAGAGGGCGTATATGCCGGTGGTGATGCTGTAACAGGTGCAGCAACAGTTATCCTTGCAATGGGTGCCGGTAAGGCAGCTGCGAAGGCTATGGATGAATATATGCAGGGGCTGGATAAATAAGCTCTCTGAAATATAGAATAAAACCCGTCAGGTATTTGACTAACTGATAAAAATAACGGATACATCCCCAAAACTAAGGATGCATCCGTTATTTTTTTTCGATTTGAGAAGTATATTTTAATTATACATTACCTAAAGTCTTTTACTTCTTATTAATGCCTTTATCAATGGTTTTCTTGGCTTTATCAGCATTTGTACCTGTTACAGGTGGTTTTACATTACTACCTGTGCTCTTTGCATGAGCGTTGTTAGCCTGAACAATATTTGTGTTCTTTGCAGGAGCATTGTTAGCCTGAACAATATTTGTATTCTTTGCAGACGCCCCCTTCTTAGGTGCGTTCTTCTTGGCGAGTGCTTCCTGACGCTTTTTTTCAGCTGCTTTTTCTGCCTTTATACGCTCTCTTTCACGCATGGTAGGCTTATAGACATCTTTGATCCACTGATTGTAATTTGTACGGATGTTGTAATTTCTGTTGAGATAACCGTTATTTATAGAATCTTCAATATCTTTACTGTCTATCTGATTAACTGCGGCTTTAAAACCGGCATCCTTTTGAAGCTTACCTGCCTCGGCAACGAGATTCGACCCGGTAGGATCGATCATTTTTGCTTTCATTATTTCTGCCGCATAGAGGACAGAAGCAGCTTTAAGCTTTTCGCTGTCGTCAACGCCCTTATCTTTTTCGAGAGCAAGAGTTTTCTTTGCAGCTGCAATCAGCTCATGGTATTTTTCGTTAACAGGTGCAGTTCTCTCCCTGCGGAAAGTGCTCCTTTGATTCTCAACTTTATATAAAAGCGCGTTTACAAGCTTAACTCGTTTTAATTCAATGGCTGAACGCTTGTGGCTTCCGGTATTCTGCCTCTTCTTGTATTGGAGATAATCTTCTGCACAGGCCTGTATTTTCATCAGAGCCTGCTCGTACAGGTCCTTGGTATAGCTGGACTCGTCAAGCTGCTTCTCTCTTTCAATCAGAGTTTTGATAGCTGACTTAAGGTCTCTGAAGCTTGAAGAAGATCGCATCATAGATGGATCAACAGTATCAAATATATCCATGAGATCGCTTGCTTTGTTGGCAAATCTGATTTTTTCATCAGGCTCAAGTCCGGAGCTTATCCTTTCGTCGAGACCGGCAGAAGCAACCTCTGTGATGAGCATTGAAATCTGCGATTTGTCATCGTTTAATGCCTCGGCATAACTGGTAAGATAATCTCTGAGGTAAGTAAAGTTCTGTATTCTTGTTTCAGCGTTGAGGGCTGTCATATTGCCGTCTTTTCTGTTGCTGACTACGTTATCCAAGACTTTGAGACAGGTTGTTCGGAGCTGTTCTGCTTCAGGGCTGATGTCATCCGGCCTCATGTTAAGTATATTTTTTACATTCATCAGAGTCTCGATATCACTGAGCGGATAACCGACTAAAGAGGCTCTTGATGCTATATCATAGTAATCTCTTCCTTCATTGATAATAAAACGATCATCTGAAGAGGCTTCATTCATCGCATGAATAAAATCTTCATAATAAATATCACCGACTTCGTTCATACGCTTGATCATATCGAGAGGATTTTTTCTTTCCGGATTAAATGTTTTGTTGTCAGGGAAGGTATATCTGAGTTTTTCCTTGTTGAATCTGTTCAGGACCTTGAGCATATCCGGACTGATATATTCACGTGCAGTAGTTTTAAGCTTTGCGGGAACTCCGAAGAAGGCCTCAGCCATGCTGCCTGCGATACATCCGATGGTATCGGTGTCTCCGCCGATAGATACTGCATTTCTAATACAGTCCTCATAGCTGTTGGAGTCAAGGAAACAGATGATGGCCTGAGGAATACATTTTTCGCAGATTTCTTCATGTGAATAGCCGGGCCTTATCTGATCAACTGTTCTGTCAAGGTTATATTTGAACTGATCTGTAACGTACTGACGAATATATTCCTTCGACTTACCCATACGCGCCAGAAAGATAACCTCGGCTACAGCTTCGGCTCCTTTTATACCTTCAGGGTGATTGTGAGATATTTCTGCTGAAAGTTTTGCGTGTCGCCTTACTTCATCAAGGCTGTCATATAACCAGCCGACTGATGCGACTCTCATGGCAGAGCCGTTGCCCTTGCTGTTATATGGCTTAGGGTTGCTCTGCTCAAGCCACACGGAGAATCTGGCGCCATATTCGCCCTTGATGTGATTGAATTTGGGATCCATAGCCCATTTCTTCATGGAGCTTATTATTGATTTCTTTTTCTCTTC
>CAMMYU010000052.1:0-11680 GCA_946528545.1 uncultured Ruminococcus sp.
GGCGGCAGGCGGCGTAATGGCTATCGCAATGTTTGTTAAGTCAGGCTATTATGAGTCTGACCCTACAGTTATGCTGTCGACTCTTGCAGGCCCCGGGTTTGCACTTCTTTCACTGCTGATGGTGGCATTCGCAAACATTGGAACACAGGGTACGGGTTCATACGTAAACTGTATGATAGTAAAAAGCGGTATGCCAAAGATAAGCTACAAGGTGCTGGTCATCATTTCGATGTTCTATGTATCGGCGCTGACGGTGTGGGGCTGGGTAATGGATAACTTCGGCTCATTCATTTCGATGGCGGCACAGATACAAGGACCTATCATAGGAATGACGGTGGTCGACTATCTGATAGTAAAGAAGAGGAAAATAAGCCTGAAATCACTTTACAATATCGACGGCCATAACGCTTACGAATTTACCCATGGCTTCAATCTGGTCGGCCTTGGCTGCCTGGTAATAGCCTTTGTTACAAATATCCTGTTCATTTACAATCCGCTTACTGCGGAGATAAAGAGCCCGATCTTCATGGTGCTGACAGGAAGCGGCTACACAGCCGTGTGCGGCGGTCTTCTTTACTGGATAGCAAGCCTTACACCTCTGCGCAGATATATGCTCAGAGACAGGGAAGAGCTCGAAATTGTTTAAACTCTGACGTGCTTTTTATAGCGTTCTTCGGGCAGGAAGGCTTTGTAAATGCGCTTGTAGCACTGCCTTACCTCTTCGGCAGAATGTGTGCTGCCTTGGTCAAGCTCCATGACAACGTAATCGACACCAAAAACACAGGCTCTTACCCCTGTGTCTGAAAAATGATTGCGCTGATAAAATGCTATACGCTTTTGTCTTGTGTTCAGGTCATCACCTGCGGAAAATGCAGGGTCCTCCGACTCGCACACTACAAGGTCTGCAAAGGTGAGTTCATTTCTCAGCAGGCTCAGAAACTCAGAGCCTATGCCCTTATCTCTCATGCCCCTGACAACTGCAAAATAGTCTAATAAGCAGCACTGCATACCGTCAATCAGCTGAGATATAAAGTAAGCATATCCGAGAAGTTCATCTTCTTTGAAAATCCCGAAGCAGAAATAGGTTTCTTTATCAAGCCCCTCAAGTATCATCGAAAGGGGCTTGAGTTCGTTTTTCGGAAAGTCATATCTCATATGAAGCTCATACACTGAGCATATCTCTTTTCTTGTCAGTTTCCTGCACCGATACATTTTTATATCCCCTTTTATCTCTCATTTTTCTGAATTATACCACAAGTGCAAAATATTGTCAATTGCTCTTCTGAATTGAAGATAATTTATTCCATGCCCTTGAGCACTTCAACCATATCTATTCTCTTAATTCTCTTCTGGAACATAAAGCCCACTATCACCGACACGAGCATTACAAATGCCGCTGCTATAACATAGGTAACAGGGCTTATGCAGCACGGCCAGTCTATCTGATCTCCGTTTGAATCCATCATTGCCTGCAGCGGCGCTTGCCCAAGCGGTATGCCGAGTATTACACCTATAACCGAAAGCCAGAGATTCTGCACCGAGATAAGCCTTCTTATCGCTGAGCTCTTGAAGCCAAGTACTTTAAGGGTTGCGAACTCTTTTTCTCTCTCATTGAAAGAAAGATTTCCCGAGTTATAAAGCACCACAATTATCAGCAGGCAGGCAAAGAATACCATAAAGTACACAAGCAGATCCATAACCTCCATGCTCTTGTCAGCTGTCATGCTGATTAAGCTCATCGGTAAGGCGGTTGTAGCCGTCTATACTCTTGCGGTCTGCAAGAAAGGCATAGCTATCGTCAAGGGTTTCGGAAATCTTATTTTCAAGCTTTAACGGGTCTCCCTTGCTTGTGAAAATAATCTCGTTTATATACTCAGTTTTTGACTTTGTCAATAAAATGCAGGTAGTTTTGACAATTGAAAAATATTTATGTAAAAAACGCATAAAACGTCTTGAAATGTTGATCAATTTATGTTATAATAGCTGTAACTATATATAGCATAAATAAATTACGGGGGCTTACAGATGAAAACTAAAAAATCATTTTCTCTATAGGCATAAAGCTTTACATATTTATTATTACTGTCCTATCTGTAGGTATAGCAACGGCAGTTATTTCATACAATATAAATGCCGATCAGATAGATAAGTATTACAAGAAGCTTGCAGCTGAACAACACTGTAGATCTTGTATTCAAGAGAGCTGATAAGTCTATGTATGAGAATAAGAAGCTATTCAAGCAGAAATACGGCAGCTACAGATAAGCTGCAAAGCTGAGCCGAAAGGAGACAGCCTATGAAAGCAAAGGTCAGACGCCCCTTTATTACGATACCTGCTGTTGCTGTGGCCGCCTTTGTAACTGCTCTGAACTATAATACCTTTGTACTGACGGGCGGTCTTTACCCGGGGGGCGTATCGGGACTGTCTATACTGCTGATAAGACTGTTTCAGTCGGCATTTAAGATAACACTGCCGTTCAGCCTTGTGAATATAGTGCTTAACGCTCTGCCTGTGTATATAGGATTTCGGTATATCGGCAGGAACTTTACACTCTATTCTGTGCTGATGATAGTAATGAACAGTATTCTCACTGATGTCATTCCGCCATATCGGCTGACTGAGGATATACTCCTGATAGCGGTTTTCGGCGGAATAATCAACGGAGCAGCAATGTGTATCTGCCTGAATGCAGGCGCTACAACAGGCGGTACGGACTTTATTTCGATTTTCCTCTCTGAGAGAAGGGGCATTGACTCATTCAATATAATTCTCGGGTTCAATGCGGTGATACTCTGTATCGCAGGCTTTGTATTCGGTTGGGACAAGGCACTTTACTCTATCATTTTCCAGTTTGCAAGCACCTCAGTAGTGAGAAACCTGTACAAGAAGTTCCAGCAAAGCACCCTCTTTATCGTGACCGACAAGCCCGATGCTGTCTGTCAGGTGATATATGATGTGAGCGAGCATGGTGCAACTATTCTTGAAGGCGAGGGCTCTTACGAGCACTGCGAGCGTGAGGTCATTTACTCAGTGGTGTCATCGGCACAGTCAAAGAAGGTAATAAACGCTGTAAAGGCTATTGACCCCGAGGCATTCGTGAATGAGATAAAAACACAAAAGCTGAGAGGAAAGTTTATTCAGCCAAAAGAAGACTAAACCGAAAGAGGTTATCCGCAAGGGATAACCTCTGTTTTTATTCTGTGATAAGCTCTCTTACTTCGACTTTCTTCACCTTGCGTGCAGCAAAATATGCAAATACTGTGATAAGCACACAGATAAAGGCGGCTGCACCTATAAAGGTCAGAGGGGTGTTTACGGTTTTTACATGAACTATTCCGAAAAAGGAAAAGATCAGATTAAGAAGGTCTGCGGAGAAAAATCTTGCAAGGATCGAACCTATAATGCTGCCTGCCAGCGAGATCATAAAGAAGCGTATAGCAAATATGCGTCTGAGCTTTCCCGAGGTGAATCCGATAGCCTTGTATATGCCAAGGTCCTGCCTTTCCTGAATAAACGTGCCTGTGCAGACCATCAGCACCGATACCAGTGCGAACACGCCCGAAAAGCCGTAGATAACAAGTCTTATTGCTTTTGCTGCGATAACAATGACATCTTCACCCATTTGCTTTTCATAATCGTAGGCTTTAGCCTCTATTCCGCTGTATTTATCGTTGAGCTCTGCTGCTATATCATCCATCTTCGAGGTGTCCTCCAGCACAAAACTAAGATAGCTCACTCTCTTTGCACCAAGACGCTTTGCACCCTCGAAATTCATGCCCATTGAGTAGCCTGCATCTCTCATTGACTGCGCTATCCCCGAAACTATGAACTGCGCCTTATGCTTTCTGCCCTCGACGATTGCCTCGTCACCGATGCTGAGCTCCAGTGCATCGGAAACTGCCTGCGTTATGACTATCTCATTATCGACTGTGGGTGCTCTTCCCTTTATCATAGAGAAGTTCTCGGGCTGCACGATATACGCACAGATGATGTTTTCTCCGTTCAGAGAGATGTACTGGTAATTACCGTATTCTTTCTGCTCTATCGGAGTGTACTTTTCTATAAGCTGCTCATACTCTTCGATATGTTCGGCAGACTCATCGCTCTGAAGCTCAATGGTGATGTCATAAAAGGTCGAGCCCATAGCCTCGATCGCTTTACGGCTGTTTACTATAGCAGCCATTATATTTACTGTTACCGTGAAGAAGGTAAGTATAACAGCTATTATAAGTATACCCATGTATCTCTTCACCGCTGAGCTGAAGCCCCTGTAGGCGATAGATGCGCCGAGTGCTCTGCCAGAGATAGATGCGTTCAGGCGGCTGCTGAAATAGACCTCGTTCTTTCCGCCCGAAACTGCTCTGACGGGTGATATTCTCGCAAGCTTACGGGTAGATATAAAGATTATCAGAGCTGACAGTGCAAGCATACCAAGCACTAAAAGCGATGTTTCGATAACGGCAAGGCTTTTATCGGGGACTATGCCCGTAATGCCCTTGAATACACTGCTTAACAGTCTTTCAAGCGGGAATGACACAAGCACTCCGAGCACTGCACCTATAAGCTCTGCAAGTGCATAGCGGAGCATTATCACCTTAGTGAGGTTTGAGCTTGTAAAACCCTGTGATTTTAAGATACCTAAATTTACAAAATCTATCTCTATCTCGGTCTTTATGCTGTGGAAGATAACTACCAGCACTATTGCAAACAGGATAAGCACAAAGCCTATGAAAACATAGATGATTATTCTAAGAAACAAACCTGTATAGTTATCGGACTGCGCAAGCGTAAGCGAGCCCGACGACTTGCTGATTATGCCTGTTTCAAGGTTTAGCTGTCGGCCGAATTTAGCATCGTTAAGATCTTTATCTGCCTTGTAGATGTTCACTATCTTTAAATAGCTTGTACGGGTGTCGGTCTCATAGGGGCTTAACTGCTGTTTGAGAGAATCGAAATCCTCATCGCTGATGAAAACCTGCTTCCAGCCTATCATCATAGCACCGATGACAGGCTCCTGTACAAAGCCCTTGATCTTAAACTGATGCTCACCGTCTTCAAAGCCTACCCTGACAGTATCACCGATATTACATTCAAGCTTGCTCTGAAGTCCTGTGGTAAGATATATCTCTCCCGAGGATAGCTCGGGGATAGTGTCCTCAAAGCCGTCAAAATCCTTATTTACGAGCTTTATTCCGGCTCTGAGCTTCTGAAAGAACCAGCTGTTTCCGTCACTCTTGTCACCGCAGATGATATCTCCCGAACGGTCTATCGAATCATATACCTTTACACGCTCGACCAGCTCGCTGTTCTCAACCGATGCAAGAAGCTCATCTGTAAGCTCTTTTTCTGCTATCATGGCGATAACGCTCGGGCTGTCAGACTCTTTCTGTGCATTATGAAGAGCTGTCTCAAAGTTATTTCTTGCACCGAATGATGCCGCAGCTGTTGTGACAATAAGAAAAGCAAGTATAAGAACGCTTATAAAGGAGCCTTTCTTGTGCTTTATATTTGCTCTGAGCAGGGTCGTGATCTCCATATCAGCGCCCCCCTTACCAGTGCATGGACGAGAGCCATGCGTTCACCTGAGCTTCACGGCTCTTTCTGTCCTCGGGGTCGTAGGGAGGAAGGCTCATTTCTCCGACTATGCCGCCGTCTTCGATGTAGAGAAGTCTGTCTGCACGCAGGGCAGCTCTGAGGTCATGAGTTACCATAAGTATGCTCTGACCCTCACGGCTCAGGGCTGTAAGAAGGTCTAAAACATCGTTGGAATTCTTTTTGTTCAGAGCTCCCGTAGGCTCGTCGGCAAAAAGAAGCTTGGGATCATTGATGACAGCTCTTGCTATTGCACAGCGCTGCTGCTCACCTCCCGACACCTGCGAGGGCAGGTGCGTTTTTATATGTGATATGCTCATTTTCTCAAGAAGCTCATCAACTCTTTTGTTTACCTCGGCAGCTGACTTTTTCTTGTTAAGATAGCCTGTAACTGCAACATTCTCGAAAAGGCTCAGATTGCTGACAAGGTGCATCTGCTGAAAAATAAAACCAAAGTCCGAGCAGCGAAGCGCCGCAAGCTTTTTCTCGCTGAGCTTTACAATATCCTCGCCATTATAATTCACCTCACCCGAGGTAGCTCTGTCCATTCCGCTGAGAGCATACATAAGTGTTGACTTTCCCGAACCCGAGGCTCCCATTATAACGGTGAAGTCGCCCTCATATAGGTCGATATCAACGTGCGAAAGAACGTGTACCTGTCCTCCGCCGTGAGCAAAGCTCTTGCAGACTCCCTTTGCACTGAGTATAGTGTTTTTCACATAAAACTCCCCTTTCAGGTCTTATCTGTTTTCCATAATACTATGATATCGGAAAACTTATTAAGAAGTCTTTAAGAACTGACAGCTTTTTCAAGAGGGAGCTTCACCTCTGCGATAAGACCGCCCTCGGAAGCATTTCTGAGGGTAAGGCTTCCGCCAAGCTGTGAACAGATATAGCTGACTATATAAAGCCCCAGTCCCGAGCCCTGCTCGCTGCCGCAGTTGTGACCACGATAGAATTTATCGGTGATAAAGGGCATATCCTCATCGGGAATGCCCTTGCCGTAATCACGGAAGGTCAGAACTGCTTCACCGTTTTGTTCTGAAAGGCTGAGGTCAATTTCGGTCTTTGCGTACTTACGGGAATTGTTTATGAGGTTTTCGCAAAGCTGAATAAGCCTGTTTCTGTCAGCAGATACAGTTATGCTCTCAGCAGGCAGGTGAAGATGAACATCATCCCTGTCACCCGAAATCTCGCCGATAGTCTGAGTTGTAAACGAGGTAAGCTCTATACTCTCATTATTCATTCTGAGCTTGTCAAGGTCTGCAAGAGAGTGCAGGAACAGATCGTTTGTCAGAGCTGCCACCTCATCGCACTTGCGCATAAGGACAGAAAGATACTTTGCCCTCTTTTCGGGAGTGGAATCAAGGTTAGCTTCCAGTCCCTCTGCATAAGCACGGATAGAGGATATCGGAGTTTTAATATCGTGCGAGAGCGTAGCTATTACGGTTTTGTTGTTTGCTATCGCTTCACGCTCACAGCGCCTTGACTTTGTGATCTCTCTTCTCATACTGTCAAACGCCCAGGTAAAGCTGCCGAAATAGTTTGAGCGCTCATAGTCAAGAGGTATATCGAAGTTCCCCTTAGCTATCTCATCGGCAAAGTGCTTCATCTTATCAAAAGGACGAAGTATCGCAAAGTACACATAACAGAGCACTCCGCCCATGAACACCAAAGATAGCGCTCCCATCAGTATAAGTCTTGTATCATCTTTTTTGTCCGAGGCTGACATAAGCTCCTCATGAAGCTCGGCCGAAAGCTCATCGGCACGGGCGGTATCACCTGTTTTATAGAGCTCGCTTATCTCGCTGACGATCACGGCCTGCTCGGCTCTTACATCGGTATCGTCGGCTTTTCTGCCTGAGATGATAAAATAAGAGGTCAGCGCAATGATGATAATTGAAAAGAGCATTGCAACTCTGAACAGTCTGAGCTTCATTTGTCACCCTCCAGTATGTAGCCTACCTTGAATACAGTCTTGATATAACGCGGCTTTGCGGGATCGTCTTCAAGCTTTTCACGGAGCCAGCGTATATGCACCGCCAGCGTTGAGGGCTCAACCTCGGAGAACGCTCCCCAGACATCAGAGAGAAGCCTGTCCTTCGGCACTGCCTGACCGATATGCTCACAAAGGCAGGCCAGCAGGTCAAACTCCTTCAGTGAAAGTGAGACTGCTTTGTCTGAACGTGTTACGCTCCGTGACGTAAGGTTTACGCTTATTTCACCGAAGCTTACAGTGCGCTCCTCCTCTGTAAAGCCATAGGTTCGTCGCATAAGTGCATTCACTCTGGAGAGAAGCTCCTTCATTGAATACGGCTTTGGAAGATAGTCGTCACCGCCTATATCAAAGCCTGTTATGCGGTCGCTCTCACTGGTGCGTGCAGAGGCAAATATGACAGGCACAGTTGAAACACGTCTGAGCTCTCGGCAGAGCTCAAAGCCTGTTGAATCGGGCAGATTAATATCAAGAAGAAGCAGTGCAAAGCTCCTGTCAGACAGTAGAGAGAAAGCCTGCTCGGCAGTTTCGGCACAGGTGACACTGTAGCCGTAGCTTTCAAGCATATCGGAAATTATTAAAGTAAGGTCTGCATCATCGTCAATGATAAGTATATCTTTTTTCATAATATCCTCCGCCGGGTCTTAGTATTATCTTATTATAACACAGTATGACGGCTCATGCAAGCAAAAAAACAAAGCACCCTGCTATACAGCCTGTATGCGGATAAGGCTGTGCAGGGCGCTTCGCCTGTGAGTGGAGGAAAGTGCAGTTAATCTGCACTGTCGGGTATGAGCTTTACAGGGTCAGCCTCGGGCAGAGTCTCAACACTGCTGAGCTTGCGGTTTATCTGTCTGGTTCTTACACCCACAAGGTTTTCAAGGTCATCATCGACCTTTCTTATGCGCTTTTGTGCGTCTTCAAGTGCCTTTGAGAAGGTCTGAAACTCAGACTTGACTGAGCCGAGCACCTTCCACACTTCGTTGGAGCGTTTCTGGATAGCCAGTGTCCTGAAGCCCATCTGAAGTGAATTAAGCAATGCCGCCATTGTAGACGGTCCTGCTACGTTTACGCTGTAGTCACGCTGGAGAGTTTCAACAAGTCCGCTGTTTACAACCTCTGCATAAAGGCCCTCAAAGGGCAGGAACATTATGCCGAAGTTTGTTGTGTGCGGTGGAGAAACATACTTATCACGAATGTCCTTGGCACACTTTTTGATAGTGTCATACAAAGTTTTCTTGGCTGAGGCTATTGTCTCGGGAGAACCCGAATCATAAGCGTCCTGAAGAGCTGCAAAGGTATCCCCGGGGAACTTTGAATCTATAGGCAGATAAACGGTCTCACCATCGTCACCGCCGGGAAGCCTGACTGCAAACTCAACTCTGTTTGCACTCCTCGGAATTACTGCGACATCAGTATCATATTGCTCGGGAGCAAGTATCTCACTGAGTATAGCGCCAAGCTGTATTTCTCCGAGAATACCCCTGTTTTTTACATTTGAAAGCACCTTTTTAAGGTCTCCGACACCTGCGGCTACAGTCTGCATTTCGCCAAGGCCCTTATATACCTGCTCAAGGCGCTCACTTACCAGCTTGAAGGAATCATTCATCTTGTTTTCAAGCTTCTCATCGACAGTCTTCCGGATAGATTCAAGCTTTTTGTTATTGTCCTCCTGAATGCCCGAAAGCTGGCGTGACATTGTTGTGCGCATTGCTTCAAGCTTCTGCTCGGTGGTCTGCTCAAGGGCTGCGAAGCGGTTTTCAAGAGATTTCAGTCGGGTATCAAGGCTGTGGTTGAGGTCTTCAAGCCTTGCATTCTGCGCCTGCCGGCTGTTCGCCTGAGACAGCGTTAGCATATCGCCGAGGTTTTTCACACTCACCTGAACGTTTCTTCCTATCTCCTGTCTGAGCTCGCTGCTTGTCTGCGAAAGCTTATCGGAGAACTCCCGTGTGCTGTTATCGGCAGGTGCGGAAAAGACCTTAAATGCTATCACTGCACACAAAACAAGACAGACGATCAGCAAAGCTATAATAACTGCATTCATTTTTATCACTCCTAAAACTATTTTCTGTATTATACCACATAAACTTTATTTTGTGGGGAGTTTTTTTGGACAACAAAAGCCTGCTGACCGTGCAGCAGGCTATAGTCTGTTCATTCGGCAGTCTGTTTTTCAGGTCTGGGGCTGCCGCATTCCATGCAGAATTTTCCTTTGTTTTTATTCTCTCCGCAGTGCGGACAAAGCCATGTGCCGCTGCTTTCTGCGGACTGCGCCATCATAGCTGCCGCCATGCCCATGCCCATCATACCGACAGGCGCTCCTGCGCCCATAGTGAAGCCCATTACGCCCATAAAAGATGCGGGCTGTGAGCTCTTTGAGATAAGCTCTCCCCTGCCCTCAACTGCAAGAATTGCTCTTATCTCACTTATAACATCTCTTCTGCCCTGCTGATCGGCAGCCTTGCAGTCAATGTTCTTCCATACACGAGGGTTTCCGCCTAAGCTTTGGTCATCGAAAATGAGAGTGAGCCCTTCGCTTGACGAATAATCGGTCATCTGAAACAGCTCAACATATTTAAGCTGCGACCACGCTGCGACATTCTCTCTGTCGATTATTTCCCGAAGCTTATCAAAAAGGGAAAGCTCTGCCTTATAAACCGAGGTCTCGGTTCCGCCTCCCGACTGCTTTTCCCGAACTGTAAGTTTAGCGTGCTCACCCTCACGCTCCAGCATTAGGCTGAAAAGAGTATTGCTGTTCATCATCATGCCCGATGAGCTGCTGCTGTAGGATACGCTGACAAGCTCTCCGTGTTCCTCCTTCGGGAGCTTTTCTATCTGCGTTGTGTCTATTGATTTTCTCATCTCTTCAAATATATCTGCCATAGGCTCACCTCCGATTTTGATTATTATAGCACAGTCAGAAATAATTGTAAAGGGATTTTGTCGTAAATGCTCAAATATCAATTGACAGTTTCTGCTGAATGTGGTAAAATATAAGTGGTTATTTGACATTTTCAGGAGGTATAATATGCAGATCACAGATAAAAACGAATTTGAACGTCATATCAAGCGTGTTATCATTTCCGAGGAAGAGATAAAGGAAGTTGTCGCTAAGGCAGGAAAAATGCTCTCCGAAAAATATGAGGGCAAGCCCTTACTGCTTGTAAGTATTCTTAAAGGAGCTTTTATTTTTCTGTCAGACCTGAGCAAGGAGGTCACTATTCCCTGTGAAATAGGCTTTATGGCGGCAAAAAGCTACTTTGAGTCCACCGAGTCCTCGGGAAAGGTGCAGATTACTATGGATCTGGCTCAGGACATAAGTCAGTACCATGTTGTGATCGTTGAGGACATCATCGACACAGGCAGAACTCTTTCAGAGATCGTAAAAATGCTGAAGGAAAGAAAGCCTCTCTCCCTTGAGATACTGACGCTCCTTGACAAGCCTGACCGCAGACTTATTGAGCTTAAAGCCGACTACACGCTTTTTACTATTCCCGATTATTTTGTTATAGGCTACGGTCTTGACTATGGCGAGTATTACAGAAATCTGCCTTATATAGCAGAGTACTCTGCGGATTAGGGGGGTAGAACTTTGGAAAAGCTCTTTAAGCTTAAAGAACATAATACCACCGTCAGAACAGAAATAATGGCAGGCATCACCACCTTTATGACGATAGCCTACATACTTGCTGTAAATCCCAGTGTGCTGAGCTCTACAGGCATGGACAGCACAGCGGTGCTTCTTGCTACCTGCATAGCTTCGTTTCTGGGAACGCTCTGTATGGGGCTTATGGCAAACCTGCCCTTTGTGCTCTCAGCAGGAATGGGGCTTAATGCCTATATGGCATATACTGTGTGTGCCTCGATGGGATACCCCTGGCAGGTAGCACTCCTTGCGGTATTTTTTGAGGGTGTCATCTTTATTATTCTGTCGCTGACAAAGGTTCGTGAAGCTATTTTTGACTGCATTCCCTTTCAGCTCAAAAAGGCAGTTTCAGTGGGAATAGGTCTGTTTATAGCTTTTATAGGACTGCAAAATTCAGGCTTGGCGGTCGGCGGTGCTACACTTGTTCAGCTTACAAATTTCAGAG
>CAMMYU010000053.1:0-11609 GCA_946528545.1 uncultured Ruminococcus sp.
CAAGATATACCTTAAAGAGATCGGAACTGTAGAGCTTCTTTCATCTGAGGAAGAGATACGTCTGTCTGAGAAGATGTCGGGCGGAAATGAGGCAGAGGCCAAGAAAGCAAGAAAGAGACTTGCCGAGGCTAACCTCAGGCTTGTTGTATCGATCGCCAAGAGATATGTCGGCAGAGGCCTTTCTTTCCTTGACCTTATTCAGGAAGGAAATATGGGTCTTATCAAGGCTGTCGAGAAGTTTGACTATACTAAGGGCTTTAAGTTCTCAACCTATGCTACATGGTGGATAAGACAGGCTATCACAAGGGCTATCGCCGATCAGGCAAGAACTATCCGTATACCTGTTCACATGGTGGAAACTATAACCAAGGTCAAGAAGGCCTCTTCTCAGCTCCTTCATAAGAACGGTCATGACCCCTCGCCTGAGGAGATCGCTAAGGAGCTCGATATGAGCGTTGAGAGAGTAAGAGAGATCATGCGTATAGCTCAGGACCCTGTATCGCTTGAAACACCTATCGGCGAGGAGGAAGACTCCCATCTCGGTGACTTTATCCCCGATGATGACGCTCCCGCACCTGCTGAGGCAGCATCGCTTGTTCTTCTGAAGGAGCAGATAGATCAGGTACTTTCAACCCTTACCGAGAGAGAAGAGAAGGTTCTGCGCCTGCGCTTCGGCCTTGAAGACGGCCGTTCAAGAACACTTGAAGAGGTCGGTCAGGAGTTCAACGTAACCCGTGAGCGTATCCGTCAGATAGAGGCAAAGGCTCTCAGAAAGCTGCGTCACCCCAATAGAAGCAATAAGGTCAGAGATTTTATCGATTAATTTAAGGAGCACTCATGTTTATCACACTTGAATCCGACTACGCTATAAGGATAGTGTCGGCGCTGTGCAAAGGCGGAGAAAAGCTTGATGCGAAGACTATTTCCGAGCAAACAGGGGTGACACTGCGTTTCACTCTGAAAATACTCAGAAAGCTTGTCGGAGCAGAGCTGGTCAGATCCTTCAAGGGAACGAAGGGCGGCTACATAATAGATAAAGACCCAAAGGAGATCACGCTCAGAACAGTGATAGAGGCCATTGAAGGCAGGTATTACTTTTCAAGGTGCTTAGCGCCTGACTGTGAGTGCAATGCAGGCAATACTGATTTTTGCAATCACCGCAAGGTATTTGCCGAGATAAGCGGCCTCGTCAGAGACAGGCTTGACAGCTACAATTTTTATGAGCTTGTCTGTTCGGCTGAGCCGTTATCCCTGAAAGAGGAAAAATGAGTAAGAAATTCAAGCTTGATAAAAAAGCAAAGCGAAATATAGAACAGCAATTCCCCGACGAATCGGTCGGGGAATTTAGCAATTATGAGGAATATGATGCCGAAGAGGAAGAGCGCCTTGCCGTAAAACGCCGCAGAAGAGCAAAGCGCACTGCGAGGTTTATGATAAGGCTCACAGCATTTTTTATGCTGTTGGTGCTCATAATGGTCTCGGTGATGCTGTATACGGGCTATATCTGGTTCAATGAGCCCAGAAAGCGTGATTATCCCTGTCGTGGTGTCATAGTCGATAATGAAATGGGTCAGATAGGCTGGCAGGCATTTTCACGTCAGAATATAAGCTTTGCTTATATAACAGCCACAAAGGGCAAGGATTATATAGACGAATGCTTTAAGTACAACAAAGAAAATGCCGCCTCCACCGAACTGCTTGTTGGCTATCTTCATATTTTTGAGCCAGATGAAAACGGCAGAGCACAGGCTGAGCACTTCATAGAAGCGGTCGGAGAGAGCATGGCAGGCAGGCTTATACCTGCTGTGAGTATAGAGCTTCGGGGTCTGGACAGAGTTTTCGCTCCGGATGAGGATAACACACTTGAAAACCTGCGTGAGTTTGTATCCGTAACAGAAGCTCAGTACGGCACACCGCCTGTCATCTTGTGCAGATACGATGAGTACAAGGATATAGTTCAGCCGAATGAGGAGCTTTCGGGCTGCATGATATGGGTCGACTCTGTTTTCACAAAGCCCCATAAAGGCCTTGACTGGACACTCTGGACATATTCTCCGAGGGTAAGGCTTAAATACTATGAGACAAATTCGTATCTCGATGCAGTGGTTTTCAACGGCAGCGAGGAGGAGTTCAGAAAGCTGATCGTACCGAAAAACGGACAGTAAACAAGTACAAAAAAGAGGACTTTTGCAATTGCAAGAGCCCTCTTTCATTTATTGTGCTGCAGCAAACTGAGCATTATACAGTTCTGCATAAAAACCGTTTTTCTTGATCAGTTCAGAGTGCGTGCCCTGCTCAACTATGTGTCCCGAGCGCATAACTATTATCATATCGGCATTTCTTATAGTCGAGAGCCTGTGCGCTATGATGAAGCTGGTTCTGCCCTCCATCATTTTCTCAAAGGCACGCTGAATTCTGATCTCAGTTCGTGTATCAATGGAAGACGTTGCCTCGTCAAGAATAAGCATAGGCGGCAGCGAAAGCATAACTCTCGCAATGCAGAGAAGCTGCTTCTGTCCCTGAGAGATAGTCGCAAAGGCATCGGAAACAATAGTATCGTAGCCTTTCGGAAGCCTTTTTATAAAGCTGTGGCAGTGCGCAGATTTCGCTGCAGCGATTATCTCATCATCACTTGCATCGGGCTTAGCGTATGCGATATTCTCTCTGATAGTGCCTGTTTTAAGCCATGTCTCCTGCAATACCATTCCGTACATTGAGCGAAGTGACCGCCTTGTGCAGTCCCTTATCGGAGTGCCGCTTACCTTGATCTCACCGCTGTCAGCGTCATAAAAGCGCATAAGCAGATTGATCATAGTGGTCTTACCGCAGCCCGTAGGTCCGACGATAGCAATTCGCTGACCGCTTTTTACATGAAGATCAAAGTTCTCAATAAGCGGTGTTTCAGGGTCATAGCTGAAATACACGTTCTCAATATTTACGGTACCGTCAACCGAAGTCAGCACCTTTGCGCTTTCTGCTTCGGGAATCTCCTCATCAAGGGCTATAAGCTCAAATACTCTCTGCGCAGATGCCAGCGCACTTTGCAGCTCCGTAATAACGCCCGATATTTCATTAAACGGCTTTGTATACTGGTTCGCATAGGTCAGAAAGCTTGTAAGCTTGCCGACCGAGAAGTTTCCGCTTATAACTGCCAGCGCTCCTATTATCCCGACGGAGCTGTATACCAGCCCGTTTATAAACCTTGTCGAGGGGTTAGTAAGTGATGAAAAGAACGTAGCCCTGACACCTATCTCATTAAGATCCTGATTAAGCTTTTCAAAAATCTCCTCGCTCTTTTCCTCGTAGCAGAAGGCGGCAACAGTTTTGCTGTTTCCTGTCATCTCTTCAACCAGCGAGGTAAGCTCGCCCCTTGCCTTTGACTGCTCACGGAAGAGCCTGAATGTATTGCGTGATATAAACCTTGCCACAAACAGCGATAGGGGAGTTATCAGCATTACTGTCAGGGCAATCCTCAGATTAATGGAGATCATAAAGATAAGTGTACCGAAAATTGTACAGATACCCGTAAACAGCTGAGAAAATCCCATCAGAAGACCGTCAGAGATCTGCTCGGTATCGGTGATTATCCTGCTGATAATATCGCCGTGGGGGTGCGAGTCAATAAATGAAAGCGGCAGTCTGTGGAGCTTGTTATACGCATCGTTTCGTATCTGCTGAACAACGCAGTAGGTGATCCTGTTCGTACACAGCGACATAAGCCACTGTGTTATGCCTGTCACAAGAGCCACAATTCCAAGCTTTATGAGTATAGTACCAAGCTCATGAAAGTTTACAGAGCTGCTTGCGTGTACCTGATCGACAGCGTTGCCTATCAGAATAGGAGCATAAAGCGTTGCCGCAACGCTTATCACCGACAAAAGCATAGACAGCACAAACAGCGCTTTGTAGGGCTTCGCATAGGCGAGAAGGGGCTTTAATACAGAGCTGTCTTTTTTCTTACTTTTCATACTGTGCCGCCTCCTCTTCCGAAAGCTGAGACTGACAGATCTCGTGGTAAACCTCACAGCTTCTTATAAGCTCTGAGTGAGTTCCTATACCTGCAATTCTGCCGTCATCAAGGACAACTATCTTGTCAGCGTGCCTTATAGAGGATACCCTTTGAGAAACTATAAAGACCGTCATTCCCTGTGTCTTTTCAGCGAGAGCCTTTCTGAGAGCCGCATCGGTGGCAAGGTCAAGCGCCGAGGCTGAATCATCAAGTATCAGCATTTCGGGGCTTCCGATAAGAGCCCTTGCTATAGTGAGCCTTTGTCTCTGACCGCCCGAAAGGTTCTTGCCCTCCTGATTGATCACAGTGTCGAGCGCATCGGGCTTGAGCATTACAAAGTCCTTTGCCTGAGCGATCTCAAGCGCATTCATTATTTCCTCGTCAGAGGCATTCTCGTCCCGCCATTTCATATTCTCCCTGATAGTCCCCTTGAAGAGCACCGCCCTCTGGGGTACTATGCCTATTCTCTTCCTCAGTTGTTGGAGAGGGTATTTTCTGACATTGACACCGTCAACCAGCACTTCGCCCGAGTTCACATCGTAAAACCTCGGTATCAGGTTTACAAGTGTCGATTTTCCCGAGCCCGTACCGCCTATAAGCCCGATAGTTTCCCCTCGCTTTACAGAGAAGCTTATCCCTTCAAGCTCGGGGTCATCATCAGCGTGATAGGAGAAAACGCAGTTTCTGAACTCCACCGCAGGAGCATTTTTTTCGGTCTTTATCTCGGTCTGTGAGCCGTCGGTAATAGATGTCTTAATGTCGAACACATCGTTTATCCTGACAGCAGATGCCTGCATTCTTGTTATGCTTGTAACAAGCAAGGTCATAGCAAGAAGAGCTAAAAGTATCTGGTTCATATAGTTTACAAGGGCGATAAGCTCACCCTGACTTATCCACCCTGTATAAACAAGGTCTCCGCCCTGCCAGAGTATTGCGATTATTGCGATGTTGACTATCACATAGGTCAGCGGATTCATCAGCGCCGATATGCGCCCTGCTATTATCTGCCTGCGTTTTAAGTCCTCGGCTTCCTTTGCAAAGTCAGCCATTTCGTTTTCCTGCCTTGAAAACGCTCTTATCACCCTTGCACCTGTCAGTGTTTCCGAGGTTAAAAGATTGGTCTTATCGACCTGCTTTTGAATATCCTTGAAGCGTGGAGTTGTCACCGCCATTATCTTATAGATAACAAAGGCAAGTATCACCGTCATAACAAGGAAAATAAGCGTTATCTTCACCGTGATGGTGAACGCCATTATCACTGAGCCTATAACAATAAACGGCGAGCGCAGGAAGAGCCTCAGAAGCATATTAACTCCTGTCTGCACCGTGTTTACGTCTGATGTCATTCTGGTCACAAGAGTATGGTTTCCTATCCTGTCGACCTCGGCGTAGGAGAGCGTATTGATATGGTGAAACAGATCTCTCCTCAGCGCAGTCGCAAAGCCCAGCGATGCCTTAGCCGCAAAATACTGCGCCGTCAGGGCACAGGTAAGCCCAAGTGCTCCCAGCACTATCAGCACAAGCCCCATTTTGTAAATATAGCCGCTGTCGGCATTCTTTATACCGACATCTATCATATTCTTCATAACCAGCGGTACAGCCAGCTCAAAGCAAGCCTCTATCAGCTTGAACAGAGGCCCTATAATGCTTTCTTTTTTATAGTTTTTCAGATAGCGGAAAAGCTTAAGCATTGAATACACTCCAATTAAATATGCTTAAAAAACAGATCAGCGAACACAGCTCTCAGCCTGTTGAACGAAAAGTCAAGGAACTCGCCGTCATCGCTCATTTTCTCCAGCACCTGCGGAGTTACCAGCCTGAAATCCACAGTCTCGCCCTCCTGTAAGACTATGTCGCTCTCCGAGAAATCTCCCTCATAGTAGTAGAAGTTATGGATACAGCCCGAGCGCTCCCTGATTATCTGTCCGAAGTATCTCAGCTCCGAGGGCTCAGCTTTAAGACCAGTCTCCTCAAAAAGCTCTCTTACAGCGCCCTCCAGAGGTGTTTCTCCTGACTGTACAGATCCACCCGAGATCTCCCACCAGCCGCCGTAGGGCTTATCGGGGTGTCTCTGTGTAATAAGAAGCTTACCCTCCCTGTTCCTGCAAAGGATATTCACCACATAGTGATATTTCCCCTCAGGTATCGGTACCGAGTCGTTTCTCTCCCATTTTTCGCCCGTAGGTCTCAGCTCTCTGTCAAAAAGGTCTAAATATTCAGCCATAGTAACACCTCAAATATGAAAAAAGAGAACGGCATAAACCGTTCTCTTTGTAATTAATCAAGATTAAATCTCTTCTTGAATCTGTCTACACGTCCGCCGGTATCAACAAGCTTCTGCTTGCCTGTAAAGAACGGATGGCACTTCGAGCAGATCTCGACCTTGATATCCTTCTTAGTAGAACGAGTCTTGATAACGTTGCCGCAAGCGCAGGTGATCGTTGTCTCCTCGTATACAGGATGAATTCCTTCTCTCATCTTCAAGCTCCTCCTTCCAAACCAAATGTTATGACTCATAGAAGCCCATCATTTCAGTTTAGACAGTAGTTCTATGCAGCTTTTTTTATAACGTTGATATAATCAACTTAAATATTATAGCACGCAGACGTGCATTTGTCAAGCACTTAACAATTTATTTACAAGTATTCTATGCAAGAAACTCATGCTCGGTCTCATTCTTAGGCGGTCTGCCCATAAGGTTTTTAAGTGCGTCCTTTGCAGGTGCGCCGTCAAAGAGAATACGGGCGAGCTCCTCGGTGATCGGCATTTCAATTCCCATTTTCTTTGCAAGCTCCCTTGCATTCTTAGTGCAGACATAGCCCTCAACCGTACCGACACGGCGCACAGCCTCCTCGGGGTCAACGCCCTGACCGATCAGGATACCTGCTCTTCTGTTTCTTGAATGCATAGAGCAGCAGGTAACTATCAGGTCTCCTATTCCGCTGAGGCCGTTAAAGGTCTCCTCCTGAGCCCCCATAGCCTTGCCAAGCTTAGCTATCTCGTAGATCCCTCTTGTCATAAGGGCAGCCTTTGTGTTATCGCCGTAGCCCAGACCGTCGCAGACACCTGCGGCAAGGGCAATGATGTTTTTCATAGTGCCGCCTATCTCGCTGCCTATCTCGTCATCATTGACGTACACTCTGAACGTCTGATTAGAAAGCGCCGACTGAATGAAGTATGAAACCTCACGGCTGTCAGACGATGTAACGATAGTAGTCGGCAGACCTCTTGCGACCTCCTCTGCATGGGAGGGTCCTGTCAGTACTGCGATATGGTTTTCGGGAAAGCTCTCCTTAGCAACCTGACACATAGTTTTAAGTGTGCCCGACTCCAGACCCTTAGCAGTATTAACAACTATGGTATTCTTATCCATAAAGGGCGCAGCCTGCTCGCAGACGCTTCTGAGAAACGGCGAGGGTATACCGAGTATCACGATATCCTTGCCTTTAACGCAGGAAATATCGGTGGTAAGCTCTATCGTCTTGTTTACAAGCACTCCCGGGAGCTTTGCTTTAAGCTCGCCTGTTCTTCTTATAGTTTCGATCTCATCATTGAATGCCGACCATACAGTTACCTTGTGTCCTGCGTTGTCAGCCATTATAGCCAGAGCAAGACCAAATCCGCCCGAGCCGAGTATAGTGATATTACAAGCCATATTGATCCTCCTTTATATGAACTTATATCTATGCTTCTTTCTTTTTCTGTCCAAATTTATTCTCAGTTCCGTTCATGAGCCTCTTAATGTTCGGTCTGTGCAGGAACACTATCAAAAGCCCTATACAGCCTGCAACGATCGTATTGGGAATGACTGCATAATGTCCGCTGTACAGGAAATTCTGATCTATGAATGTAAATGTCGGATAGGCAATAGCCGCACAGATAGAGCCCACGCTCACATACTTTGTCAGGAACACAAGCACAAAGAATACCGCCAGTGAGAAACAGCAGGTGATAGGGTCGATAGCAAGCAGGGTAGTAGCCGCAATGAGCACGCCCTTTCCTCCGTGAAAGCCATAGAACACAGGAAAGCAGTGTCCGAGGTTTACACAAAGCCCTGCCACATAGCCGATAAAGTGCGGGTCATCAAAGAAGGTAACTCCGAACAGCTTATGCACAACTATACGGCATATCACAACGCCGAGCACACCCTTCAGGAGGTCACACACAAGTGTTGCAATAGCAGGTCCTTTTCCGAATACACGGTGAACGTTTGTAAGTCCTGCGTTTTTGCTGCCGAATTCTCTTATATCCTTGCCCTTCAGCACTCTGCACACAATAATAGCAGAGTTCAGGCTTCCTAAGCAATATGAAAAAATGACCGTAAACAGAACAGCAACGATCTTCAATTGAATTCCTCCTTAAATGAGTTATTTTGTATCATCACGGCCGCGCTCCCGTATCTTGAATACGACAGGTGTTCCGTCAAGACCGAAGGTCTCTCTTATCTGGTTTTCGATATATCTCTGATATGAGAAGTGGAAAAGCTCGGCACGGTTTACAAATGATACAAAGGTAGGCGGCTTTGTGCCTGTCTGCGTCATGTAGTAGATTTTCAGCCTTCTTCCCTTATCGGAGGGCGGCTGAACTCTCTCTGTCGCATAAGCAAGCACCTCGTTGAGCCTTCCTGTGGGAATACGCACAGCATTCTGCTCGGCGCAGTATCTTATCATCTCAAACAGCTTGTCAATACGCTGTCCTGTCTTTGCAGAAATGAAAACTATCGGAGCATAACTCATAAAGCTCAGATCATCTGCGAGCTTCTTTCTGAACTCATTCATAGTGTTCGTCTCTTTTTCAAGAGCGTCCCACTTGTTGACTGCTATCACACAGGCCTTGCCCTTTTCGTGAGCGTAGCCCGCAACCTTTGAATCCTGCTCCGTAAAGCCTGCAAGAGCGTCAATAACAACGACAGCAACATCGGCTCTGTCAACAGCCATATAGGCTCTGAGCACGGAGTACTTTTCAATGCTGTCCAAAACTTTGGACTTTCGTCTTATGCCTGCCGTATCTATCAGCACAAATTTCCCTTGCTCGCTCTCATATTCCGAGTCGGTAGCATCACGGGTCGTTCCTGCAATATCGGAAACGATAGTGCGCTCCTCACCGCAGATACGGTTTATGATCGAGGATTTTCCTGCATTAGGCTTTCCGATGAAGGCAACCTTTATGCTCTCATCATCGCTCTCCTCATCGGTGTCTGTCGGGAGCTCCTTAACTACCTCATCAAGCAGATCGCCTGTTCCGTGACCGTGTACCGAGGACACAGCATAAGGCTCACCCAGACCAAGATTGTAAAACTCATAGAACTCCATAGGGGGCTCGCCCACCTTGTCGCACTTATTAACGCAGAGCACAATAGGCTTGCCTGCTTTAAGAAGCATCTGAGCCACGTCCTGATCTGTAGCGGTAACTCCGCAGGTAACGTCAGTAACAAGAACAGTCACATCAGCAGTAGCGATTGCTATCTCTGCCTGTCTGCGCATCTGAACGGGTATCACCTCGTCTGATTCGGGCTCAATTCCGCCTGTATCGACCAGCATAAACCTGTGACCTGTCCATTCACATTCTGCATATATCCTGTCACGGGTAACACCGGGGGTATCATCGACTATAGAAAGTCTCTGCCCAATAAGCTTATTAAACAGTGTCGATTTTCCGACATTAGGTCTTCCGACCACAGCAACTATCGGTAAAGACATGGTCATTCCTCCTTTTTACAAGATAAAGTCATACCAAATTATTATAACACATAGTTTGGCTGTTGTCAAATGTTTTAAGCATAAAATCAAACAGGACACCCCCTTTTTGGGAAATGTCCCGGACTTATAAATGCTTATTATGTTTTCGCACCCGTATCAGCAGGAAATGCCTTATCCGGGTCAGCTCCGTGCTGCAGCAGCAGATCAACGATCTCCTTATCAGCACCGTTCATAACCGCACTGCCGATGACCGACATTATCGGCTTCATGTCACGGTATTGTTTTTTCTCTCTGTCAAGCATACCCATCATAACGAAAGCATTCACATCAGCGCCGTGCTCAATAAGGAACTTCACCATATCGGGTTCTGCTGGTTTATCCTCATCATCAGCGAGCTGTTCTATTGCCTCGATCAGTATCGGGAAGACAGAAAGGGTTATCTCATTTTTGATCAATGTGGAGTCATGAAGCCTTGCGCACTCATTTATGTCAGCCCCGTATCTGAGGAGAAGCTCGGCTATCTCGGTATTGCACCTGTGAGTAACGGCGTAGTTAAGTATTGGTATCTCTTCAATAAAAATATTTTTCTGCTCGTCTCTGATTATCATTTTTGCATCAGCCCCGTTTTCAAGAGCCTCACGTACAGCGACAGCATCGTTATTATCAACAGCCTCTCTCAGAGCAGCGTTTATATTAATATTCATTTTAACCTCTCCCTAAGCTTACTTCCTATTTTTATTCCTCGTAATAATATCCTTTGTTTGACAGCTTTAACAGCATCTTTGAGTTCATTCTTCTTATCGGGAAAGCCCTTGCTATCCCAGCCATGACCGGTCCAGAAAGGGATCACTTTATAATCATCATCTACAAAACTGCCAAAGTAATTACGGTCAACAAAACTTTCCCAGCTTCCGAAATAGTCAAGCCATGCCTTGCAGGGCAGGGGATTGTTCTGGCCATGAAAAAGCTCGTCAAAAATGCGGGATTCCTGTTGAGGGTTGCCCTTTACAATATAGTATTCGTTTATCTTCATCAGAGTCAGATCCCAGAGATCGCAGACAGCTGACTTGTATCCTGCGCGTGCTTTATTAAAATATCTCGGCACAGGGCAGTAGTTACCTATTGTATGGTACACGCTGACCAGCTCATCAAGGCCGTAGCTTTTGAACAGCTCGGTCAATTCTTTATCTTTTTCTTCTTTATCTTTGTCATAGACCTTTATCATAAAATTGGTACTGTATTTCTGTTTGTTTCCCCGACATTCCTTATACTTATCTTTCTGAAGAAATGCTTCTTTTTTCATAGCCGAATTGACAAAATTCTGAGCCGATGTCATATTGTCAGAGCATATCATACCGTTGTCTTTCTTCATAAACCACTGACTGCAAAGCTCTCCCCATAAAAGCTTGTATATTTCCTGAAGAATATTCGATTTGCTGTCAGGGTCATATTTGTTGCCGTTTCTTTTATATTCAATATACCTGACTAAAGGTGCTTTATTTTCTATATCCGGTATATCGTGCATAGTTTCATCAAGCAGATCGTAGCAAAAAAGACTGCTATCATTCAAAAGAGATTTCAGCTTATCATTCACAGTAAAAACACCTCCAATATTTATTAGAAAATATTTATTAGAAAAAGTATAGCATATCCTAAAGCATTAGTCAAGAAAGCGAAGCTAATAAATTCCCAAGAAAAAAACAGCCCTCAACCCACGCAAATACGCAGTCTGAGAGCTGTAAACAGTGTGAATGCTGAACGGAAAAGATGATATTACTTTTTATTCCCTTTTGCAGTTTTCAAAGAGGCGACAAACTTTAATGATTTTTCTAATATCGGACTATCCATTTTATTCATTCCTTTTTAGTGAAGAGTGAAAAGTGAAGAGTGAATAATGAATA
>CAMMYU010000054.1:0-9304 GCA_946528545.1 uncultured Ruminococcus sp.
TTCGATCGGTGCAAATGCTAATGAAGCCGCCTACGGTGTAAGTGCAAATGATTTTATATCAAAAATGCAGATAGCATTAAAAGAGACCGCTGAGACAGAATACTGGCTCAGGCTGCTTATTCTTTCAGGATATATCGAGGAAGCTCACGGTGAAACAATGCTAAATGACTGCCTTGAAATAAAGAAAATGCTTGTCGCCTCTTTGAAAAATGCAAAAGAGAATAAAAAGTAATATCATCTACTTACAACAAGAAAAGCCGTAGATACGTCAAAATGACGTGTTTACGGCTTTTTTAATATTCTGACAGTCTCCGATGTTGACTTTTTCGGAGCGTTATGATATAATTGTATACGAATATTTATGCGCAGCCGTGACATTTATCACCCGGTTGACCTGCGAGGTATTGAGAGCTATGAAGCTATTAAATCTATTGCTTAAAAAACCTGTTTTTTCGCAAAAAGAAAATATGATTTTCAATATAGCTGCCACACTGGTTCTTACAGTGGCTGTAGGGTATGCTGCTAACGGCTTCGGTCTTGAACTCCCTGTCACAGCGGTTGTGTGTGCAGCTATTATAGCATTGATGTTCGTATTAAAACCGAATAAGCTGTCGGCTTCGCCTGTTGTGCTTCACTTTGTATGTCTGACAGTCTCAGGTTATCTGGTGGCTTCTTTTCTGGATTATGTTAAACAGAATGGTATTAATAAGGTACTGTTTGGTGCTTCCTGCTTTATATGGATATTGTTTCTTACAGAGCTTATCGCTTATGTTATCGTACTGACGGGTCTGGACTCTCGTTTGCTGATCTCACCGCAGCAGAAAGAGCACCGCAAAGCAGGCTGTCTGCTTGCTTTTATTCCTGTGTTTGCTCTGATGTTCACTGTATTTGTATACATACCCTCAGAAACGTTCTTTAATAATTATAAGGATTTTTATTTCTGTTTTCTTGATTTTGCACCACTTCAGCTTTTAAAGGCACTGATTGTTTCATTTTTCTGCGCAATAGTGATGTATACTCTTTCACAGAAAGCATTCAGATTTGTATGCTGTCTGCTATGCGGAGCACTTCTCGGCGCTTACTGCCAGTGTGCTTTCATGAACTCAGACCTTCCCGCTGCAATGGGTGATAAAATTGACTGGAGCTCGCTCAAAAGCAAGATGATAATAAATGCGCTGATATGGCTGGGACTGATGATTCTCCCCTTTATTGTTAATGCTGTATGCAGGAGAATAAAGGCTCTCGGCAATATAGTCAGAGATAACTCTGTTATCATTATTTCAGGATTTATCGGAGGTATGCAGCTGCTCTCCCTTATTATTATTATGTTCACAACGCAGGCAGGACTTACTACGTCGAGCAAGTATATGCTGTCCGCTAAAGAGCAGTTTGTTATTTCAAAAAACAAGAATATTATAACTATTATCATTGATATGGGCGACAAGCACTTTTTTGAAAAAGCCCGTGAAGAGTATCCCGAGAAGTTTGATTGCCTCAGTGACTTTACATACTATGATAATGCCTGCATGATGTATGACTCGACAAATTTGTCTATACCTCAGATGCTGTCAGGAACGACGGTTCTGCCTGAGGATGCTCTCGATAAATGGTTAGAGAAAACCTGGACCGACAAGCCCTGTGAATTGTTTTATTCACGGCTCCATGACAATAACTATAAAGTGAATGTGTTTGGCAGTTTTGAACCGTCATACGAGCCGTTCAAGGATAAATTTGACAATGTAAGTATCGCTGATCCAGATGATATCAAGATCAACAGAAAGCTATTGCTTTCAGATATAGATAAGATTTCGATGTTTCGCTGTCTTCCGCTGTGTATGAAAGAGAATTATGAGCCGGGGATCGAAGTAGCTGATCAATCCGTAACAATACCTAACCGATGCATAATTGATAATGTTCCATATTATAATAATCTGGAGCTGCGCACGGCGGAAGATGATAAAAACTATTTCATAGTTGAGCACCTTAACGGTACTCACAGATATTCGGGCACTATAGAAGAAGAAACTCAGGATTGTCTCAATTTAATTGACAAATACATCATGCAGTTAAAAGAGCTTGGTGTTTATGATGACTCAGTCATAATAATAACCGCTGACCATGGAGAGCACTTTGCTGCCGATAATATGCCGATATGGTATATAAAGTCAGCCAATGAACACCATGATCAAATGCAGGTAAATCACGCACCTATACATCATAGTGACTATGCTGCGACCTGTCTTGATGAGGCAGGCATAATGCAAAGCGGCGATGAAGAGCTGCTGGGCCGCCCGATCTCTCAAATTGGCGAGAACGAACAAAGAGAACGCCTTGTGTTCCAACGCGATGCGTTTAAGTATGTGGGTCATGTCAACTGGAAGAGATATTCAGACGATTCTCATGACGGTGCGCTTTTCGGGTATTATTTCACAGGCACTGAAAAGGAGCTTGCTGAGCATGAAAAGAATGATCCGCCCGATGTGCTTATAGAGCTTGACGATTATTGATGAAAATTATACCATAAGGAGTTTTTAATATGAAGATAAATAAATTCAGAGCAGCAAGATCTGCGTTCTATTTTGCCGGTGCTTCAGTATTGCTGACACAGCCTGTCAGCGCATATATTGATCCTGCCACTACAAGCTATGTGGTACAGATAGTAGCAGGTATTGTCATTGCCTGCGGAACTGTCATCGGAATAGTCTGGAACAAGATGAGAAGAAAGCTCAGAAAGAAGAATAACACTGAAGAAGCTCCCGCCGAAGACCTTAGAAACGGTGAGCACGGCGGTGTCATGACTGCTGAGGAGCTCCTCGGTGATGAAGATGAAACTGACAAGCAGTGATAAAGCAGCATGAGTTATATAATTGACTTCCTGACAAGTATCCTCGGCTATGTGATGAGGGGCTGCTATTACATCATAGGCAATTACGGCATTACGATAATCGTGTTCACACTGCTGACCAAGGTGCTGCTGTTTCCGCTGAGCCTTGTCACCCAGAGAAACTCTATACGTATGGTTAACCTGCAGCCGAGGCTCGATGAGCTGAAAATAAAATACATAGACGACAAGGACAAGTACACCGATGCGCAGGTGGCTCTCTACAAGGAGTACAAGTATAACCCATTCCTTGATGTGGTGCCGCTGCTTCTGCAGATACCGATAGTGCTGGGCCTTGTAGGTGTTGTTTACAGACCGCTGAGCTATGTGCTCTCGGTAGGGAGCGACACAGTTGAAAAGCTAAGCACCTGGCTTACAAAGGTGGTCGGGATAAGTGATGCAGGCAGCGTATATCAGCTTAGGATAATAGAGCAGCTAAAAAACGGCATTAAGCCGCCTTCGGGCATAAACGGTGCCGACCTTAAAAGCATAATGGGCTTTGATATGTCGTTCCTTGGGATAGACCTCGGCAAGACACCTACATTCAAAGGCGACTACATACTCCTTTTGATACCCCTGCTGGCGGGACTTAGCGCCTGGCTTCTGTGCTATGCACAGAATAAGCTTAATGTACTGCAGCTTGCACAGGGCAAGCTTAATAAGATAGTAACCACAGTTATTATGGTAAGCTTCTCTACCTATTTTGCATTCATCGTGCCCTGCGGTGTGGGACTTTACTGGATATTCGGAAATCTCTTTGCAATACCTCTTATGTTAGTGACAAACGCCGTCATGCCGCCTAAGAAATATGTTGACTATGACAGGCTGGTCAAAGTGAGAGAACAAAAAAAGCTCAAAGAAGAAGAATTCAGCAAGCACCGTAAGAGGGAAAAGGCTGACTATAAGCGCTTCTTCTCACAAACGGATATGAAGCTTGTCTTCTATTCGGAGTCAAACGGCTTTTTCAAGTATTTCAAGGACATGATAGACTATGTATGTGAGCACTCTGATATAGTTATACACTATGTCACCAGTGACCCGAATGATAAGATATTCAATGACCCACGTGAACAGATAAAGCCTTACTATATTGCAAGCGACAGGTATCTTGTACCGCTGTTCATGAAGCTTGACTGCCGTATGTGCATTATGACGATGCCTGACCTTGAAAAGTATCACATCAAGCGTTCAAGGGTGAACAAGAACGTCGAATACGTTTTTGCCTGTCACGGAATGGGCAGCGTAAACTCTACCTACAGGAAGGGCGCACTCGACTGGTTCGATACGATATTCTGTCCTACACCAAATCAATATGAGGAGATCAGAGCCGCCGAGAAGCTTTACGGCACCCCAGAAAAGCTGATAGTGCAGACTGGCTATCCGCTGATAGACTCTATGCTGCGAGACTTTGAGTCTGTAAAGCATACTGTAAACAGCAAGCCGCAGATAATGATAGCGCCGTCATGGCAGACAGATAACATTATTGATATGTGCGCTGACAAGCTTCTTGAAGAGCTCTCGGGCACTGACTATAAAGTTATACTCAGACCTCACCCCCAACAGGTAAGACATGAGCCCGAGCGCTTTGAAACGATGAAGGAAAAGTATGCAGACAATAGCAGCATTGAGATACAGACCGACTTTTCCGTTACGAACCCTGTGATGGAGTCAGACCTTCTGATAACAGACTGGTCGGATATCTCATGGGAGTATGCTTATGTCACCAAAAGACCTGTGCTCTATATTGACACTCCGATGAAGACGATGAATCAGGAATATGAGCTGATTGGCATCGAGCCTGTGAACAAGGCGTTCAGAACATCACTGGGCGAGGTGCTCTCCCCTGATGAGATCGACAAGGTAAAAGATGTGGTCGCAAAAATGCTTGCTGAAAGAGACAGCTACAGTAAGCGCATAGAAGAGACACGCAATAAACATTTGTATAACATCGGCCGCAGTGCAGAGCTTTGCGGAAGATATATTATAAGATCAATAAGCGGAAAGCACTGAACATAGCCGCCGCAGGCAGTTCTGCGGCGGCAGTTCAAAGGCTTTTTGTTCACGAAAACAGAAAGGAAACATTTCATGAACATCATAGATCTCGATATCCTGAAAGTGCTCAAAAAGCACGGCCCCTGCGACCAGCGCATACTGGCAGAGACATCGGGCTACTCTATAGGCTCCGTCAACAGGGCGCTGAAAGTGCTGCTCAGTGAAGGGCTGATCGACGAGGAACAGAACGTTACCTCACAGGGGCGTGAGCTCTTCCGTGAGCGCTCACCCAGGAGGGCGGTGATACTTGCAGCAGGCTTCGGGATAAGAATGATACCTGTGAACCTTTCACTGCCGAAGGCACTGCTAAAGGTCAGGGGCGAGACCCTGATCGAGCGGCAGATAAGGCTTCTTCACGAAGCAGGCATATATGAGATATATGTCGTGGCAGGCTATATGAAGGAGCGTCTCGAATTCCTGATAGATGCCTGCGGTGTCGAGCTGATAGTCAATAAAGATCATACGGCTATGAACAATCTGCATTCGTTTGTGCTTGCAAAGGAGCATATATCGAATGCCTACATCGTGCCCTGTGATGTCTACTGCGCAGAGCAGCCCTTTGATAAAGATGAGCTCTACTCATGGTACGGGGTGGGCGATGCCATCAACAGTGCAAGCGAGGTGAGAATAAACCGCAAGTCCGAGCTTGTACGCATCGGCGCGGGCGAAAAGGGCAACGACATGATAGGCATAGCCTACATAACAAAAGATGACTCAGAGCGCATCATCAGCCGAGCAGAGGCTCTTGAACACAGCCCAGGCGGCAGCGACTTGTTCTGGGAATCGGCACTGTACAGTGCAAATAAGATGGACATATTCGCAAGACTCCTCAGCAATGACAGCTATACCGACATCAACACCTGTGAACAGCTTCGAGAGGTTGACGGTGCCTCAAATGCACTCAGGCGTGAGGAGCTTGACCTGATAGCCCGTGTACTTGACGCAGAGCCCGCCGATATCACTGATACGGAGCTTATAAAAAACGGCGTTACTAACCGTTCGTTCCTGTTCTCATGCGGTGGCGACAGGTATATCCTCAGGATAGCTGAGGAGGGCACTGATAAGCTTATAGACAGACACAGCGAAGCTGCCGTATATGAGCTCATAAAGGGAAGAGGGCTTTGCGATAATGTTCTCTTCATAGACCCTGACAGGGGGTACAAACTGACAAGGTTCACAAGCGGTGCCCGTATGTGTGACCCCAAAAGTGAAGAGGACGTTTCAAGGTGTATGGATAAGCTTCGTCAGCTGCACGAGATGAAGCTTAGCTGTGAGCACAGCTTTGACCTCTACGGACAGATAGACCTTTATGAAAAGCTGAGGCAGGGCGCAGGCTCGGTCTACAGGGACTATGCAGAGACAAAGAAGATGGTCTTTGCCCTTAAAGACTACGCAACTGCGCACGCAGAAGAGGAAGTGCTTACCCATGCTGACCCTGCGGCAGACAACTTTCTTTTCAGCCCCGACGGTGAGGGCGGCGAAAAGCTGCAGCTGATAGACTGGGAGTACGCAGGAATGGCCGACCCGCATCTTGATATTGCGATGTTCTGCATAGACTGTGCCTTCGATGAAGAGCAGGTAGACAAAACGATAGATTTCTATTTCAATGGCGCCTGCCCCGATGAAGTCAGGATAAAGATATATTGCTATATCGCCGCCTGCGGACTTCTCTGGAGCAACTGGTGCGAGTTCAAGCTCAGGTGCGGAATAGAGTTCGGCGAGTACAGCATAAGGCAGTACCGCTATGCGAAACAATACTACAAAAAGGCTTGGAGGCTGATAAAGAATGGTTAATGCGATCATAATGGCAGCAGGTACAAGTTCAAGGTTTGCACCGCTGTCATACGAAAAACCGAAGGGTCTGCTCAGAGTCAGGGGCGAGATCCTTATCGAACGGGAGATACGCCAGCTGCAGGAAGCAGGCATAACCGACATCACAGTAGTGGTGGGGTATATGAAGGAGAAGTTCTTCTATCTTGAAGACAAGTTCGGTGTGAAGATAACCGTAAATGAGGACTACTATAAGTACAACAATCCCTCTACCCTCATAAGGGTGCTTGACAGGATAGACGAGACCTATATATGTTCAAGCGACAATTACTTTGTGGAAAACGTTTTTGAACCTCAGCCGGGCCACGCTTATTATTCGGCCGTGTATGCACAGGGCAGCACCGATGAATACTGCCTTGACACCGATGATACCGACAGGATAACGGCAGTTCGCATCGGCGGCAGGGATTCATGGTATATGCTTGGTCACGCTTATTTTGATCATGCCTTTTCACAGAAGTTCAAACGCTTTCTTGTCGATGAATACGACCTTGCAAAGGAACAGCTCTGGGAGAACCTTTACATGAAGCACGTTGATGAGCTTGATATGAAGATAAGGCGCTATGATGCGGACAAGGTGCTCGAATTTGATTCGCTTGATGAGCTTCGCACCTTTGACCCCGAGTACATAAACAATGCTGATTCGAGGATATTCTCGAACATATGCAGGGTGCTCGGCTGTCAGATGAGGGACATAGTTGACATTCAGGCGATAAAGGCAGGGCTTACGAATACATCGTTCAGGTTTTCAGTAAAGGGCGAAAGTTATGTTTACCGTCACCCGGGCATCGGAACTGAAGAGTACATCAACAGAAAAAGCGAAGCTGATTCAATGAAGGTCGCCTCGGAGCTGGGTCTTGATGATACGTTCATTTTCATCGACAGTGACGAGGGCTGGAAAATTTCACGCTATATCGAAGAAGCAAGAGAGCTTGACTATCACAATGAAGCAGAGGTTGATAAGGCACTTGCGATGATAAGAAAGCTCCATGCTGCAAGACTTGTATCAAAGTATGACTTTGGCATCTGGGAAAAGACCCTTGACTTTGATCGCCTGCTAAAAAGCAGCCGCGGAGGAGCCAAAGCCGATTTTGAAGATTATGCCGCTCTCAAAGACCTTATCGCAAATGTATATGCCTGTCTTTGCGCTGATGGAGAGGCAGTAAAGTGCCTTTGCCACAATGACTGCTATTCTCCGAACTTTATTCTGAACAAGGAGGATAAAATGTTTCTTATAGACTGGGAATACTCGGGCAATGATGACCCTGCAAGTGATCTTGGCACGTTCATCTGCTGTTCTGATTATTCCTACGATGAAGCTATCAGCGTACTGAAAAGGTATCTCGGCAGCAGCTGCACAGAGAGCCTTCTCAGGCATTATATAGGATATGTCGCTATAGCAGCCTATTACTGGTTCGTCTGGGCGTTGTATCAGGAGGTAAGGGGTAACTCCGTAGGCGAGTGGCTGTATATCTGGTACAGAAACTGCAAGCTATACGGGCGCAGAACAACAGAACTGTTCCGAACAAAGGAAGGAGAATGAATTATGGAAAAGTCTATCGAAAAACTGATCTATGAAGAGACAGATCAGAGATTGAAGCAAATGGCACAGCCTGACTACAGCTTTCCTGAAAAGGCAGGCAAGTCTGATGTTATCGGCATCATTGCTGCAGTGGGCGTGAGCGTTGTTCTCATTGTTTTATGTATGTTAGGGGTGATCTCATAATGGCAAAGGTAAGTAATGCAGAATACATAAGGCAGGAGACAGTCACAGGAACAGTACCTATGCTCTCAAAGGACAGGCAGTATTCTTTCTGGGATCTGTTTCTTGCGACAAGCGGATTTTCTATCGCTACATGGTGCTATACACAGGGCGCGTATGTGGCACAGTATCTGTCATTCAAGCAGATGCTGATAAACATCTTCTGCTTCAACATAATATGGGTGCTGATAGAATGTATACCTGTGTTCTTTGCGGTAAGATACGGTATCGACCTTTGGATATGGCTGAGGTCTGTCCTCGGTAAAAAGGGTGTTGCGATTTTTGCGACTGTGATAAGTCTTGCGAATTTCGGGTGGTACGCCGTCGATTCGCAGCTGTTTGCAAGCTCGATGATAAACCTGTTCGGCGGCTTCGGCATAAAGCTGTCACCCGGCTTCTGGAAACCTGTGTTAGGCGTGCTGTGCGTTATACTCGGTACGCTGATAGCGCTTGGCGGCCCCGACGTCATAAAATGGGTAAACCGCTTCCTTGTAACAGCACTGCTGATTGTAGGAGCGGTCGTGGTCATCATATGCTTCACATCGGTATCACTGCCCGATATGCTTAAAGTAAAGCCTGACACAAGCCTTTATAAGTCAGGTCTCGGGCGCTTCATGCTGAGCGCAGAGGGCAATGTCGCATTTGCGTTCTCGTGGTCTACTCAGGCGCTTGTAATGCCCAGACTTGCCAAGAGTGAGAAAAGCGGATACTGGGCAACATCACTGGCTTACGGTGCGGTGGCTCCGTTCTTTGTGGCGGCAGGCGGCGTAATGGCTATC
>CAMMYU010000055.1:0-10529 GCA_946528545.1 uncultured Ruminococcus sp.
TGCCTAAATTCGACGCAGGCTTGCTGACGCAAGTCAAGGAGAATTTGGGTAATATGACGGAAAGCTGGCAAGCAGATGATGTGCAGAGGCATTAGCCGCGGGGCGTGCGGTGTTGCCTTAATCATGAGTACTTGCACAATTCAACATAATGTGTTATAATTAATGAATCATCAAGGAGGGACAGCTATGAAAGCTATGCTTAATAAACTTGAAGAACTCGGTCCGCTTTTTGTACTGGCTGTGATCGCTTTTATTATAGGGCATATTCTTACCCGTATCGTTATGAGAATAATGGATCGTGCCTCTTCTCTTAATCGTGTGGATATTACAGTACATAAGTTCATAATGTCTGTTGTGCGTGTTATTATGCTCAGTTTAACGATCATAATCTGTCTGTCAATTATGAAAGTGCCTATGGCATCGATTATTGCAGCCATCTCAGCCGCCGGTCTGGCAGTTTGCCTTGCGCTCAAAAGCAGTCTTTCTAACATAGCCGGAGGATTTGTTATTCTGTTTACCAAGCCTCTTAAAGCAGATGACTATGTTCAGATAGGCAATGATGAGGGCGTAGTTGAAGAAATATCTATTTTCTATACAAAGCTCAGAACCTTTGACGGAAGAGAAATACACATTCCGAACGGAAATGTAGCCTCAAAGAGCATTATTAACATGACAAATGAAGGCAGAAGGCTGCTTATCCACCGTATACAGATAAGCTACTCGGACGATTTTAACAAGGCCTGCTCCATTGTAAAGGGAGTTCTGCTCAACGAAGACTACACACTCCACGAGCCTAAAGAGCCTGTTGTATGTATGGGCGGTCACAGAGACAGTTCAATCGAGATACTTGTAAAGGTCTGGGTTCCGCTTGACAGATACTTATTTGCAACCTCTGATATACTTGAAAAGGTAAAGACTGCATTTGATGTAAACGGTATTACTATTCCCTTCCAGCAAATTGATCTTCATTATCCGGATAACCACTGATAACAGTTCAGGCTGTCTCAATTGAGGCAGCCTTTTTTATTACTATTTTTCAGTATTAGCTATTGCCATAACTATTACCTTTTCAGCTCCGAGCTCTTTTAACAGGTCGGTACAGCTGTTGAGAGTTGCACCTGTTGTATATACATCATCGCATAAAACAACAGTCTTCCCTTTTATATCATTGTGCTTGGGAGAAATATAGAACACGTTGTCTGCAAAAGCTCTTCTGTCTGAGACACTCTTTTTATGCTGAACCTGAAAGCCTCTTTTCTTTTTCAGCAAACTGAAATCATACGGCTTTTCCAGCTCACGAGCCATATATCTTGCTATAGCTTCTGCCTGATTTATGCTTTTATCTTCCTTTTTAAGCCAGTACATGGGTACTGCTGTTACAAGATCAACCTGCTCAGCTATCCCGTCATCCTTCATCCGTTTGGCTATCTCCACGGAAGCATACTCGGCAAGGTTCAGTATAAGACCATCTTTCAGGTCATATATTGCAGTAATAACAGGATACTCATACTGTACAAGAGTGTATACTGCATCAAAATGAATTGCAGAATGGTCAAGGCACTGCTTTTTTCCGCATACAGGACAGATTTTCTCATCATTGTACGGAAGATTATCTATACAGTCATCACACAAAAGCCCGTCATATTCAAGGACTTCTCCGCATATAGGGCACTGTGTAGGCCAGATTAAACTTGCATATTTACGAAATATCGCCGTCTTCCTGTCCATCATTGACATCACCTGTTCCGTTTATCTGCTCTAAGAGCATATTACATAGCGCTGTATAACGAAGTACTCGTCTTTCATTATCAATCATATAGTTTACACGATTTTTTGAGCCGACAATTATAAGCATCTTTTTAGCTCTTGTAACAGCCGTATACAAGAGATTTCTGTAATATAGCTTATCGTATCCGCCCAAAACCGACAGTATGACAACATCATATTCAGAGCCCTGACTTTTATGAACGGTAATTGCATATGCAAGCTCAAGATTAGCAAACATAGAGTCAACATATACACATTCCCTGCCGTCGAAATCTATGGTCGCTGTCCTGAGAACACTGTTTATTTCAAGGATAATGCCGATATCTCCATTGAAAATGCCTGCTCCGCTTTCTGTTGTGCCGTCAGGGTTCTTTTTCTTCCAGGTAATATCGTAGTCATTCCTGGTCTGCATGACCTTATCACCCTTACGAAAAGTATACAATGGAAATTTAAGCTCTGATTTTTTCTTAGAATACGGATTAAGTTCGCTCTGAAGTTTTTTATTAAGCTCTACAGTTCCTGCAGGACCCATTTTAGTAGGCGAAATCACCTGTATGTTCTCAAAAGAATTATACCCATAGGCTTTATTAAGTCTGTCCTTTGACAAATCAACTATTAATTCCTGCAGGTCATTGAAATTCAGCCTTTGAAAAAAGAAGAAATCCTTATCACGCTTTGTAAATTCGATATGCTCACCTTTGATTATTTTATGAGCATTCATAATAATATCTGACTCCTGTGCCTGTCTGAATATTTCCTTGAGCGTAACTACAGGCATAACTCCGCTGTTGATAATATCTCCAAGGACATTTCCTGCACCAACTGACGGAAGCTGGTCTGTATCACCTACAAGAATAAGCTTACAGGTTACACTTATAGCTCTGAGCACGGCTTCAAAAAGCAGACTGTCAACCATAGACATTTCATCAATTATCAAAACATCACAGTCAAGAGGCTCGTTCTCATTATGTACAAACGAAGATGTATCATCAGAATTAAATTTTACTTCCAGAAGTCTGTGTATTGTCTTAGCTTCAAAGCCTGTAAGCTCTGTCAGTCTTTTAGCTGCCCTTCCGGTAGGCGCACACAGCATTACATTCATTTCCTGCTGAGTAAACAATGAAAGAATAGCATTCAGCGTTGTAGTCTTTCCTGTACCCGGACCTCCGGTCATTACAAGGAAACCCTTAGACAGCGCCTGATTGATAGCCTGACGCTGTAAAGATTCATATTTGATATTATTATTCTCTTCTTCAAGGTCAATTACAGCAGTATAATCAATTTTGCTGTCATATAATATACTGTTCATTATTGACAGCCGCCTTGAAATAAAGTCCTCAGCTCTGAAATATGATGCAAGCATGACATATCTGCGCTTGCCTTTATAATAATAGAACAGGTTTTCGTCTTCGATCTCTTCTGCCAGTACTGACTGTACAAGCCCCTTATCAAGGCTCAGATACTCACTTGTTATCTTTAAGAGCGTCTCCTCAGGCAGACAAGTATGTCCCGATAATGCATTATCCCTCAGAACATAAGTTATTCCTGCCTTGATTCTATACTTACTGTCCTCAGGAATATCGTTTCTTGCGGCTATCTCATCTGCTTTAGAAAAAGCAAGATCAATCCCCTCACTGCATAGAACGTATGGATTTTTCTTTATAAGAGCCTCAGCGCCATCTCCCCAGCGATTCCATGCCTTTATACTTTGAGAGGCCGTAACACTGTATTTACCAAGATAAGACATCAGTGAGCGTACAGCAAATGTTTTTCTGAATTCTTCAGAAAACTCTTTTGCCTTTTTTATAGTAATATCTTTTATCTCACAGAGCTTTTCAGGCTCGTTCTCTATTACCGAAAGTGTATCTATTCCGAATTTGCTGACTATTCGTTTAGCAAGAACAGGTCCTATACCTGTTATAGCTCCGCTTGCAAGATAGCGCTGTATAGCTGCTGACGTTGTCGGAAGAGACCTTTCAAACACAGACACCTTAAACTGGTCTCCAAAGCGCTTATGTACAGTGAATTCACCTGTGCATACAAGGTCTTCACCCTCTTCAACATCGCCCATTTCACCTACAACAGTAATAAGCTCATTTTCATAATTAAGCAGCAAAACGCAAAAGCCTGTGTTAGGGTCTTTATGTATTATGCTGTCAACCTCACCATTTATAGTTTTCAGTTCCGACATCCGTTCTTCTCTTTTCTGAATATGTTAATCTCTAAAAACAGTACCTACCAGTTGAGTTTCATTAACGATTTTTATACTCGGATATTTGTTTGATATATAAGCGATCTCAGATTTTTCTCCATCATGACAGGAAACTATAATAGCACGTCTGTATTCGGCACTCTCAAACATTTCTTCATAATAATATGCACGAACAGCGGCTTCCAAAGAATTAATTTCTCCGTCATAAGGAATAACTATATAGGCTCTATGTTCGCTGAACTGTCTCCGCCTGCTTAAACCAAACAAAAGCAATAATGTAACTACACACAAAAATATCGCTGCTGCCAGACCTGCCATAGCTGCTCACCTCACAATAAAGATAACACATACTATGCTTACTAATCATGGTCTGACACTATTATTTTACTACATAACCCGAAAAAAAGCAAGTAAAAAGCCGTTTTTTCAAACGGCTTTTTATATTAATCTGTTATTTTGATTGTTTTATCCCATTTTCTGAATTTGCTCTCATAATCCGAACGGTCATCCTCATTGCACATAAACATTGAGAAGTAGAAAGCATTGTCTTCCTGACGGCAGGCTGCAAAAATATAAACACGCTTTGCCTCATATAAGGTTATCAAACTTGCCTTAGCATCTGACTCATCTTCTGATGTAGACAAATTCTTGAAACTTGAATCCTTCATTCTCATCTGCTGTATCCACATATTAAGGAAGGTATTAGCATCAGTACCCGAAAGATCTTCGGCAGTAAGTGTAGGATATGAAAGCTTCATATATACAAAAGCTGCATCGTCGCCCTGCTCGTAGAATTCTGTTACAACGTCCATAACTGACGAATCATATCTGCCGATAAAACTATCCTCATTAAAATCATCATTTTTTTCCATTGCTGATGACATCTTGACAGAAATACATTTCATTTCAAAAAGCTTATCTGCCGAATTTTTTTTAGAATACTTCAATGCCATGAAAACAAAGAAAGCAATTACACAAATCAGAGCAATTATTGCAATAAGAACACCCGTGTATGATTTTTTCCTTACGGCTGCACCGCCTGCTCTGCCCATACCAAAGCCATTATACGAGGGATTGGCAAAGCCATTCGCAGGGTCATTGAAAGCAGCATTATTCTGCTGAAAGCCGGTTGCCTGATACGGCTGCTGAGCATAACCCTGCTGATTAAAATTATTCTGCGCATATGATTGCTGATAGTTCTGCTGACCATACCCCGAATTTGCCTGAGCACCGCCAAAATTGTTGGTTGCATAAGGATCATTCATATTGCCTGCAGGTCTCTGCTGATACGCAGGCTGTTGATATGTCTGCTGCGGCTGCTGATATACAGGCTGTGGCTGTACAGGCGGTATTGGCTGCTGAGCTGCCTGCTCGGCAGTATTCCTTTTGCCAAAGCCGTTATTAAGCTGGGAATTCAGGTCAAGATTTGATGTATCTATTCCATCCATAAAGCCGCTGGTCGAATCCTGCAATGCAGTTCCGCAGAATGTACAGAACGCAGCATTGTTATTATTCTCCCCTGAACAAATAGGACACCTCATAATATACTCCTTTCAAAAAAAGGTCGGCAGTAAGCAGCCGCCGACCTGTATTTCATTGTATCAGGATAACTATTATCCAATAGATACAGTCTTCATCCACTTGTCAATTTTAGACTGATATTTGCTCATATCGTCTTCTCTGCAGCCCATAGCCAAAATATAGAATGCTTTATCTTTCTTCTTGATAGTAAGGTTCATATACATAAGATTATCTTCAGCTGTTCTGTACTGGCACTTCAGATTGTCACTTCCGCTTGAAATAAGCTTGTAATCTGCTCTGCTCTTCATCATAGTTTCGCAGGCAGACAGATATGTATCAGCAGACATAGCATTAAGAGTAAGACCGCCGGTAGCAACCTCCTGATAGCCGCTATAATCAAGAATAATATATGCAAAAACTACATCATCATTTTCATAACCATCTGCAATTACAGAAATTCCGTCCTGAGAAAATGAATTTACGCTTCCAAACACCTCATCAGCTGCAGAGGCGGTTTCCATAGTCTTCGGCATTTCAATTGAAAAGCCGTCAAGCTCAAATATTTTTGTCTGATACGGTCTGATAAAGAACCAGTATGCACAAAATACTCCTGCACCGATAAGAAGAAACACAACCAGAAGAATTGCTCCTATCTTGTTTCCCGAGGCACTATCAGACTTTTTATTGATACCGAGATTATTGTAATCCTTTGTAAAATTCAACTGGTTCTGATACTGGCTTGCCTGCATCTGTTCATTATGAATACCAAAGGTGCTTCCGTTATGCTTTCCGCCGCCGGGCATCTCCACAAGCTTTGTTCCGCAATTAGGGCAAAAATCCTTGCCACGCTCCAATTGAGCACCGCATATAGTACAATTCATATAACAGCCGCCTTTCAATTCATTTTACACTAAAAGATAAAAATTACCTATCACAATTCTAACACATATTTTACAGTTTGTCAATAAAAAAGGCAGATTTTTTTCAATCTGCCTTAAATAATTTTAATAATGTCAGATCAGTATATCAAGCGTTAGCATTTTTCTTTGCTTCTATGTCAGCAAGAGCATCTTTTCTTGAAAGATTGATCCTGCCCTGATCGTCGATCTCCATAACCTTTACAACAATCTCATCGCCAACGGATACAATATCCTCAACCTTCTCAACTCTGCTCTTATCAAGCTTGGAGATGTGTACAAGTCCGTCCTTTCCGGGAGCGATCTCAACAAAAGCACCGAAATTCATGATCTTGACTACCTTACCTCTGTAAATAGCACCGATCTCAGGATCATTAGCTATTGTATTGATAATATCAATTGCCATCTGGCACTTATCCTTATCAATACCGGATACAAATACACTTCCGTCTTCGTTGATGTCGATCTTTACATCACACTCTGCAGAAATCTTCTGGATAACCTTTCCGCCTGAGCCGATAACCTCTCTGATCTTATCAACAGGCACCTTAGTACTGAGCATCTTAGGAGCCCACTTGCTTACCTCAGGTCTTACCTCAGGAATAGCCTTGAGCATAATCTCATCAAGAATATAATCTCTTGCCTTATGAGTCTTAGCAAAAGCACTCTCGATAATATCATAGGTCAGTCCGTCAACCTTAATATCTACCTGAATAGCTGTGATTCCGTTCTTGGTACCGCCAACCTTAAAGTCCATATCGCCGTAGAAGTCCTCAAGTCCCTGAATATCCACCATAGTCATCCAGCTGCCGTCTTCCTTAGTAATAAGGCCGCATGAGATACCTGCTACAGGAGCTTTGATCGGAACACCTGCTGCCATGAGTGCAAGCGTAGAGCCGCAGATAGAAGCCTGTGAAGTAGAACCGTTCGAGGAAAGCACCTCAGATACGCATCTGATAGCATAAGGGAAATCCTCAACTGAAGGAAGTACAGGAACAATAGCTCTTTCAGCGAGAGCTCCGTGACCGATCTCTCTTCTTCCGGGGCCTCTTGAAGGTCTTGTCTCACCTACAGAGTAGGACGGGAAATTATACTGGTGCATATATCTCTTTGTAGTCTCTTCATCAATTCCGTCAAGCTTCTGAGCATCGGAAACAGGACCGAGAGTACAAACAGTCAGCACCTGAGTCTGACCTCTGGTGAAGATACCTGAGCCGTGAACTCTGGGCAGTACGTCAACCTCAGCTGCGAGAGGTCTGATCTCATCTATACCTCTGCCGTCAACTCTCTTGCCCTCATAGAGCCAGTCTCTTACTATTGTCTTCTGAGCCTTATACATAACCTCTCCGATAATTTCGGGAAGATTCTCATACTCTTCGGAGAATGTCTCAAGAATCTCGTCCTGAATAGGAACAAGTCTTGCATCTCTTACAGTCTTATCATCGGTATCAAGTGCATACTTGAGCTTTTCACCAAACTGAGCTGCGATCTTGTCCATAAGGTCATGATCAAGCTCCATAGACTCAAACTCAAACTTAGGCTTACCGATCTGAGCCTGAATATCTTTAATGAATGCAACCATTTTCTTGATCTCTGCATGACCGAACTTGATAGCCTCAAGCATAAGGTCATCAGGGATCTCATCAGCGCCTGCCTCGATCATTACGACCTTATCCTCTGAGCCTGCAACTGTAAGGTTAAGTCTGTTGTTCTGTCTCTGCTCAAGAGTAGGGTTAAGAACAAGCTCACCGTCAACATAGCCTACATTAATTGAAGCTACAGGTCCGTTCCAAGGAATGTCAGAGATAGAGATAGCAACTGCTGCACCGATCATACCTGCAATTTCAGGCGAATTATCAGGGTCAACTGAAAGTACTGTCATTACAACAGATACATCATTTCTCATATCCTTAGGGAAAAGAGGTCTGATAGGTCTGTCTACGCATCTGGAAGCAAGAATAGCCTTATCGGAAGCCTTTCCTTCTCTCTTTGTGAAAGAGCCGGGTATTCTGCCGACTGAGTACATTTTCTCCTCAAAATCAACTGAAAGAGGGAAAAAGTCTACACCCTCTCTGGGCTTTGCAGAAGCTGTTACGTTTGCCATAACTACAGTCTCGCCGTATCTTACCCAGCAAGAACCGTTAGCAAGGCCGCAGGTCTTTCCTGTTTCAATCACAACAGGTCTGCCTGCATAAGTAGTTTCAAAAGTTCTGAAATTTTCAAACATACTGTTATCCTCCGTTAATTTATTTTCAGCTGCGGTGATAACATTAGCAATAAACACAATCCTCATTAGCTGAGGGCTCTGTTTGTTGCTAAATGATGTCTCCGCAAGCTTTTTAACAACACCTTAAATAAACACCAAAAGGCAGAGACAATTATCCTGCCCTGCCTTGGTGTTACATCTGAATTACTTACGAATTCCGAGTTTTTCGATAGTAGCTCTGTATCTCTCGATATCGTTGTTCTTGAGATACTTAAGAAGGTTTCTTCTCTTACCGATCATCTTGAACAGACCGCTTCTGGAGTGGTTATCCTTCTTATGTGTCTTGAGGTGTTCAGTAAGGTCGCTGATTCTCTTTGTAAGGATAGCGATCTGAACCTCGGGTGAGCCTGTGTCGGTCTCGTGAGTTCTGTTGGCTTCAATAATAGCCGTCTTCTCGTCTTTTCTGAGCATTTTCATTACCTCTTTCTGAATTATTATCCTCTGAAAAAGAATATGGCAGGTAACATTCTCACTATGGAGCGCAGCCCATATTCTGTCGCAGGGAACGCTGTATATACACAGCTTTTTTATTATACACTAAATCCCCCGAATTGTAAAGAGTGTTTACACTTTTTTTACAATTATTATTATCCGAGAGAATAATGCTATAATTATTATAGCATACATACATTTATAGTGTCAAGATATCAAGTTCAAATTTTTCAAAATCAGTACTTGACAAAACAAAAAAACTGTGCTATAATTAATCCTGTTAAATTTGCAGGTGTGGCGGAATTGGCAGACGCGCTAGCTTCAGGTGCTAGTGTTCGCAAGGACGTGTGGGTTCAAGTCCCACCATCTGCACTGAGAGGCCTCTGAATTTTTTGTTCAGAGGCTTGTTTTTTTCTTGATTTTTTGACAAAATTGTGATATTATTATGTTGTAGGATCAATTTGAGAGGCAGGCTTTTGTATGAAATACTCTACAACAGAATTATTGTCTGAACTGAAAAGTACCGAAGAGTACGATTCTTTTCTTGAAGAAAACAAAGATGAACTGCTAAAAAGAAACGTTGCAAATATGCTCAATGAGATCATAGTCCGTAAAAAGATTTCTAAGAGTCAGCTTATTAATGATTCTCAGATAAACCGTATTTATGCTTATCAGATTTTATCAGGTGCGAAAAGCTCTCCGACCAGAGACAAGCTGTTATGTCTGCTTATTGCATTACACCTATCATTAGATGAGATACAGGCATTCCTGAAATCAAACGGCTATCCGCAATTATATCCAAGAATAAAAAGAGACAGCATAATTATTTTCTGTATAAACAAAGGGTCCACTGTTGTTGAAACGAATTACGAGCTGTTTTCACACGAGGAAAAGGCATTGTTATGATATAAAGAGCACAGCTGCACAGCTATGCTCTTTTCTTATTTCATTGCAACTATCCAGTATGCCAGACATTCGCCTGTCTTTCCGACATTGGGGGCAAAATTATCTCCGGCCGGATCTCTTCTGCATACAACAGACAGATAATTGTAGTCTTTGATCCCATATGAAAGGTTGGTCTGATTTATATTTACGTAATCTAGCCATTCAAAATCATCAGGGTATGAGCCTACGGTCATAAAATCTCTTTTGACCCAATTAATAAATACTTCTTTATCGTCTTTGCCTTTTTCGTTCCTCCAAAAGCACCATACAATAACAAACTGCACCTCATGGTCCAATGAAAGGCCTACCTCTTCAAAATAAGGCAAGGGATTAATTTCCTGATCAAGATGGTTTTCTGACAGAGCATCTACCGCCTTTTGACAAGCTCTGTCAAGCTGACCGCTTGCATGAAGAAGATTTGCACCATATTTTTCTCTCATAGGGTTGACAAAATCACACAGAGCATTTG
>CAMMYU010000056.1:0-14232 GCA_946528545.1 uncultured Ruminococcus sp.
TCCTTATTCCCTCTTTTGCCCACGAAACCTCAATCGTAGTTCCATTCTTGGTTCTCTGTTCGTTCGTCACGTCTGGTGACGTGACTTCCCCTTCTTGGTGTGCTATCCTCTAGTGGTTTTCTTTCTTATGCCTCCACCCTTGAGCAGCCTGCTTCGCAGGCGCTCGGGTGGTTTATGGGGTTTGGAGTGTTTGTTGTTCTCCTTTTTTTCTTTTTTGTTTTTGTTACCACTATTTCGCTCCGCGTTCAAGGAAAAAAAGTTTCAAACAAAGGTACGACGCGTGGCGGTGCAGGGTTTTCCCTGCTTGCAAACTAAAATGTCCGAGGTTATTCACCTCGGACATTTTAAGTTAATCGTTTTGCTGCTTGAGACAGCTGCAATATTTCTTTCGCTTACCGTCTCTCACAACTGACCTTCTGCTAAGGTCATTCCTCATCATCTTTATACAGGTATCTGTTATAAAAAATGATGAAGAGTGAAAAAAGAATCTCTCCCAGGGCTGCTACCGTCAGGATTCTGAATGCGATAGACAGACCGGTATTCGGATTAGTCTTGTTTGCTGCAACAGGCTTTTCTGCTGCCGAGGTCTCCATTTCTGCTACCTTGGCCTCAGTCTCGACTGCACTTTGTGAATTTGTGATAACGCTCGGCTGTGCTGATGTTTTTGTGTCATCAACTGTCGGCTGAACTGCATTATCTGCGGTGTTGTTACCTGTTGTATTGTTATCGGCAGTATTCTCTGCGGCATTGTCATTGCTTACAGGAACAGTCTTCTGCTCCTCTGCTGTATCAGCTGTATTGCCTGCAGTTTCGTTATCCTCATTAAGAACTGCTTCAGAGCCCTTGTTCTCAACAGCGCTCGGAGTTGCCTCTCCGACATTTACAGCGATTGTCGCAGGCTGGTTTGCTACAACCTCAGTTTCACCCACAATGCCAGCCTCGATAAGCTGATCTCCCGACAGCCCTGTCAGACCCTCGGATTCTCCGCCTGTTGTGATATGCGCTGCGGTCTCATAGGTATTAACATTGATAATGTCGATAGACTCAATCTCAAACGAAGTGTTCGGGCTCATTGTATAAAGCTGAACAAATACCTGATCACTTGTTGTGTTCGGGTCAACATTATCGTAAGACCATACTGTCTCTCCTGCCTCGTAGGTTCTTGCAATCTCGCTTACCCACTCGCCGTTTTTAAGAGCGCCAACTGCTCCGCCGACCTGACCTGTGGTCTTTACATTCACATTGATATTGTAAAGCTGTGAATAGTCGATATTTGCCTCAGACAGTCTGAAATTGTACTGAACTGTCTGCTCGCTTGCAAAGCCCGATGCTCCTGCAACATACTTGAAAAGCGCATCTGCTGTCTCGTTCATATTGACAGGCTGCTGAACAACAGTCTCCTGCTGCTCGTTCTGAACAGGCTGAGTCTCAGATACAGGCTGAGTCTTATCCGTTTCGGGAACAGCCTGTGTATCATCTGTTACTGCCTGAGTTGTATCATTCGAGGCTGTGCTGTCGGGAGTACTTACTACATAATTGATCTTATCTCCCTGCTGCTTTGAGAAGGTCTCAGCGTCAGGCGAGGAAACTACATAGTTTTTCTTCTCTCCCTCTTCCTCATCAGTAAGACCTGCCTCCTCACGGAGCTTGTCCACCTCTTCTTTAAGACTGGTCTTCTCCTCTTCCTGAGCCTTTCCTGCATCTGCAACGGAAACCGCTACAGGCTTCTGCTGTGTCGGCGCAGAATAGTTTGCGGAAACATAATCCTCACCGCTTTCAGTGATAAGTGTCTCCACCTCAACCCAGAAGTCAGCCTTTCCGTCAGTAGTATCCTTTACAGTAAATGTAGCAAGCGCAATATCGCTCTCGCTCTTGACATTCTGACCCTTGAGGTTTGCTCCGACTATCTTTACATAGCTGTCAGAAGCACTGTAGTTTGTAATTACAGTAAAGCTTCCCGACAGATCGTATTTGCTGCTGAGCTCGTCCTCAGTCGGGATATAAACGCTTACGTCCTTGGGGTCGAAATGTAGATCAAGCGTAAAGCCAGCCACACCTGCCTTGTCAGGTGCAATAGATGCAGTCACATTTATTGTATCACCAACATTTGCGGATATCTTATCGCTGCTCAGCTTGATCTCATTCGTTCCCGAGGCAGAAGCCGCCATAGATACTATTGATGAGATCATCAGGAATGCAGTTGATGCCGCAAGCGCAGGTCTGCATACTTTCAGTCTTTTCATCTTTATCCCCCTTTTCCGAAAATTAAAATGTCCAAGAAAACGAACATTTGTATTTATTTTCGATTAAGTTAAAAATTATAATCATTATTTCGCCGACTGTAAAAGAACAAAAATTCGTACTTTTTACACAATAGTCCAAAAAACTTCACATTCAGCAATTAAAAGTATACATTATATTATCTTATTCGTCAAGAGCAAAACTAACGAAAAATCCGCTGAATATTTGGATATTTTACCAACCGAGCCTTCCAATCACTAGATATATGGGTAAAAAACGGGACAGCCACAAAATGTATTGTAATCAAATTGTAATAAATCAAAAATTTTACAGAAAATCGAAATGTAAATTCTTTGTGAACAAAGTCACAGTTGACAAGTCGAAAAAAAGAGATTATAATAAGTGTAATCTTTTGTACAGCATACAAAAAAACGTACAGAAGGCTTGTGTAAAAAAAGGATAACGCAAAATTCGGAGAGGTGTAAAATGAGCAGAAAATATATGTCTCTGCTGACGGCACTCGTAATGCTCACTGTGATGAGTATTTACGGGGCGGTCGGCGTTTTTGCCGCAAACCAGAGCGGAAAGTGTACTGCGGATCTATTAAATGTACGCTCCGGAGCAGGAACCGGCTACAGTATAGTCGGCACTATCAGGAACGGCACTACGGTTACGATCACAGGCTCGGCTAAGGCTTCCGACGGCGGAGTGTGGTACAAGATCACCGCCGGGAACATTTCGGGCTACTGTGCATCAAACTACATACAGGTGACAAGCACCGCCGGCAGTACAGCGTCAGGCGCATCAGGCAGTACTGCAAGCACAGCGGCGGCATCAAGCTCCGACTTTGAGACATACATGACACAGCAGGGCTTCCCGGAGAGCTACAAGCCCTACCTCAGAACTATGCACTCACTGCATCCGAACTGGAAGTTCACAGCGCAGAAGCTCGGCATAAACTGGAACACCGCCGTTGCAGAGGAATGTGTCCTCGGGCGCAACCTTATATATGACAGCGCTCCCGACTCATGGAAGTCAATGGAGAAGGGCGCTTACAACTATGATGAGGGCTACTGGTACGGTCTTGACGGCTGGTACTGGCAGGCTGCATCAAAGGCTATCATCATGCACTATATGGATCCGAGGAACTTCATAAATGACACCTATATCTTCATGTTTGAAAACCAGTCCTATAACCCCGCATATCAGACTGAGGCAGGCGTAAAAAAGATCCTCTCGGGCACATTTATGGGCGGCAGCTACACCTGCCCCGATACAGGCGCTGTAAAGTCCTACTCAGCTACCTTTATGGAAGCCGCTAAGCTTTCGGGAGTATCGCCCTATCACCTTGCTTCAAGGGCACTGAACGAACAGGGCACTTACGGTGCTCCGCAGTCATTGGGAACTGTCCCCGGATATGAGGGCTACTTCAATTTCTTTGACATCAACGCTTATGCTACCTCAACAATGGACGCTCAGGCTATGGGCGCAAAGTATGCAAAGACCTACAATTCCGACCTTATGCTTCCCTGGACTAATCAGTATAAATCTATACTCGGCGGAGCAATTTTCGTCGGAAGCGGATATATCACCAAAGCTCAGAACACTCTCTATCTCCAGAAGTTTGATATGACAGACGGCGGCAACGGCTACTACTACCACCAGTACATGACCTGCGTGAACGGTCAGGCTACCGAGGCTATCAGCCTTAAAAATGCGTACTCGGACGAGATAAAGAGCAGTGCTATGGAGTTCCTTATCCCGATATACAACAATATGCCCGACACAGCCTGCCCGAAGCCCTCGGACAGCGGAAGCTCTAACAGCACCCTGAAAACCCTGAAGGTCATCGGCGCTAATCTTTCACCTGCCTTCAGCAAGAGCACCTACAACTACACCGTAACTTTGCCTGCAGGCACAACCTCGGCTGAGATATATGCTGTCTCCACAGTTGACGAGGCTGATGTTTCGGGCTATGGTAAGGTCACAGTAAAGACGGGAAAGAACGTTTTCCGTGTAATCTGTACAGCGGTGAACGGAACGTCATCTGTATACACTATCACGATGAATGTTCAGGCGGCAGCGGCAGCAGCTACAGTCAAGGGTGACACAGACGGCAACGGCAAGCTCACTGTTACCGATGCACTGCTTATAATGCGCTACTCATCGGGCAGATCGAAGCTCTCGGGCGCTCAGCTCACCAGAGCAGACTACAACGGCGACAAAAAGGTAAATGTCACCGATGCGGTCTACATACTCAAGAAAATAAGTAAGTAAAATTACCTCCTATAAAAATGCAGGCGCTTTGTCGTCTGCATTTTTCGGTATTTTGCTATTGATTTTTGTTAGTAAATATGGTATAATATTCTTAATTAGACTTATATAGTAAGGAGGATCGGGATGAACAGAAAAAAAATCAGGATCTTTGCTGCGGCATTGGCATCTATTGCAGTTATAGCCGGAATCGCAGCCTTTTTCACAAGCACTGATACGGTCACGAATGCTTTTGTGGCTTCAAAATTGAAAATCAAAATCATTGAGCCTAACTGGAAGCCCGACCACCCTATCGTTCCCGAGGAGAAGGTCAAAAAAGACCCGTACATTGTGAATGTTGATGAAACCTCGGCTTATGTGTTTATGGAGGTCGAGGTGCCTGCGGGAGAATATGTTGTCGAGGACAACAATAATACCGATAAGGGTAAGAGCCTTGGAACAAAGACTGCTCCGCTGTTCAGGTTTATTGACAGTAACGGCTATTATAATACAGAAAACACAAAAGTACAGACAGTAAACTCAGGCTGGCACCTTATGGAGAACTATCCTAAGGAGAACACCAAAAACGGCAAGGTAAAAAGCTATACCTATCTTTATGCATATACAGGCGATAATGAGGGCGACACAATGAAAGTGCTCCCCTCGGGAGACAGAACCACTAATCCGCTGTTTAATGAGGTCATTTTCATAAATGCCCGTGAGAAACAGGGGCTTGAGGGCAGCACTCAGCATATAAAAATCAAGGCTTATGCTATTCAGAACAATTACCTTAAATCGCCGACCGAGACGGACACTAAGGCGGAGAACGTATGGAAGCATCTTCAGGGCTGAGGCTGAGAAAAGCCCTGAAATGGCTTAAAAAGGGTGTCAAGGGTGTAATATCGTTTCTGATGACGGTTGTAATACTGGCGGCAGTTGCCTTGTCGGTGCTGTTTGTTATGAAGATACGGCCTTATATCGTTACTACGGGCTCAATGGAGCCTGCGATACCTGTCGGGAGTGTGTGCTTCGTGAACAGGAATACGGAGCTTTCAGCCGTAAAGGTCGGAGATGTTATTTCGTTCAGTATGGGCGAGAAGCTGCTCGTTACACACAGGGTTGTGAAGATCGGTAACGGTGAGTACACCACAAGAGGCGATGCAAACAATGCCGATGACGTCTCCCCGGTTACGAAGAAGAACTATATCGGGAAAACTGTTTTTGTTATCCCTTTTATAGGAAGAGTTTTCAGCTTTTTTCAGACAAAGAGAGGTATTATTATAGCTGTGTGCGTGATAGCCTCACTGCTGGCGATAAGCTTTATCCCTGATAAGACTAAAAAGAAGGAGGAGACTGCAAGTGAACAAAAAGAAGCTTAAAAAAGGCGCTTTTATTGCAAGCCTTGCTGCAATTGTCATTGTCGGGACTACGGCTGCATTTCTGACAAGCAGCGATTCCGCTGACAACAGCTTTGAAATTGCAGAGGTTGAGCTTGTGATCTCCGAGAGCTTTAAGCCCGATCAGGTGCTGGCAGCAGGTCAGATAATTCAGAAGGAGCCTTATGTTAAGAACACAGGCAGCGTTCCTCAGATTTTTTTTGTTGAGGTCTCGGTGCCGTGTATGAAGACTACGCTCCTTGATAAAAACGGTCAGAGAATTCTGCCTGCAGGTAAAACTGCTGATACGGCCGCTGCGGCTGATTATATTCAGACGGCTGAGATTTTCGACCTGCTGGCTGACGGAAACAATACCGTCACTCACGAGGGCGACCCTGACTCCAAGTACGGGGAAATACACTTCAACGCCCCGACCGATACCCCCTCTGCGGCGGCAGGTTGGGTTTATCTGAAGCAGACCGAGATCGAAAAGGTCTACACTAACAAGTCGGGATATATGGACGGCACCTACAACACCTATCTGTTCGGGTACAGCGCCTTTGTTGAGCCCGATTCTCAGACCGTTCCTATTTTTACCGACCTCAGGCTGCGCAGTATGGTCGATGAGGACATCACAGGCGATACTGTAAGTCAGGTGACGATAAGAGCCTACACGGTGCAGAAAGATTCGCTTGAAATCACTCTTGAGAACAAGGGCACTAAGGAAAGCCAGTATAATAAGGCTGACCTTGAAAAGCTGTATAATGTCATTTCAAATAAGGAGGAAAGGCAGTCATGACCCGAAAGAAAAAGCTTGTTACCCTATGGGGCTCGCTTGGGATAGCGGCTGTGATGAGCTTCTCCGCCTATGCGTATTTTGCGGATAAAGACGAAAAGCCCAACATTGTGAATGTCGGTGAGGATAGCATTACTATCACCGAAAGCTTCACTCCGCCCGACCAGACAAAACCCTACAAAAAGGTAGTCAAGATCACGAATACGGGTACTATCCCCTGTTATGTGAGGGCAAGGCTTGAATTCTCGGATTCAAAGTTTGAGAAGATAGCTTACTTCTCGCACGATGACCCCGATGTCTACCCGACGGATAGCACTAGTTACTATCCTGCCGACCCCGGTGCGGATAATTCTTACGTCAAACACCTTCCCGACAACTGGGTGTACAATGCGGCAGATGGCTACTACTATTACACTCAGGCTGTCAAGCCCGAGAAGGACACCGCAGCCCTGCTGACGTGGGTAAAAATGAACTACGCAAGCGGCACTAAGGCAGAAGCCCATGACATTTACGTTTATTCCGAGTCAGTGCAGACCATTGACCCGAACACAAGCGCAGCCTACACGGACTACAAAGACGCTTGGACTACCTTTGCACACACAAGCTTCCCTACTGAATAAAAGCATAATGAAACCGCCCCGATTTTTTTCGGGGCGGTTTTTTGTGGGTATGGCAAAAAGGAGCCCACAGGGGTGAGCCTGTGGGCTGGGGGAATATGCTATTCAATTATCTGTATAGCCATAAACCTTATCGTCTGCAATACTACTATCGGGAACATACCAAGCGCCCCAATCTCCTGTTCCTGTAATGAGTATTTTATGCCCTTTACACTGGTACAGAGTACCTGTCTTATTGTTCATCTGAGCATATCCATTATGATATGAATACTTAGCAGGACTGCAATTCATTTGTGTAGCACCACTCAATAAACAAATATTTCTATTTGAATTACTTGTTCTTACAATGTCATACATTTGGCTCAAATCCCAAGTCTTAATAATAGGAACCATTTTTGTTGGGGATAAACTTGAATTTCCATAGAAAATAGCCTTGTATACTTCAGCATCTGTATTCATATTTTCAAAAGACAAGTTGTTTAGAATCGAACAACTTTCTAATTCATCACAGCCTTGGAACATAGCTTTAATTCTTAAAGGTGATACTTTTTCATTTTCTTTATATTGGTATGTATTAGTTGCATCTACTAAACTTATACACGAATGGAACATATTTTCAAAAGTAGTGACAAGAGAGGCATTCCAATTCACTTCAAATTTAGTAAGATTTTGGAAACTACCGCTTGGAGTTCTACCAACTGCTGTATTTTTCGTAAACATATATGAGCTTTCCGGATTCATATAAGGATTCTTCTCATCACTGCCCCAATACATTATTCCGGTTTCGGAATCAAACCAAATATAAACATGAACAGGATAAGTTGCCGCTAATTTTGCCGCTGTTTCATCTGTTGATTTGGCATTTACGGATACGGAAATAATATGCGATTTGTCATTCTTTATATCCGAAGGGATTGTATTTCCGCGGATAAACTGAATAACATTGTCTTTATCTCCCGCAAGTGCTATCATTTTATCTCGCACTTGTGTACCCGGCAGCAGCATAGCCTGCGGCAGCTTATTCTCCTCAACCTCAGCCTGCAGAGTAAATGTATTAATCTTATCAGGGTGGTTGAACGGGCTGTCAGCGGCAAGCGTTACACCTGACGGTGCGCTGTCACCGAAGATATATGTCTTTATATCCTCTTCCTCCTCAAACGTTACAAGCTTGCCCGAGGTATCATATACGGGTCTGCCGTCATTGCCCAGCAGATACCAGTATTTGAAGGTATAGTCTTTATCGACGTTAAGCGTCGGGAACGCAGAAGGATTTGCCGTGATGTTCTCAGGGTCATTTGCAGGCTTGGTGTAGGTGATCTCCTCAGCCGTCTTTGCGTCAGCGTCCAAGCCGAATACCGAACGGTTGCTTGAATCGTTCTTTAGTATCACACGCTTGGTCTTGTCGGTTACAAGCTCACCGAAGGTCAGGCTCAGCGAGCCCCTTATCATATCGGTGTTATTTGTATCGTATACGCTAAGACCGCCTTGCGCATAGCCCACATTAAGCGAGAAGGTCTGCCCTGCCAGCGCAGAGGGCACTTCCGTCATTGTGAGTATCAGCTTATTGTCTACAAACTGCACGTCTGAGAACGGCGAAGATGCACCCGTCTTGAACTTGATATTATTATCAAGCTCAGTAATATTTGTGAGCTCCTTTGTATTGCCCGTATTGTATGTGAGCACTACATTGAAGTTATCATTATTCAGCGCCTGTGCGATGTCTATCGTGTAGGTGTATTTTCCCTCGCTTGTCACATAGCTGTTCTGAGGAATAAGCGGAGTGTATATCGGCTTGAACGAGGTTACATACTCCTGCCCGGGTATACGGTTATCCGCATAAGCGACCTCACTGAAATTATCATAGCGCTTGATTTCGTTCTTATACTCAACGTGGAAGGTGAGTATTTCATCTACAGGGTCATTTGTGCTCTTTTTAAGGTCACAGAAGGCAGTGAAGTTTGTCTTGATTTCATGCTTCGCAGTGTCAGCCACCTTATCCGAGGTCGGCGAATTGATATTCACAGCCTTATTTTCGACAATTTCACCATTTTTACCTCTTATAAGACTCAGACCTGTACACTCATATCTTGACACTGGGAGCTCCTCTATCAAATACTGACCCTCGGGCACATTCAGCAGTGCCGAGCCCTTTGTATCGGTCATGTGGATAGAGACAATGTAGCTCTGACCGTTCTTCTTATACGAGGTTTCGCCCTTGGTGTAAACAACGTCATCGGTCTGGGTTGTTGCTTCAAGACCCGTCACCTTAAACATGAAGGTAGGCTCTCCGTATGCCTTAAAGTAATCCTTATCGGGTATCACCTTATCAATTATGATAGCCGCCTGCGCCTTGGGGTCCTCGCACTGCAGGAACTGGTTCTCGCAGTTGAAGGCATTAACCGAGAACAGCACATCTTCTGACAGACCGTATCCGGCAGGCGGAACAGTCTCACGGAAGTAATACGAGCCCCAGTCAAGGCCGCGCACATTAAGTCGGCCGCCCTCATCGGCAGTAACGTATGTTGTGGTAACAGCCCCGATCTCAATTACATCAGCCTGCCTGTACTTTCCTGTGCTGTTGTCATAAACACATAACTTGCCGTCATCATATCTCACAGCATAGTAAGCCAGCCTGAGATCGTCTTTATACGTTTTCGGAGTACCGTTATCATCATAAGTACCACTAGGATCACTGAAATGAGGTCTGTAATTTGAATTAAAGTTTTCATCAGCAATAATATCTGCGATTTTTCCGTCAGCAGTTTTCTCATAAGTTACAGTTACAGTATAGTTAGTCTCACCGTCGTCGGTTATCACAAACTGTATCTGAGTATCGCTCAGCACAGTAAATTCTTTTACAAGGAATTCCTTTCTTTCGTTTGAATGGCTTGTGCCGTCATTCCAAGTAAGTCCTCCCAGACGAAGTCTCGGCACTGACTCTATCTTCTCGTCATCGCTGTCATAAAGCTCAAACTGCGCCCCGAAGAGCTTTAGGTGCCGTTTGTCTGAATCGGAAATAGTATCCTTATCCTGCTTATACAGCCAAACCTCTCCGAAGATCTTATCATCAGCCATATTGACCTCAATAGTTGCACCTACAGTGCTGAGATCAACATTGAACAGATACGGTGTTCTGTCTCTCTGGTAGCCCGAAGGCGCTTTTGTCTCAAGGAAGTAATATACTCCCCATTCAAGGCCGCTTACCGTAGCCGTCGAGCCCTTTGAAGCATCATAGCCCGAGCTAAGCCCCTGCTCGATCACCTTATCCTGACCCTGAACTGCCCTGCCGTCAACAACGTGCTTTGTGACGTCAACATCAGCGGCAGTCATCTGCTCAACATAAGTTTTTCTCTCATCTTCTGACAAAGCCCCGATCTCCTCAGCCGTAAGACCGACCTTATCCTTCAGATAATCATTGATCTCAGCATCGGTAAATACAACCTTATACAGAGTGAAGCTTCCGTCAGCAAGCGGCTGAGAATCTCCGCTGCTTGTTTTTATAAGTCTTGCCTCACCGAGCTGTCTGTCATCGCTGTGGCTGATGTTAAACGGATAATAGGTTGTTTCCTGAGAGAGAACCTCGTTTCCGCTTTCATCTGTTGTTCTGACAGTCTTTGTTACGGAGTTATCGGAAACAGTTTTCTGATTGATCTCAATTATCTGACTCCGTACCTTAGTCTCATTCATAGTAGTCCATGCGGACCACTTATCCTTATCATTATTCCATGTATAGCCTATAGGCGCACGGCTCTCATAAACGAGATACACACCGTAAGCAAGGCCGCTGAACTCTATTTCGCCCGTTGAATCGGTATAATCCGAAGCAACTAAGCTCCAGTATTTCTTGAATTCATCAGCCTCGGTATTGCCCTTAGCCTTATCCACAGCATTTTCTGCGAGAGCACGGTACTCCTCCGCATCTGTGAGGCTTTCGTCAGCGCCTGCATCAGTCCTGCTCTTGAGCATATACAGACTGTAGCCCGCATTTTCAAGGAGCTTCGAGCTGTCACGGTAATCGTGCTTTTCAAAAATGATACTGCTGAGCACCTCATCGTCACTGAGCTCAAGCATGCTCTTATCAGCATTTTCCGTGTCGAAAATTACCTGCTTGTTATCATCTATCGTCATAGCAGATACACGGAAATAATACTTCTTATCGCTGAGTTCAAAACCGCTTGGAGCCTTTGTCTCCTTTACATAATATGTTCCGTAAGGCAGACCTGTAACAGTAATTCTTCCGTTTATGCTTTCTTCTGTATTATCACTTGTAAGAGTCGATGTCCAGCCTGTTTTACCCTCAGTGCCCATATATCTGTAGTTCTTTGAAGTAGAAGTAACATCAAACAGGAAATAAACCTTCGACTGCGAGCCGTCACTTTCATAGACATACATCTCATACTCCGCACCGTTAAGAGCAACACCGTTTGCACCTGCAGGCGCACCGCCGATCATAGTGCCGTCAACCTTAACGAAGCTTGCACTTGCAACCTCAATAGGATCATCTTCAACGATTATCCTGCCTGTGTACTCAAGCTGCTCAGCGGCATACTTGTCGATAGAAGCAGTTTTGCTTATATCCATAACAGACTGATTTGAGCGCTTAAAGCCCTCAGGTGATGAAACGATAACCAGATAATACTCCTTAGTGGGGTCAAGGTTGTTAATAACAACATGGCCGTTAGCTGTCGGCTTTATATTAGCTTTTTCATCTTTCTGTTCTTCCGCTGTCGGAGAAGCTATACGATTGTAAGCTCCGCCCGAAGTAGTGAAGTATACACGCTCATCATTTGCAGCTATTCCGCTGCCCGTCTTTTCAAAAAGATTATAGGTAACATTGGTAATGATAGACTTCTGCATTACCCTCAGAGCGACCTGACCCTTATCAGGCACCGAGAAGTAATATCCGTCAGCATCGTCGGGCGTAGTAGCAAACAAGTATGTTCCCGCAGGAAGATCCTTAATGCTCACCAGACCATCGCTGTTCACCTTAACTTCAGAGGTCTTTTCATTATCAGCAGCCTGATTATTGTAGCTGTACTCGCTGCCGACTCTGACAAAATCGGTTACAGTATTTCCGTCACTGTCATAAATGTGGAAGTCCTTACTGCTGTCAACAAATTTTTTCCCGGCGTAAACAGAGTTCTTATAGATTAGGTACTCTTCGTTATTGATAACAAAGTACTCATTCTGCACAGCAGCCAGATCTTTAAGGTCAACAGTATAATAGTATACCGCATTTGAATCCGAAACAACTCTGAACCTGTAAAGATTATCATCGGCAATATAGCCCTGAGGCGCTTGTGTCTCCTTGTAGTAGTAAATACCGGGCGAGAGGTTCAGCTCCAGCGTTCCGCCGCTGTCAACCGGCATATCCTTCATAACACTTGGCACAGTGGACTTCTGGTCAGGCCAGTATTTTACAAGTTTATCGTCATCTGCCTGAGCATCGGTATAAATCGAGAATTTCGCTCCTGTAAGTCTCTTCTGCGTCTTGGAGCTTACCTTTACAAGCTCTACGGTATGTCTCAGGATAACGAGCGTTCTGTTACTTCCCGAATAAACCGCACCGGTACTGTCACTGGCGTCTGTTCTCAGCGCAAAGCCGTGAACCTCATTATAGGTTGCTCTGTTATTTTTTGTTTCAGCATCTGATTCATCTACCAGAGCAGGTGCGTCCATGTTGAGGTCAGCCTTCATATCATAGACACCTTGCTCGGAAACATTGAGGCTTCCCTCATAAATAACAGCCACGGCGAAGATATTATCCGCATCTCCTGCCTCGGGTGTCCACACTCCGTTTGTATTTACAGCAGATTTCCAGCCGTCGTTCGGATTTTTAATCTTTTGTTTAAGTGTATTATATCTCTCTTTCAGCGTATCCTCGGAGATAGCACTGTGGTTTTCATAGGAACGGAAATCATTTATAGCACCGTTGATATAATCAACTGTGTTAGAATAATTATCATCAGGATCACCTGTTGCTTTGTCATTTGTCAGATAGTATACATGAGGTGTAAACACATCATCGGGATAATATTTATCTCCAAATGTAATGCTCCTTACCGAGCCCTTCCATGCAGAGCTTTTAAGACCCTCGATAACATCAACGATCATAGGGTCTGTGAGTGTTTCATTCTCAGCGGCAACTCTTCTGAACAGCAGCTCATAGCTGTATTCAGAGGTCATTCTGCCTGTTGTTTCATCAAGGTGAGAGGTGTTTCTTCCATCAACCTCAGTGCTGTTATCATACAGCCAGTCGGTATAGGCGCTCTTAACCTTTTTGGTAGTAACATTCTGCTCGATAGAGCCGCTTGCAGGGATAGTACGTGTTGCTGAGGATTTTGACGCAGGTGTATCCGTATACTGGCTGATAACAAGAGACTTGTTCTGCTCAGCGCTCAGTCTTACGTTTGCGTCAAGAACCGTGGTATAGGTCTCGGCAGTGTAAGCGTTCTGCTTATCGCCTGTTGCAAGTATCCTCGATGCACTTATGTATGCAGGATAATTAAACTTAACAGTGGTGTCAGCACTTCCGTTAAGAGCTACACCCTCAAAATTGAACTCAGCCGTAATTGTGCCGTTATTCTTGTCATAATAGAAGGACACGATATTATTATCGAGCACAAACTTCTTATCAATGCTCTCACCCGTACCCTGGAGCACACCGCTGAACTCAAACGAATCTGTAAGCTTAGCAAGCCAGTCAGCATCGGGCACTAAGCCGTCAGGAAGCTTTGAAGTAACTGAAAAATGACTGAGCGATCTTTCAACATCTGAATAAATCTTTCCGCTTGATGTGATAGTAGTCTCATAGTTCCTGTCGGGGGTAATGTTCGGGTCTGTCTGCTCAGCGGTCTTGAGTGCAAACGGAGTCATAGCCGTACCCGAATCAACAACCGTTGTTGATTCACGCAGCCATGTGTTTGAATGTTCATAATCACCATCAGCG
>CAMMYU010000057.1:0-17256 GCA_946528545.1 uncultured Ruminococcus sp.
GGACGAGGCCTAGCTTCGCACTATCTATCTCCGCGGTGCTCGCCGCACGGCTAATACGCGACGTAATTTTGCTTAATGCTTTTCTTGACTTGAACGCGGAAATAGTTAGTGCAGAATTAATATAGCTTTTTAGCCTGCACTATTTCGCTCCGCGTTCAAGGTCTATGAAGCCAAAGCAAAAGTACGGCGCGTATTGGTGCAGGGTTTTCCCTGCCGAATGTCCAGACCTGACGAGGCAAAATCTGCACTATTTTGCCTTTATCGACAGACTGAGCCCGTGTCACAAAATACACGGGCTTTTTGTTGACAGGGAGCTTAAATGATGTTATAATAACTGTGTATGATATAAACTGAAAGGAAAGATAGTATGAAAACTATTACCGAGCTGCTGAGAGAAAAGCTTGAAGCGGCATTTGAAAAATGCGGATACTCAAAGGAGCTTGCGATCGTTACCGTTTCGGACAGACCTGACCTTTGCCAGTTCCAGTGCAACGGTGCGTTTCAGGGTGCGAAGCTCTATCATAAGGCTCCGAGAATGATTGCGGAGGAGGTTGTCAAGGCGCTTGCTGAGGATACCGACCTCTCAAAGGCTGAGATCGCAGGAGCAGGCTTTATCAATATTGATATTTCGGACAAGCTGCTGCTGTCCTATATAAACGAGGTTTACTCCGATGAAAACTGCGGAGTTCCGCAGGCCGAAAAGCCCGAAACTATAGTTCTTGACTACGGCGGACCTAATGTAGCTAAGCCCTTGCATATAGGTCATCTCAGGGCGGCTGTTATCGGTGAGGCGCTCAAAAGGCTTGTCCGTGCTACAGGCAGAACAGCTATCGCTGATGTTCACCTCGGAGACTGGGGCTTGCAGATGGGTCTTGTAATGGCAGAGCTTGAAGTGCGCCACCCCGAGTGGGACTGCTTCAAGGAGAATTTCGACCCTGAAAAGGCAGGAGAGCTGCCCCTCACAACCGATGAGCTTAACGAGGTATATCCCTGTGCAAGTGCAAAGAGCAAGGAGGACGAGGACTTCAAGGCAAGGGCTAAGGAGCTCACTGTCCGTATGCAGAAGGGAGAGGAGAGATACCTTTATCTCGGACATGAGATAACAAGAAAGTCTATCCCCGACATTAAGAAGAATTATGACCGCCTGAATGTAAGCTTTGATTACTGGTACGGCGAGAGCGACGCTGACAAGTATGTTCCCGAGCTTATGGAAACACTTGAAAAGCAGAGCCTCATGTACGAGAGCGAGGGCGCAATGGTGGTTGATGTTGCAAAGGAAGACGACAAGATAACTATACCGCCCATAATCGTCAGAAAGACAGACGGCTCCAGTATTTATGCAACTACAGACCTTGCAACCATAGTTCAGCGTGAGAAGGACTTTGCTCCGCAGGGTATCTGGTATGTTGTTGACCAGAGACAGAGCCTGCACTTTACTCAGGTGTTCCGCTGTGCCGAAAAGGCAGGAATACTCGGTGAGACCAAGCCTGAGCACCTCGGCTTCGGAACTATGAACGGTGCTGACGGCAAGCCCTACAAGACCCGTGACGGCGGAGTTATGAGGCTGTCGCTCCTGTTTGATACGGTTTACGAGGCGGCTATGGAGAGGGTCAAGGATTCTAAATTCAGTGCCGATGAGGACAAGGCTGATGTTGCACGCAGGATCGCAGTTGCAACGATCAAGTTCGGAGACCTTATCAACCACAGGGCAAAGGATTACATCTTTGACCTTGACAAGTTCATGGCAGCAGACGGAAAGACAGGCTCGTTCCTGCTGTACACCGTTGCGAGAGTGAACTCTATCCTTAAAAAGACCGACGAGGACAGCATAAGCGAGGCAGAGGGTATCTTTACTGACAGCGAGAGAGATCTGCTTCTGAAAATTGCACTCAGCGGAGAGGCTTACGCACTTGCGTTTAAGGAGAGAGCTCCGAACATTGTCTGCGAGAACGCATATCAGCTTGCTTCAAGCTTTTCTAAGTTCTATCATGACAATCATATCCTCACCGAGGAGGACAAGGCAAAGCAGAACGCATGGCTTCGTGCCTGCGTAGTGCTCAGAAGAGTGCTTGAAAAGCACCTCGATATACTTGGTATCGAGTCGGTTGACCTGATGTAGTTAAATATTGCCCCTGTTTCGGCAGGGGCTTTTTCATACTTGACATAAACCACGATTTATAGTAAAATATAAGTTGAGATATTTTGCTCAAACAAATAACAGAAGGGAAGTTTACTATGGGACTTACACTCACAGAAAAAATACTGAAGGCTCACCTTGTTGACGGCGAGTTTGTAAAGGGTCAGGAGATCGGTATCAGGATAGACCAGACTCTTACTCAGGACGCAACAGGTACTATGGCGTACCTTGAATATGAGGCTATGGGAGTGCCGAGAGTAAAGACTGAAAGATCAGTCGCTTATATCGACCATAACACTCTCCAGTCGGGCTTTGAGAATGCCGACGACCACCGCTTTATAGGCTCGGTTGCAAAGAAGCACGGAATTTATTTCTCCCGCCCCGGCAACGGTATATGCCATCAGGTACATCTTGAGCGCTTCGGTATCCCCGGAAAGACGCTTATCGGCTCTGACAGCCACACACCTACAGGCGGCGGAATCGGTATGATAGCTATCGGCGCAGGCGGACTTGACGTTGCAGTTGCAATGGGCGGCGGCGCATATTATATTACATATCCGCAGATAGTAAAGGTAAACCTCACAGGAAAGCTCTCCCCTTGGGTATCGGCTAAGGACGTTATCCTTCAGGTGCTCAGGATCATGAGCGTAAAGGGCGGAGTTGGCAAGGTAATTGAGTACTGCGGCGAGGGCGTTAAGACCCTGTCCGTTCCCGAGCGTGCTACTATCACCAATATGGGTGCAGAGCTTGGCGCTACAACCTCTATCTTCCCCTCCGATGAGATCACACTCTCCTTCCTCAAGGCTCAGGACAGAGCAGAGGTATGGCAGGAGCTCAAGGCTGACGATGACGCAGTTTATGATGAGGTGATCGACATTGACCTGTCGGCACTTGTACCTCAGGCAGCTTGTCCTCATTCACCTGACAATGTAAAGACCTGCGATGAGATAGGCAAGCTCAAGGTAGATCAGGTATGTATCGGTTCATGTACAAACTCATCTTATGTTGATATGATGAAGGTTGCCCACATCTTAAAGGGCAAGACCGTTGACCCAAGCGTTTCGCTTGCTATCGCACCCGGCTCCAAGCAGGTGCTCAATATGATAGCTCAGAACGGTGCTCTCGCTGATATGATAGATGCAGGTGCAAGAATACTTGAGTCTGCCTGCGGTCCTTGTATCGGTATGGGTCAGGCTCCGAATTCAGGCGGAGTATCGCTCAGAACCTTCAACCGTAACTTCCTCGGACGTTCGGGAACCAAGGACGGTCAGATATACCTTGTTTCGCCCGAGACCGCAGCAGCGTCTGCTCTGACAGGCTATCTCACCGACCCGAGAACCCTCGGCGAAATGCCCGAGATCAAGGTTCCCGAGCAGTTCATGATAAATGATAACATGGTAGTTGAGCCTGCTCCCGTTGAGGAGATGGACAGCGTTGAGATCCTCAGAGGACCCAACATCAAGCCTTATCCCGAGACAGCTCCGCTGGTTGAGAATATCGAGTGTCAGGTATCCTTGAAGGTGGGCGACAACATCACTACCGACCACATCATGCCTGCAGGCGCAAAGATACTGCCTCTCAGATCGAATATTCCTGCTATTTCACAGCATTGCTTTACAGTCTGTGATGAGGACTTCCCGAGAAGAGCAAAGAACATGGGCGCATCTATAATCGTGGGCGGCTCTAACTACGGACAGGGCAGCTCCCGTGAGCACGCAGCGCTTGCACCTCTGTACCTTGGTATCAAGGCAGTGCTTGTAAAGAGCTTTGCCCGTATCCACAGAGCTAACCTTATCAATGCAGGAATACTGCCTCTTACCTTTGTGAATGAGGCTGACTATGACAAGATAGATCAGGGCGACGAGATCGCTATAAAGAACGTAAGAGCAGATGTAGCTGCCGACAAGACAGAGCTCACAGTCATCAACAAGACAAAGAACGTTGAGATTCCCGTTCTTTGCGAGCTCACAGGCAGAACTAAGGAAATAATGCTCGCAGGCGGTCTGCTTGATTATACAAGAGAGAACTTAAAGTAAAAGCTGTTCCGTATTGGAGCAGGAAAAGCCGCAGCAGAGAAGTCTGCACACAGGGGGTGTCACCTTGGACGATAATAAAATCACCTCGACAAATTTCGACTATGACATATATTCGGGCGGCAGTGCGGAAGCTGCCATTAATGAGATGTATGCCGAGGAGCAGAAGGAGCTCGAGCGTGCCAGAAAGCTGGCTGCAAAATCAAAGAAGAACAAGCTTGACTTTACAGGTGTAGAGAGCGTCACCGATGAAAATATCGACAGTCTGATCTACGGAGATAATTATGTTCCGGAGCCCGAGCCTGTCGAAATGGCAGACCCGATAGTGCCTGCACACAATGACCTCAGAGACAGGGCGATGACTAACCGCAACTCCGAGCCCTCGGAGTATGTAAATCCCTATACAGATCAGCCTGCTCCGACAGCAGGACAGGGTATGCAGGCTCGGCCTGTTCAGCCTCAGCAGAATATGCAGCAGAGCCCTGTTCAGGGTCAGAGACCGCCTCAGCAGCAGATACCTGCCTATCAGGTGGGTGCTAATGACCCTTACGCTACCGATAACTTCAACAGCACATATACCGATACCTCAAACTATCAGGCGGAGGCAATGGCAGCTCAGATGAGAGGTCAGACCGTGACCTACGGTCAGGCTATGTACGGGGGAGCTCCCCAACCGATGTTTGACCCTCAGACAGGACAGCCGCTGCAGCAGCCCCGGCAGAACTACAGCCCTTATGATGCACAGGGCAGATACGACCCTCTGAACGTTTACGGACAGAACGGTCAGTATCAGCCGCAGCAGGGAAGAATGAGCCAGGCTGAGGGCATAGCAATGGTAGATCAGATGCTCGCGCAGGGCAGAAGAGACCGAAGCTCCCTTTATGAGAGCATACCAAGTCATCAGAAAAGCAGTACCTACCGCAGCACTACGACAGTTCGCCCGGGAATGAGCAAGCGTGAGCGTGGTGTCGCACAGGTGGAGAGCATGATGGCTCAGGACAGGGCTAGTCACGGCAGCACCGACAGCTTCATTAAGGCATTGAACGCATCACCTGCAGAGCTCGGGGCTCGCAGAAGCGGCCACTCCTATGGGACGTATGATATGTTCGGCCGCAGGGAGTATAACGAGAATGATGAGGTCATAAGCGGAGAGCTTGCATGGTATTTCCTGTGGTTCGCCGCAGGTGCAGGCATACCCTTCGGAGCGTTTGACTTAAACCTTGCATTCTGCATTATGATAGGCTCGGTGTTCGGACTTATAGGTGCGGTCATCAAGCACAACGGCAAGGAGGGCTTTGACTTCAAGACCAGCCTGCTTATGAGCAAGACGGAGCTCCTTCTTATACCTATCTGCATAGTGCTTGGGATTTTGCTTTATTTCTACATATAGACGGGAGGTATCGTTATGGCAGGTGCAGCAGTGGAAAAATACACCGCCGAGCAGTATTATGCTCTGACAGGTGAGACCAATCAGCCAATGGAGCTTCACAACGGCGAGATAGTTTATCTTGCGGCTCCGAGTATAAGGCATCAGAGAATAACAGGAGGACTGTACAGCAGGCTTCGTGGCTTTATTTCAGCCAAGGGCGGCGGCTGTGAGCCTTTCATTTCACCTACTGATGTAAGATTCGACGACTACACGGTAGTTCAGCCCGATGTATTCGTGGTCTGCGACAAGAACAAGATAGATGAGAAGCGTATTAACGGTGCTCCCGACCTTGTAATAGAGGTCACAAGTGCGAACAGAGCGAACGATCTTGTAGATAAGCTCGGCATATACTTTGCCGCAGGTGTGCGTGAATACTGGATAGTCGATACTGAGTATAACAAGGTGCTTGTGTATAACTTTGAGCAGCAGAAGTTCCCGCTTATTTATGACTTTACCGATGATGTCCCTGTGGGCATCTATAACGGAGAGCTGAGTATTAAAATCGCAGAGCTGGAATAAAGCTCTGCACACCATATTATTTCAGGAGGTACAAACCAATGGCAAAAATTGCGATGAAAACACCGCTGGTCGAGATGGACGGCGATGAGATGACAAGGATCATATGGCAGGAGATAAAGGATATCCTTATCACCCCGTATGTTGACCTGAAAACCGAGTACTATGACCTCGGCCTTGTTCACAGAAATGAGACCGACGATCAGGTAACTATCGACTCTGCAAATGCTACAAAGAAGTACGGCGTTGCTGTTAAGTGCGCAACTATCACACCTAACGCTGCCCGTATGCCCGAGTACAACCTCAAGCAGATGTGGAAGAGCCCTAACGGCACTATCAGAGCTATGCTTGACGGTACTGTTTTCAGAACTCCTATCTTAGTCAAGGGTATCACACCTTATATCCCTACATGGACTAAGCCTATCACTATCGCACGTCATGCTTACGGCGATGTTTACAAGAACGTTGAGATGAAGTGCCCTCAGGGCTCAAAGGCTGAGCTTGTCCTCACAGATAAGGACGGAAACGTATCTAAGGAAGAGATATTCGACTTCAAGGATACAGCAGGCATTATTCAGGGTCTCCACAACAGAGAGGACTCTATCAGCTCATTCGCAAGAGCCTGCTTCAATTTCGCTCTGGACAAGAAGCTTGACCTCTGGTTTGCTACAAAGGACACTATCTCCAAGAAGTATGACCACACCTTTAAGGACATTTTCGCTGAGATTTTTGAGAAGGAGTACAAGGAGAAGTTCGATGCAGCAGGCATTGAGTACTTCTACACACTTATTGACGATGCAGTTGCAAGAGTTGTACGTTCTGAGGGCGGCTATATCTGGGCTTGCAAGAACTATGACGGCGACGTTATGAGCGACATGGTGGCTACAGCTTACGGCTCGCTTGCTATGATGACCTCTGTTCTCGTTTCTCCTGACGGTGTTTATGAGTACGAAGCAGCTCACGGCACAGTACAGAGACATTACTACAAGCACCTCAAGGGCGAGGAGACCTCTACAAACTCTGTTGCAACCCTGTTTGCATGGACAGGAGCACTCCGCAAGAGAGGCGAGCTTGATGAGCTCCCCGAGCTTATGGACTTTGCTGACAAGCTTGAAAAGGCTACCATAAAGACTATCGAGGACGGAGTTATGACAGGAGACCTCTATCTCCTCTCGAAGCTTGAAAACAAGCAGAAGGTAAACACCGAGGACTTCCTCAAGGCTGTTGACGAGAGACTGAAGGCTCTGCTTGGTGCGTAAATATTTATACTGCGTTTACTGTGTGTTCATAAACTTTGGCGCATAATGTGGTATAATAAGTCTAATATAGAATTACGGAGGTAGATCTTATGAAGCATATCAAAACTATCAACAAGGCTAACCTTAAAAAGAGCGCTGCCAAGGGCGGCTGCGGCAACTGTCAGGCATCTTGCCAGTCAGCTTGCAAGACCTCTTGCACTGTAGCTAATCAGAAGTGTGAGAAGGAAGCTTAATAAGAACTTTTAAAAAGCTATAAATACCCCCGTCGCATGACGAGGGTATTATGCTTTAGTAGGGAAACGTTGATTCAGAGTGTTGTGTGGAGGAATAAAAGTTGATACATAAGTTTAAGCTTGAGGGATATAATGTACTGCTTGATGTGAACAGCGGCGGAGTGCATCTGGTAGATGATCTGACCTATGATGTGCTTGATAATGTAGAGCCGCCATTTGCTGTGGAATGTCCCGAAAATGTGGTGAAGAAGCTTTCTAAGGCATATTCCGAACAGGAAATCAGGGAGTGCTATGATGAGATAGTCTCGCTTTATGAGGATAAGATACTGTTCAGCGAGGACGATTATGAGAAATTTGCGCTTACGGCTGTGGACTCTCCCGTAAAGGCTATGTGCCTGATAGTTTCGCAGGACTGCAATATGAGATGCAAGTACTGCTTTGCTGCACAGGGCGATTATGGCGAGGGAAGAAGGCTTATGAGCCTTGAAACAGGTAAGAAGGCGCTTGATTTTCTTATCGAGAAGTCGGGAAACAGGTATTATCTTGAGGTTGACTTCTTCGGCGGAGAGCCTATGCTTAACTACGATGTAGTAAAGCAGCTTGTTGAGTACGGCCGTTCCCGTGAGGAGGAGGCTAACAAGCGCTTCCGCTTCACTATGACAACTAACGGGCTTATACTTAACGATGAGCAGATAGAGTTCCTGAACAAAGAGATGAACAACATTGTTCTGTCCATAGACGGCAGGAAAGAGGTCAACGACCGCATGAGAGTTCTTGTCGGCGGACAGGGCAGCTATGATAAGATACTCCCGAACTTTAAGAACCTTGTTGCAAAGCGTGACAAGGACAAGGACTGGTACGTCAGGGGAACCTACACAAAGTACAACCTTGATTTCTCGAATGATATAATGCACCTCCATGACCTCGGCTTTGAGCAGATATCGGTAGAGCCCGTTATCGCTGACCCGAAGGAGCCCTACGCTATCACCGAGGCAGACCTGCCGAAGATTTTCAAGGAGTATGAGATACTCTCACAGAAGATCAGAAAGATAAGGGAAGAGGGCAAGTTTATAAACTTCTTCCACTTTATGATAGACCTCGACCAGGGACCTTGTGCTATCAAGAGACTGAGGGGCTGCGGCTGCGGAAACGAGTATGTGGCTATCTCGACTGAGGGCGGAATTTATCCTTGCCATCAGTTTGTGGGCATTGAGGAAAAGAAAATGGGCAGCGTATATGACGGCACCTTCGACCTTGGTATGAAGGACGATTTTGCAAGAGCTCATGTTTACAACAAGCCCGAGTGTAAGAAATGCTGGGCTAAGTTCTATTGCAGCGGCGGCTGCAACGCAAACAACTATATTTATAACGGCGATATCAGAGCGTCGCACAAGCTCTCCTGTCAGATACAGAAGAAGCGTCTTGAATGTGCAATACTTATGAAGGCTTTGGAAATGATGGATACGGCTGAATAAGCGGAGGTATTATTATGAGAAAAACCATTTCAGCAGCTCTTGCGGTCTGTCTTGCTGTCGGAGCACTGGCAGGCTGTGCAGAGGAGAGCAGCTCCTTGGAGACAGTTAAGCAAACAAAGGCAGCAGATGCGAAGTCGGCGGTGCTTACGGCTGTGGCAGCGGAGGATTTCGATTTTATGGAGTTCCACTATGCAGGCAGCGGTGAGGATATGCTCGGAAAGAGCGTTGATGAACTGAATTCGGCAACAGGAAACAAGTTTACCGAGGATACCGCCAAGGAGTATGACCTTAAATACGGCTGTGTGTATGACCTCGGAACGGTTGACAGCATAAGTGCGGGAAGGATAAGCCTCGGAGCGAAGTATCCCTGTACGCTTAATCTGAACTTCAATGATGACGGAAAGCTTGTAAAGATAAGCTATTATATCGAAAAGGGCGATACAGAAGCCAAGACAGTCTCCGATGCGCTGATAAAGAGCCTTGAGGACAATCTTCCCGAGGGCTATGAGGGCGAATACGACCCAAAGGCACTCGGCAAGGATTCAGCTTGGTTCGGCAAAGATGTTGACGGCTATGTTTACACAGTCAAGCACTTTGACAGTGATGCAAGCGGCTACCCTGTGATTTTAATGATTGAGACCTACAAAGATAAATACGGTATGTAAAATAAAAACGCCGCAGCACTTTCAAAGTACTGCGGCGTTGTTTCATATTAATAGTTCTGTACTATAATGCAGCTTCCGTCGTTCTTGTTGTAAGCTACGCTGTAGCCGTGACCGTCGGTAGTGTAGAAGTAATAGTACGAATATGTTGCATCGTCTTCTCTGTAGGTGTAGTTGTCGATCTCGCCGTCAATCTGTGAGGAGATAGCAGCTATAGGGTCCTGAGAAGGAACGTTGTCATTAGCGTTATCCTGTGACTGCTGTGTCTGAGTATCAGTGTTTGTATCATCGCTTACCTGAGTCTGGGTCTGAGTGTCAGTGTTCTGATCGTCAGGAGCCTGAGTCTGTGTCTGAGTATCAGTGTTCTGGTCAGGTGCCTGAGTCTGAGTATCAGTCTGATCGTTTCCGCCCTGCTGCTCGTCAGTCTCGGTCTTCTTGGTCGTAGTGCCTTCGCCTTCGTTTTCCTTATCGTCATCGCTCTTGGACTCATCAGCCTTGCTGTCCTCTTCGGTAACTACAGCGAGCTTCTTTGAGGTGGTTGCAGCAGTGCTTGAGCTGTCGCTTGAATATCCGAAGATCTTATATCCTGCTATAATAGCCAGAATAATAACTACCAGAATACAAATTGTGATTACGGCAGTGATGATGAATATCCTCTTGTTGGGGTTATCCTCTTCATCGGGCTCGTCCTCGGCATTCGGAACATATTCCTCTTCGTAATCATCGTAGTCATCAAACTGCTCATTAGGATCAACTGTCTGAGGTGCCTGCTGAACAGGGGGCATATCCTTGATGGCAGTAAAGTGCTTTGTAGCACCCTCAGCTTCCTGAGCATTGAAAACTATAGTTCTGTCCTCATTCAGATGAGCATCGGCAGCAGCCTCAGCAGCATCAGCCTCATCAAGAAGCAGGTTGTGACAGTATTTGCAAAGAATAGCTTCGTCGGATAATTCTTTTCCGCAGAAGGGGCAAATCTTATTACTCATTTTTATCTTTCCTTTCCCACAATACTTACGTTTTATCACGCATATTTCTTTACATAATGATAACACATTCCAAAATAAAAATCAATACATTTTCCGAAAAAAGTCATATTACACAGTTTTATCCCGCATTTGGTCAAGTTTTTCGTGGTCAAAATGCCGATTTGTAATCTTTTATAAAAAAGAGCCTTGTGCAAAGATACAAAGGTCAGAAAATTGTGTTGACAAATCTGATTTAAAAGAGTATAATAATTAAGCTGTCTTTCAGCAGCGAGGCGTAACTCAGTTTGGTAGAGTGCTTGCTTTGGGAGCAAGATGCCGCAGGTTCAAGTCCTGTCGCCTCGACTTATCTGTCCGAGCAGCAAATGTTAAGGAATTAAAAACATTTTTATTTCCTCTTGACAAGTTTGTTCTGATATGATATAATAATTCCTGTTACGGAGTTAATGTGCTGGTGTAGCTCAGTTGGTAGAGCAGCTGATTTGTAATCAGCAGGTCGGGGGTTCGAGTCCGTCCACCAGCTCTGCTTTTTCCGTAAAGTGAATATGGGAGAATTCCCGAGTGGCCAAAGGGGGCAGACTGTAAATCTGTTGCTTCTAGCTTCGGTGGTTCGAATCCACCTTCTCCCACCAGAAACGCCCTCGTCGCCTATTGCGCCGAGGGCGTTATTAGTGAAGAGTGAATAGTGAATAGTTTATAGTGTCAAGAGGGCGTTTCTGTACTATTCATTATTCACTCTTCACTTTTCTCTGTTCACTAAAAAAGTGTATTATATATCATCTTTTCCGTTCCCCACTCACTTGGGGGTATGGGGCACAGCCCCATTAAGATCATCGCCGAAGGCGATACCTTACCTATTCCCTATTACCTGTTACCTATTACCTAAAAAAGCTGTCCTCGGTTTATTAATGCTTCTCCCTCCTGTACTCAATCGGCAGAACTCCGTAGGTCTTTTTGAATGCCTCGGAGAAACGGCTCTGGCTGGAAAAGCCTACTGCCTCGGCTATTATGGATACGCTGTCATTGGTAGTTGTCAGCAGCCACTGCGCTCGCTCCATACGGTGCTCCTTGATGTGCGCCGCAAGGGAGTTTCCGTACACCTCCTTGAAGGCGGATTTGAGCGTGGTAGGGTTTACAAGGAACTTTCGGGATAGCTCTTCTATCGTTATCCTCTCACCGATGCGCTCCAGAAGATAGGCATGAACATCGTGGGCAAGCTGGGTGCGGTCGGGATAGTCTCCTGAGAGCCGTGAGGGCTCGTCCTCAATACAGCAGACCTCCATGATTTTCTCTGCCGCCTGATGAAGTGTTTCCACCTTTTCGTTGTCGGCGGCTTTGTAGTAGACCTCCTTGCCGTCACGTCTGCTGACGATAAGACCGCTGAGCCTTAGCTGCTTCAGGTGGTGCGAAACAGCAGGTGCGTTCATCTCCATAAGCTCGGAAATTGTACCAACGCACTCCTCCCTGTGGCAGAGAAGGCAGAAAATACGCAGCCTTGTTATATCGGAAAGCTGCTTGAAAACATCGGCAGCGGCTGCAAAGTTTTCATCATTTGTGAGTTTGCTGTGCTCGGACATATTATCTCTCCTGTTCAATTTGGAAATTCGTTTCTCCTTTTTGGCAATAGTTAGGCTTAGTTTATTGACTTTTCGGGATAAGAGTATTATACTGTAATCAGAACAATTAAACAAGTGTTTAATTGTAAATTAGTTAAGGAGAAATATCTATGAAAAAGAAATACGAGATAGAAGTCGATTGCGCTAACTGTGCTAATCTTATGGAGGAGACTGCTTCAAAGGTTGAGGGGGTTGCTTCGTGCAGCGTAAGCTTTGTAATGCAGAAGATGACAGTCGAGTTTGCCGAGGGTGCAAATGAGAAAAAGGTAATGAAGGAAGTGCTGAAGCAGTGCAAGAAGGTTGAGCCTGACTGCGAGATAGAGATCTGATATTTCCCGGGAAATGAAGTGTAGTACAGAATGAAGAAAAAACAGAAACGTATGCTTGTGCGTATCATCATAGCGGGAGTTATGTTTACCGCCCTGATGATCGTCGGGCATATAACAAAGATGCCCTTGTGGCTGAGCTGTGTGCTGTATGGGATATGCTATCTTGTGATAGGCTATGATATCCTCAGAAAGGCAGCGCTTGGAGTTAAGAACGGAAGAATGTTCGATGAGAACTTTCTTATGGCGGTAGCGACTGTGGGTGCTGCGGCACTTGCGATATATGAAAAAAGCGGCGACTTCAGCGAGGCTGTGGCCGTTATGCTTTTCTATCAGATAGGGGAGTTCTTTCAGGGGCTTGCAGTCGGTAAAAGCAGAAAGAATATTTCAGCCCTTATGGATATCCGCCCTGATTATGCGAACATCATGCAGGACGGCAAGCTTGTACAGGTCGATCCCGATGAGGTTGAAACGGGCAGCATTATAATAGTACAGCCGGGCGAGAAAATACCTATAGACGGCATAGTCACAAAGGGAAGCTCGGTGCTTAATACCAGTGCTCTTACAGGTGAGAGCGTTCCCCGTGAGGTTGCTGAGGGCGAGAATGTTATAAGCGGCTGTATCAATATGAGCGCAGTGCTTGAGGTGCAGACAACAAAGGAATTCGGTGAGTCAACAGTCTCGAAGATACTGGAGCTTGTTGAGGAATCTGCGGCAAGGAAATCACATTCCGAGAATTTTATCACGAAGTTTGCAAAGGTGTATACACCTGCGGTCTGTCTGTCGGCGCTGGCGCTGGCGGTGCTCCCGCCTTTCGTGAGGATACTGCTGGGAAGTACTCCGATGTGGTCATCATGGGTGTACAGAGCACTGACCTTCCTTGTTATAAGCTGCCCCTGTGCGCTGGTTATAAGCATACCGCTGAGCTTTTTCTCGGGTATCGGCGGTGCAAGCCGTGAGGGCATACTTATAAAGGGCTCGGTATACCTTGAAACGCTGGCTAAAACGAAAACTATAGTGTTCGACAAGACGGGAACACTCACAAAGGGTGTTTTTGAGGTCGATGCTATCCACCACAGCGAGCTTGAAGAGCACAGGCTTCTGGAATATGCCGCTTATGCAGAGTGTTCATCATCTCACCCGATAAGCAAGAGCCTTCAAAAGGCTTATGGCGAGGAGATCGACCGAAGCCGTGTGAGCGATATTGAAGAGATAAGCGGTCACGGTGTAACGGCTGTGTTCGACGGTGAAAGGGTAGCCGTCGGAAACGGAAAGCTGATGAAGCGCTTCGGAGTCACATACAAGGACTGCCACAGTGTGGGAACTGTTATCCATGTAGCTGTTGAGGGCAGATACTGCGGACATATTGTTATCGCAGATATGCCGAAGGAGCACTCAAAGGAGGCTGTCGATAAGCTCAAAGCTTCGGGAGTTGAGCATATAGTTATGCTGACGGGAGACCTTGAAAAAGCGGCTAAGAAAACAGCAGATGAACTCGGTGTTGACGAGTATGTGAGCGAGCTTCTGCCCGACGCTAAGGTAAGTGAAGTGGAGCGTTTGCTTGAAAAGAACAAAAACGGCGCCCTCGCCTTTGTGGGCGACGGCATAAACGATGCACCTGTGCTGTCCCGTGCCGATCTTGGTATAGCTATGGGCGCTATGGGCTCGGATGCGGCTATTGAAGCTGCTGACATAGTCCTCATGGACGACGACCCGATAAAGATACCGAAGGCTATCGGCATTGCAAGAAAGTGCCTGAGGATAGTCTATCAGAATATCGTGTTTGCACTCGGAGTAAAGCTTGCCTGCCTGCTTCTCGGGGCTTTGGGTATTGCGAATATGTGGCTTGCGATCTTTGCAGATGTGGGCGTTATGGTGCTTGCGGTGCTCAATGCGATGCGCTGTCTGAGGACGGCTAAGGTGAAATAAAAGTATATTTTCTGTTAAAAGACTTCGTCACGGTGGGGCGAAGTCTTTACTTTTGGGTCGGGTTGTGTTATAATGTCGAAGAAGATCGAGTTAGAGGTGACTTATGGCTACACTAAAGCAAACTAAAATAGGCGAGACTGTCCGTGTTACGAAAATAGGCGGAGAGGGCTCGCTGAGACAGCACTTTCTTGATATGGGAATTATCCCCGGTGCTGAGATAACTGTGATAAAATATGCTCCTATGGGCGACCCTATAGAGCTGATGATACACGGGTATGAGCTTACTCTGAGGCTTGCAGACGCTGACAATATCGAGGTTGAGCCTGCGCAGAGCTCTCAGAAGGCAGAGAAAAAGCCTTCAAAAAAAGCAAAGACCGAGCACCCGGGTCTCGGTGAAAGCGGAAAGAGATACCACCCCAAGGGCAGCGGCGACCCCGTACCCGAGGGCACTACTCTGAGCTTTGCGCTGGTAGGAAACCAGAACAGCGGAAAGACTACTCTCTTTAACCGCCTGACGGGCTCTAATCAGCACGTCGGCAATTTCCCGGGTGTTACTGTTGACCGAAAGGACGGCGCTATAAAGGGTCAGCCGAATACGGTGATAACCGATCTGCCGGGTATTTACTCGATGTCGCCCTACAGCAGTGAGGAGATAGTTTCCAGAAACTTTGTTATAAATGAAAAGCCCCATGCTGTTATAAATATAGTTGATGCTACGAACATAGAGCGAAACCTGTATCTTACGCTCCAGCTTATTGAAATGGGCAGACCTATGGTAGTGGCTCTGAATATGATGGACGAGCTTACCTCAAACGGCGGAAGCATAGACGTAAACCTTATGGAGAAGCTTCTCGGGGTGCCTGTGGTGCCTATCTCTGCGGCTAAGAACATGGGTATAGATGAGCTTATTGACCACGCTGTTCATGTTGCGTATTATCAGGAAAAGCCGCTTTATCAGGACCTTTGCGAAAAGGAAGACCACGGCGGAGCAGTTCACAGGTGTATTCATTCGATAGCGCACCTTATTGAGGACCATGCAGAAAAAGCAGGTCTGCCGCTTAGATTTGCGGCAAGCAAGGTTGCCGAGGACGATCCGCTGATAATTGAGCAGCTCGGCATTGACGATGATGAAAAGCATATTGTCGGGAAGATAGTCCGTCAGATGGAAAAGGAGAGAGGTCTCGACAGCTGTGCGGCTATTGCGGATTCACGGTTTAATTTTATAATGAAGGTCTGTGAGGAGTCAGTCACAAAGCCTAAGGAAAGCAAGGAAAAGGTAAGAAGTCAGCGTATTGACTCTATACTTACGGGAAAATATACGGCTATACCTGCATTTATAGCAATTATGGCGCTGGTGTTCTGGCTGACCTTCGGGGTTATAGGTGCGAAGCTTCAGGAACTTTTAGAAAACGGTATAGGCTGCCTTGCCGATGCCGCCGATAAGGGGCTTTCAAACGCAGGAGTAAATAAAGTAATACACAGCCTTATAATTGACGGTATTTTTGAGGGTGTGGGAAGCGTGCTGAGCTTCCTGCCGCTGATAGTTACGCTGTTTTTCTTCCTTTCTATACTTGAGGACAGCGGCTACATAGCGAGGGTCGCCTTCGTGATGGACAAGCTTTTAAGGAAAATAGGTCTGTCGGGGCGCAGCATTGTGCCAATGCTTATAGGCTTCGGCTGTACTGTTCCTGCCGTAATGGCGACAAGAACTCTCCCGAGTGAGCGTGACCGCAAAATGACGATACTGCTCACACCTTTTATGAGCTGTACGGCAAAGCTTCCGATATATGCGTTCTTTATAAACGCATTTTTCCCGAGGTACAAGGCATTTATAATCACAGGGCTGTATATTCTGGGTATCATATTCGGAATAATTGCATCGGTGATTTATAAAAAGACCGTTTTCAAGGGCGAGGCTGTACCCTTTGTAATGGAGCTTCCGAACTACAGAAGACCCGGCAGAAGAAACGTTTTACAGCTTCTCTGGGAGAAGGCTAAGGACTTTTTGCAGAGAGCATTCTCGGTAATTCTTATTGCGACGGTAGTTGTATGGTTCCTCAAGAGCTTTGATTTCAGACTTAACATGGTCAGATCCGAGGACAGTATCCTTGCAATGATCGCAGGAACAGTTGCACCGATCTTCAAGCCTGTTGGCCTTGGCAACTGGAGGATCTGCGTTGCTCTTGTTACGGGCTTTATGGCAAAGGAGAGCGTGGTTTCCACCTTGAAGGTACTCTACCACGGCGGAGCTGCCTCCACAATGACAGGGGCAGCAGCGATGAGCCTTATGGTATTTTCGCTTTTGTATACTCCCTGCGTAGCGGCTATAGCCTCGGTAAAGAGAGAGCTTGGCGGAAAGTGGGCATTTGCGGTAGTGATCTGGCAGTGCGCAGTGGCTTATGCGGCGGCGCTTCTGGTAAACATAATAGCAATGGCATTGGGGGTATAGTATGAACGCTGTAGACATTATTCTGATAGCAGTAATAGCAGGCGTTTTAGGCTTTGCTCTCTGGCTTAACAGAAGACGTAAGAAAAACGGCTCCTGCTGCGGCGGAAGCGGCTGCACCTGCTGCACAGGCTGCAAGCCCTCTGAAAAAAAGTTAAGGCAACACCGCACGACCCGCGGCTAACGCCTCTGCACATCATCTGCTTGCCAGC
>CAMMYU010000058.1:0-6748 GCA_946528545.1 uncultured Ruminococcus sp.
CTGCCACCACAACACCGATATATGGGGCGACTGCGCCCCGCAGGATCTATGGATGCCTGCTACCCAGTGGCCTATGGGTGCGGCATGGCTCTGCCTGCATATCTGGGAGCACTATCTCTTCACTCTGGACAGAAGGTTTTTAGAGGAAAAGTTCGACACACTGAAAGAGGCCGCTGACTTTTTCGTAGATTTTCTTATCCCCGACAAGCAGGGAAGACTTGTAACCTGCCCCTCGGTATCGCCCGAGAACACCTACCTCACCGAAAGCGGCACCAAGGGCAGCCTTTGCATAGGCCCCTCTATGGACAGCCAGATTATTTACAGGCTTTTTACGGCAGTGATAGAGTCCACCGACATTCTGAATAAGGACAAGGCTTATGCCGAAAAGCTCAAAGACCTCAGAGACAGGCTGCCTCAGCCCGAGATAGGCAAGTACGGCCAGATAAAGGAATGGGCTATCGACTATGATGAGGTTGAGCCGGGACACAGGCATATTTCGCAGCTTTTCGCTCTCTATCCCGATGATGCTATAAATGTCCGCAAGGATAAAAAGCTTGCCGCAGCCGCAAGGGCAACCTTAGAGAGAAGGCTCTCGCACGGGGGCGGTCACACGGGCTGGTCAAGGGCTTGGATAATCAACCACTGGGCAAGACTTATGGACAGCGAAAAGGTGTACGAGAACATCATCGCGCTGCTGACTTCGTCTACCTCGGACAATATGTTCGATATGCATCCGCCATTCCAGATAGACGGCAACTTCGGCGGCACGGCAGGCATAACCGAGGCGCTTCTCCAGAGCCAGAACGGCGAGATAAAGCTTCTGCCTGCCCTTCCCGAGGAGTGGGCAACAGGCTCATTCAGAGGGCTGTGCGCTAGGGGCGGCTTTGTGGTAGATGCCGAGTGGGAAGAGAATATGCTGACCTCAGCGGCTGTCACCGCAAGGGCAGACAGCAGATGTACGCTGGTCGGCAGCTTTGAGGTCCTCTGCGGCGGCGAGCCCGTCGAGCTTGAAAGGGCAGACAAGACCGTAAGCTTTATGGCAAGGGCAGGAAAAACCTATCGTATTAATTTACCGTAATGTACACCTTTAACCTATTATCTTTAATATACTACCTGAAAAAAGCCCGCTTCATTGATGAGGCGGGCTTTTTGCGCTCCCACAGAACAAAAAGGAATAGGAAGTTTTAGGGAGAGGGATTCATTATTAACATTTCTTATCTTGACTAACAGATGAAAATGAGTTATTATATAATATTATGGACTATATATAGGAAAGGAAAGAAATTTATGGCAGTAATGATCCAAAGACCTAAGGGCACAGCCGATACTCTCCCCTCGGAGGTACGCAAATGGCACACGGTTGAGAAGATAACTGACGATATAGCATCACAGTTTGGCTTTAAGGAGATAAGAGTGCCTACCTTTGAGGATACAGGGCTGTTTATACGCTCGGTAGGTGAGACTACCGATGTGGTTACTAAGGAGATGTACTCAGTTACAGCTTCGGGAGATGCGCAGTTTACACTCCGCCCCGAGGGTACGGCAGGCGCTATGAGAGCCGTTATAGAGAACGGTCTGCTGAATGAGGGTCTGCCTCAGAAAATATATTACAGATTGTCCTGCTTCCGCCATGAGAAGCCTCAGGCAGGCAGGCTCAGAGAGTTTCACCAGTTCGGCTGTGAAATGGTCGGCTCGGCAAGCCCGAGAGCTGATGCAGAGGTTATTTCACTCGCTAAAAGCGTGCTTGACTTCTGCGGCCTGAAAAATATTGAGCTTAATATCAATTCTATCGGCTGTCCGAACTGCCGCCCGAATTACCATAAGGCATTGAAGGATTACTTCTCTGCAAGAAAAGATGAGCTTTGCGGTACTTGTCAGGAAAGGCTTGAGAAAAACCCCATGAGGATAATCGACTGCAAGTCGCCTATCTGTCAGGAGATCGCTAAAGACGCTCCGATAATTACGGACTTTCTCTGCGAGGAGTGCTCCGGGCATTTCTCAAAGCTTCAGGAGTACCTTAACGCTATGGGAATTGAGTTCACCCTCAACCCGAAGATAGTAAGAGGCCTTGACTACTACACAAGAACTGTGTTTGAGTTTATCTCTACCGACATCGGCGCACAGGGAACTGTCTGCGGAGGCGGCCGCTATGACGGTCTGCTGGAGGAGCTCGGCGCTAAGCCCACTCCCGCACTCGGCTTCGGAATGGGTCTTGAAAGGCTTATCCTGACTATGGAGAAGCAGGGCTGCGACTTCTTTGAGGATAAAAAGTGCGACCTCTATATCGCACCGATGAGCGAGGACTGCGTCGCTAAGGCTATGAATATGGCAACTGCACTCAGAGATGAGGGCTACTTTGTGGAGTATGACCTCATAGGAAGAGGCCTTAAAGCGCAGATGAAGTATGCCGATAAGATAGGCGCATCGTTTGTTATCGTGCTCGGAAGCGATGAGCTTGAAAGCGGCAAGGCAAAGCTTAAAAATATGGCATCGGGAGAGCAGACGGAAATAAGCCTCGGAGAGGAGCTTGTAAAGCAGTTTTCAGATGCTCATGCAAGCAGCTTGTTCACTGACGACCCCGAGCTTTTAGAAACTATTCTTGGAGGGAAAAGCTGATGAATGAAAGATGTGAGCAGTGCAGAAATGTACCGATAGCTGAAATTCACAACCCTACCGAGTATATGCTCTGTGTGGGCTCTCTTGCGAGAATGTGCCTTGCAGGTGATGCTGAGATAGTTTACCAGACCTGCCCCCTCGATCAGATAATGGATAAGCAGAACCGCTGGTATGCTGAGAAGATATTCCACCAGTTCAGATGTACAAAGTGCGGAACTATCTACGGAATGCTCTTAAACACCAGAACAGGCGGACAGATAAAGATAAATGACAAGGTCTTTAATCCTGCCGACTATCCAGATAAGCCCGATAAGCCCGAAGAGGACACTTCCGTTCAATGAGCCGTGAGATAGTGATAGAGACCTCCATGAGCCCGAAAAAGCTCTGCAAGCGCCTTGACAGGGAGCTTACGGAGTACAGACCTACGCTGAATATCTTCTCGCTGGGGCGCTTTATGAGAAAGCACCGCTATGAGACCTGCTTTTACGGCTGTCGGAGAGACGACTACAGAGTGGTGATCTTTCATCATCAGGCGAAAAAGCGTGACGGCGGAGCTTCGGGATTTTTCGGAGAGATAGAAAAGACAGAGAACGGCTCAAGGCTCAAAGGCAGGATAAGAAAGCCTGTCTCGGCTTATGTTTCGGCGGCATTGCTGACGCTGATCGCATGGGTGCTGATACTTATGTGCGCAGGGCTGAGAGAGTTCTATGCAATGGGAGCATTCTCGGGAATATGGGCGGTGGCGCTGTTCCTGATGATGTCTGATAACAAGAAAAAGCTGATAGAGGCTTATCTGGAGTCGCTCAGAGAATAGGAGGAGCTATGGCTGAGAGGTTTGCTCTGATAGTTATTGATATGCAGAATGACTATCTGTACGAAAAGAGGAAAAAGAGGTTTTCCTACAATACAGATAAGCTCACAGCCGATGTGAATGAGCTTATCCACAGCTATGCAGATAAGGGTCACGATGTGATATATATTCGTCACCTGATACAGAACCTCCCGACCAACAGGCTGCTGTTCGGATATTCTCTGGCAGGAACCGAGGGCGCAGAGCTTTATGACGGTCTTGATGTGGTGTCCTCACTGTGCTTTGACAAGTACTTCGGAGATGCGCTTACAAACAAGGAGCTTCTGGCGCTTGTTAAGAAAAAGGGCTATGATGAGCTGCATCTATGCGGACTTGATGAGTGCGGCTGTGTGACCTCAACTGCTCTCGGCGCTGTGAAAAGGGGCTTGAAGGTCTCTGTGCTCAAAAAGGGTACGGCAACAGTGATGGGTGAAGCAAAAGTAAGAAAGGCTCACGAAAGGCTTGAAAAAGCAGGCGTGAGATCAATATAACTCAGAAATCTTTATGAAAAGAGGAAACAATATGAAACTAGACAGTATGAAGGGTCTGAAACGTACTAACTACTGCTCCGTTGACTATACCGCAGGGCAGACAGTTACCGTTATGGGCTTTGCAGACAGGGTAAGAGATATGGGAAACCTTATCTTCATTAATCTTCGTGACAGGACAGGCCTTGTACAGCTTGCCTTCAACGATGAGACCGACAGAGCTGTGTTTGAAAAGGCTCAGCAGGTAAAGAGCGAGTACGTTCTTGCGGCTGTGGGAACTGTACGGGAGCGTGAGAGCAAGAACCCGAAGCTCAGGACGGGTAATATCGAGATCGCAGTTACCGAGCTGCGCATACTCTCCGCTGCGGAGACCACACCGTTTGAGGTAACAAACTCCGACAAGGTTAATGACGAGCTGAAGCTCCGTTACCGCTATCTTGACCTCAGAAACCCGAAGCTTACTCAGAACCTTATTACCCGTCACGAGATCGCAAGGGTGACAAGAGAGTATTTCTATGAAAACGGCTTCCTTGAGATCGAAACTCCTATGATGATGAAGTCCACTCCCGAGGGCGCAAGAGACTATCTTGTGCCGTCAAGAGTTCACCACGGAAAGTTCTATGCTCTTCCGCAGAGCCCCCAGATCTACAAGCAGCTTCTTATGGTGGCAGGCTATGACCGCTATATTCAGCTTGCAAGGTGCTTCCGTGATGAGGACCTCAGAGCTGACCGTCAGCCTGAGTTTACTCAGGTGGATCTTGAGATGTCCTTTGTAGATCAGGAGGATATCCAGGAGGTCATTGAGGGCTATATCCGGAGACTCTTCAAGGAGGTAATGGGCAAGGACGTAAAGCTTCCGATCGAGAGGCTTACCTTTGCCGATTCGATGGCTCGCTTCGGCTCGGACAAGCCCGATACACGCTTCGGCCTTGAGATCGAGAACATCACCGACAAGGTTAAGGATATTGACTTTGTGGTGTTTAAGTCGGCAATTGAGGCAGGCGGCTCTGTACGCATGATAAATGTCAAGAACGGCGCTGCGACCTACACAAGAAAAGAGATCGACAAGCTGACCGAGCACGCAAAGGGAATCGGTGCTAAGGGGCTTGCATATATCCGCTGGGCTGATGAGCCCAACTGCTCGTTCAAGAAGTTTATGGACGAAGCACGTCAGGAGAAGCTTCTTGCCGACCTCGGCGCTGAAAAGGGCGACCTTATCCTTATCTGCGCCGACAAGGACAAGGTAGTTCTGCCGACACTGGGCGCTCTGAGACTTATCTGCGCTAAGCGCCTTGACCTTATCCCCGATGATACCTACAACTTTGTATGGATAACAGAAATGCCGTTCTTTGAGTGGGACGAGGAGAACGAAACATGGGTAGCTATGCACCACCCCTTTACAATGCCTATGGAGGAGTGCCTTGAATACCTTGATTCAGACCCCGGCAGCGTAAGGGCAAAGGCATGGGACCTTGTTCTCAACGGAACAGAGCTGTCCTCGGGCTCAATGCGTATTACCGACCCTGCACTCCAGCAGAAGATGTTTGAGGCTCTCGGCATGACCGATGAGGAGATCGAAGCAAAGTTCGGCTTCTTGGTTGACGCATACCGCTATGCATCGCCCCCTCACGGCGGAATGGGTATCGGCCTTGACCGTATCGCCATGATAATCTGCGGAGCAGACAGCCTGCGTGATGTAACAGCCTTCCCGAAGGTACAGAACGCAAGCGAGCTTATGAGTGGCTGCCCGTCAGTGGTTGATGAAAAGCAGCTCGAAGAGCTGAGCATTGCTATCGTTCCCGAGAAGGAATAAAACAGCGCCCGAAGTCCTTGACAACGGGCGGCAGATATGCTATAATGTGTGTAGAAATGGAGAACGTATCGCTGTAAGCGGTCACCTCCGAAGAATTGTTATGCTATGATAACCGCTCTTCCAGGCAATTAGGGCGGTTATCTTTTTTTGCAGATATTGACCACAAGGCCAATTATGTTTGTTATCAGAATAAGTAAAGTTAATACCTCTGTAACGCTCATACCGCATCCCCCCTTCCGCTAAGTCGGAGGGTAGATCTGACCGCCTACCGTTTTCACGATACGTTCCTGATATCATTATAGCACAGTTGTTCCGTATTGTCAACAACACTTGATTTTGGGAAGCCTATGTGCTATAATACTAAAGGTGATTGTTATGAACAGAAGGATATTTCTCTCGGCGCTGGCGGCGGTGCTTATGCTGTCGGGCTGTGGAACTGATATTGAGAAAATAGATGTTAAAAAAGTCAGTCAGGCTGACTCTTCCTCGGAGGAGCTCTCTGACAGCAGTATTGCTGAGGAGCAAACGGCCCCCGAAGTGCCTGAGGTCAGCTTTGATGAGGTTACGGTCACTCCCGAACCTGCAGAGTATGTCAAGTACACACAGACCTTGCAGGCTGAGGAGGGAACGCTCTCGGGCGGTGCTGCCGCAAGCAGCGAGCGTGAGGGCTTCACGGGTGAGGGCTATGTAACGGAGCTTGTGAAGGCTGAGGACTGGAGCGTCAGCTTTGAGCTGCCTGCATCGCAGTACTACAATGTGGCGATAACCTCGGCTTCTGATGTGCCCTGCGTGAATGAGCTTATGGGAAACGGTGCTAAGCTTATGGAGGTAAGCTCGTCGGGCTCGGGCGGATTTGAAACTACGATAATCAAGAACGTATGGCTTGAAAAGGGAGCGCTTAAAGTAAATCTTAATCCCATAGACGGCGGTCTTGACATTGACCGTGTGACTATCGCTGCAAGTGCTGAGATAGGCTCGTTT
>CAMMYU010000059.1:0-7800 GCA_946528545.1 uncultured Ruminococcus sp.
ATAACTATTATATCACAGGAGGTTTTTATTTTCTACTCATAGCTAAAGCTTTTTGAACCCCCAGTAAAACTGGGGGTTTTCGGATTACAACAAAACAAAGGACTGCGGTTTATGCAGTCCTTTGTTCGTGAAAGGAGTTTTTTCATGGCTTATGCCACCAACAAGCTTAATTTTGATACGGTCCCGAGATATCTCCCGGGACTTTCTCATGCAGTTTTGCTGTTATCACTGACAGGCTCGGGAGCAAAGCCGTCAACGGTCGCAGGGTCGAACTTATCGGCCACTGCCATACCGCGCTTGCCGAGAGTGATGATCATGATCTTGCTGACAGGCAGATCGTACACCTTCTCGGGCACTACGCCTGAGCGTTCAGCGATATAGTTGATTGTGCGTGTATCGTTGTCGCAGCCGCCGAGATAGCAGATGTGCGAAACGTTACAGCATATTGTAGTTGCAGTTGCTTCGCCGTAGGCAGCTCTTAGCTGCGAGATACTCTGCAGTATCAGCTCAATGCTGATGTTTCTGGAACGGACCGTACTTATGATAAGGTCCATATTTTTGATATTACAAGCACTTGCATAGTCATCAAACCAGAAGCGCACAGGCTGAGGAAGCCTTCCGTCAGGCAGCTTGTCAGCGTACCTGCACAGGCTCATCAGGATATTGGTGTAGAGGATATTGATAATCATATCATATCCCCTGTCTAGGTCTGAGGCTTCGATGAAGAGAGCGATCTTCCTCTTGCCGAGATCCTCGAAAGCGAACGGATTACTGCGCTGAAGCATGGAACGGATTTCTCTGCCCTCAAACTTTGCAAGTGAAGCACCGACCATACCTGAAATGCATGACCATGTCCTGTCAGCACCGAAGAACTTCTTACAGCCCTGATAAGCTCTTGCAGCAAGCGAATCGGGATATACGAAACTGTACTCTTCAAGGAACTTGATTGACCTTGTCTTTTCAACATCGCCTATCAGGTTGAAGAGGTCTGTCACAGTTGTCATATTCTTTTCATTCTCGGGGAATTCCTCAAGAACGTATGATATCAGCATAACGAGTACATTCTGGGTCGCTCTTTCCCAGAACGGTTCTTTGCTCTTGCCTTCGGGAGAGAGTATCTCGGCCAGAGCATAAATATCGGTGTGGTTGTATATCTTTTTGCCGTCTTCATCAGTCTTGTACCTGATACTCTGAAGCGGATCGTAGCCTGCTCCGCTGTCAGGTTCGGTGAAGCTGATTTTATAGACTTCATAGCCTTTGGCTTCAAGCTGAGCCTTGTTTCTGTTATACAGAGAGCCCTTGACGTCTGTGCAGACAACGCTCTCGGTTGTGGTCCTGAGGTTGGCATTTACAAGCGTGCTTTTGCCGAAGCCTGTACCGCCGATTATCAGGTCATTGTTGTTGGTGCGGGTCTTGTAGATGTCATTGCTGACAGGCACGCTTGGTGCAAGATATCTGTATCCGGGTTCAGAGGGCTTAGGCTGATTAACATTATTTACTTTTTTCATACTGATTATTCCTTTCGTTTTGTATCTCAGATTCGGGGAATCCCGTTTTTTTCTTTATGCGCAGTTATCCTTCAGGAACAGCTCCAGCGCTTCGGAGCTTGCCCCTGTCTCAGCGGCTCTGAGAAGAGCCGTCCAGAGGAAGCTGTCGGTGTCGCCGACCTTGCTGTGGGTTATCGTAGGGGTATGTTTTTTGTTGTCTTTTTTTGTTTTCATGTTGTCTCCTTGGTGTATCAGATATTGTTTGTCTGCGGGAATGTAAGGTCGCCGTAAGAGCCGATGATCTTAGTCGCAAAGCCCTTTTCAAGGCTTTCCTCAGCGTTCAGGTAGGTGTCCTTCTCGGTGAGAGTAAAGACATCGTCTAACGGCATTCCCGAACGCTCGGAGATAGTCTCGCCGATCTGCTGGCGCACCGCAAAAAGCTTATCAAGAATATCGGTCTTGAGCTCAAGGGGCTTCACACCTGCGAGGTCTCCTCCGCCCATTGCAGGGTCATGGAGCATCAGGCGGCTGTGCTTGAGTATAAGGCGCTCATCTCCCGCAAGGTAGATGATGAATGCCATACTGGCCGCTATTCCGGTGCATACGGTCGTTACAGGCGACTGTATCACGTTTCTGATCACATCATAGATCGCATAGCCTGCGTCTACAATACCGCCGGGCGAGTCTATAAAAATTGTGATCTTCTCATGGCTTTCAAGGTCAAGAAGCAAAAGCTTCTGAATGACCTCCTGAGACTGATTGCTGTCGATCGAGCCCTTGACATAGATCAGGCGGTTGTTTGTGTAGAGCAGGTCGGGGCTGTAAAGAGGCTGGTAGCCTCTCGGCCCCATCTTGATTATTGAGGTCATCATGTCATACATCTGTCCCTGCATATCAGGGTCTGCGAATGTGTTGGCCTTGTTGATTGCGTTAATTGTTTTTTTCATCTTGTTTACTCCTTTTTTCTTGTTCTCGGGTTATCAGCTTACATATGACCAGTCCGTAGGACAGTTGTCATCATTTTCTTTCAGAGACCTGTAGTATTCATCTCTGAGGCAGTTCATAGGAACTATCAGCGTTCCTGTGATTATTGTGTCAGCGACCATATCCATGTGCTTTTTTATATCGTCTGTCCATGACGAGCCCCTGTGCTGAAGGCAGTTGTGTGCTCCTGCAAGAAGCTGACCTATTGTCAGGTCCTCAATGCGGACAGCATCTGTCTTTTTCAATGTGAAGCACAGCCTCTTATCAAGAACAACATAACGCTTCAGATTTATTGCACAGGTGTTGAGAAGCTCCTGAGCTTCATCGTCTCTGCACATCTGCCTGATTGCTGCATAGTAGTCAGGCAGAAGGGAATCATATAATATCTGCTGGCAGATCTGACTGTTATCTCTCATCGGTAGTATCATTCTATCCTCTCCTTTTTCTCATCGCCCGGATTTTCTATAAAGCCTTTGTACAGAGTGCTCAGCAGTGTTATGGCTGAGCAGTATCTTTCGTAAGAGCCGCCTGCATCGGTATGAGGGTCAGAATTGCTCCTGAAATCGGCTATTTTCTTCGTAAGCTCATACACTGTATCTGCTTCGGTTTCTTCAAGACATAGCAGGTCTTTTATCATTCTCAGGATCGCTTCCGAGGCCTTATCGCCTTTTTTGTAGTTCTTACTCGAATTTGAGCAGATAAGATCATTTTTGTAAAGCCTCTCGGAAGGAAGGTTTACAAACTCAATCACGGCACTGCTTATCATGTTCCTGTCGGTTATGACATTTCGCTCGGTTTTCTGTTTTATCTCACTCAGGGTCATACTGCCTCTCCTCCTTCTCTTATCAGCTTGTCACCTACCATTCCCAGCAGCATGAAAACACAGTTGAACATAAATTCGCCGTATTCTACGAGATAATCAGCCATGTCCTCAAAGCAGAACTCGGGATCGGTATCGGTAACTCTGTCTATCATTGATCCTGACAGCAGGAGAAGCTCTCCTACGGTTATGTTCTCAGCGTCTGCATCTGTTTCAGTATCGAATGAATATAATACATTCGATGTTATATGCGGAATATGCTCCTGCAGGTTTTCCCATATTTCGTTGACTGCGTCCTTTTCCTCGGGAACTATCCTTTTTACCGCTTCAATATAGAGCCTTACAGGTGTGCGGAAAATCAAAGCCTGACACTGCTGATAAAAAATATGCTCTTTTTCATTTGCTAAACTTCTGATCTTCATAAACTATCACCCCTTCTTTTTAACTCCGTGAACGCACCAGCCTCTGCAGATGTCTGAAAGCTCCTTCATCAATGCTTCGTTTGCTGAGACACATTCAAGTCTGAACAGCTCTCCTGCCCCGAGCGAGGACATATATTCATCCTCCTCATCAAAGCAGAACAGTCCTTTGTCCCTCATCTCATAAGCAAGATCATCATCGGGTATTTCGGCCATCTCACGAAGCCTTAACAGCCCGTGAAGAAGCTCGTTCATATTGGTACACTTATTTTCATCGTAAATCAGAATATCGTGAAGTGACTTGATCCTGGATTCGTTATCATACATCGAATCCAGATATGCGTGCTCCAGAGGCATAAGTGCAAAACCTCTGAGTGCTTTGTCAATAACAGCTTCTTCAGTGACAAGCTCGCTGCTGTCAAATTCGTGCTGTCTTAGCTCATCGAGCTTTTTTTGCTTTTGTTCCATTTTGTTGACTCCTTCCGAAGTTTTTTCTCTATTCGGAGCAGCAGCGGCATTAGTAGAGTTTACCAGTACTTTCTGTTCGCGCTCCCCTTACGGTAACTACAGTATAACACCCCCGGTCGATTTTGTCAAGCGCTTTTTGAAATTTAAAATCCCTAAAAATATTTATATAATTACTTATAATACTAAGATATATATATTTATTATAAGTAATTATATAAATATTTGATGAACATTCTGTTAACAGCGAAATATGCATATTTTCAGATATTTTTTTAAATACAGTCTTGACATTTACCAGTACTTATGCTATAATATATATAACAAATCAGGAGGTGCGGATATAGCCGTTATGGATAACAATAAGCTTTACGAGGTCACCTGCAGTATATGCGGGAGAAAATATCTGAGCAGAAGAAACAGAGACGGTCACTGTGAGCTCTGCAATAAAAGTGCTACAGAAAGAGCAAAGGAATCAAAGAAAAAGAATTATGACAGGATAATGATCTATGTTGAAAAGGGCAAAAGGAATTATATCAAGTCAATGGCGGATTTTGCAGGTATGTCTGTGAATGAGTACATCAATGCTGCGCTGGATAAGCAGCTGAGCAAGACGTTCAAGGCATTCAGGAAGGCTGCGGCGCCCGAGGGGAATAAGGGCTTCTTTTTCTTTGTTGACAAGTTTGATGAAAACGGCAAGCCCGATTTCAATTCTTTGTTTATTCCCGATCAGGATGAGAACGACGATGACGGCAGCAGTAACTAATTAAGGCAATACCGCTTATGCGTTTATATAGATAAACTCCCGCAAGCTGTGCTCACGGGAGTTGTACAACATATTTTTTTACAGAGGGAGATCCTTCTTCGAGAATACAAGCCTGCCTGCGGTAAATGCCGCAAGGGCTATACCTATGGGGAAGATCAGCTTTGTGATCCAGTCATTGTTTGCTGTGAGGACCGACTGATAATCATAGAAGCTGCATACGGTCAGGTACTTGAACTTATCAAGGCCGTCAACACCGAGGCTTCCGAACATTGCAAGCATATTTGCGAGTATTGAAACGCCGATGAAGGTACCGCTGAGACCGATTGAATACTTGGTGGAGTTGAACACTCCCGAGAACATGAAGCATACCGCTGCGAGTGCTATGCAGACCATAAGTGCCGAGAGGTTTACCTGAATTATCATCTTTGAGGTCAGGCTGCCTGATAGATTTCGGAAGCCGAGCTCGGCAAGGCTTATGGGCTTGGCGCTGTTCGTGATAAGGTGGGCGGTTGTCAGGACTGCAAACATCACTATCAGTGAGTTTACCAAGTAGAACGCCTGCGTGAAGGTGACTGAGGCTCGTTTTGTCGGGGTTGAGAGAACGTATGCCATTGAGCCACGGTCTACCTGAGAGGCAAGAAGCTTGTTTGCGGTAACTAAAACATAGATGCCCGGAAGGATAGTTGTCATCATTCCGTAGAAGATCGTAAAGAGCAGCGGGCGGGTCATTTCAAGCATTGAGAACTGAATACATAAAAGAGTCATTACTCCTGTCATGCTGCCCCACATGACAGCGTTTGATCTTGCAGATTGTTTGAGAAGCGGTAAACTAAGCACTTTCTTTTCCTCCCTTTTCAAGTATGTCTGAATAATAATAGTTTTCAAGTGAGAACGGTCTTGCTCTCATATATCTGAGGTCATATCGTGATGCCTCGGAGAGCAGGTTTTCAAGTCCGTTATTTTGTACAGTTACATCTATATGAAAATACTTCTCATTAATGTGAATCACATTGAGCGAGGTATCATTGAAAAAAGTTTCAAAGTCATCGGAGGTCCTGAAGCCTAAGCGGTAGATCATCTGACCTTCCTTGATGAGAAGCTGCCTGTCAACGAGGTCGAGCTGTCTGCCGCTGTCAATAAAAAGAACTCTGTCAGCGGTATCGTCCAGCTCCTTAAAAATATGGCTTGACATAAGGATTGTTGCTCCCCTCTTTTTCTCCGAGAGGATAAGCTCTATCAGGGTGTCTCTCATCAGCGGGTCAAGACCTGTGCTGGGCTCATCTAAAAGCAGGATATCTGGGTGCGACATGAATGCCGCAACAAGAGCTGTTTTCTGCTTCATGCCCTTGCTCATACGCTTGAGTGGCGCATCTGTATCAAGCTTGAACATATCGGCAAGCCTGCCGATGTACTCTCTGTCCTTTATTCCGAGAAACTGAGCCTGAATTTTCAGGAAGCTGGTTCCCGAGCCCACATCGGGGAAGTCGATCTCCCCGGGGACATAGCCTATGTGCTTCATTATCCTGCCTGCTTCCTTGCGGCAGTCCATTCCCATAATGGTGCATGAGCCGCTGTCAGGTCTGAGAAAGCCCATCAGGTGACGGAGCGTTGTAGTCTTTCCGCTGCCGTTTGTTCCGACCAGCCCGAAAACCTCGCCCTCTCTGACCGAGAAATCAAAGCCGAAGATACCTCTTCCCTCTCCGTAATCCTTAGTCATGCTGCTGACTGAAATTATATCACGCATAGCTTACACCTCCGAAGGTCTTATCGTTTTTGTAGAACTTCATAAAGTACTCTTCAAGCGTTACCGAATGCTCTCTGAATGACTTCAGCCTGAAGCGTTTTACTGTACTCAGGAACTTGTTTATGTCCTTGTCATCGACTACTACCGAGCAGCTGAGGCTCTTTCTGTCACGGAGCTTAAAATCCAGGTCTGACTTGCCGAACTCAGCGAAGTCACGCTCGTTATCGAAGCTTACTGTCATTATGTTGTGAAGTCCGTGACGTATTTCAGATGCATCAACTGTGGAAACAAGTCTTCCGTCCTTGATTATTGCTATCCTGTCGCAGAGGGCTTCGACCTCACTGAAAATGTGGCTTGAAAGAAGTATCGTTTTGCCCTTTTGCTTCTGCTCTCTGATGAAGTCTATGAAGACATCCTGCATTATCGGGTCAAGACCGCTTGTCGGCTCATCGAGAAGCAATATATCAGGATCGCTCATGAAGGCCGCTGCTACAGCGAGCTTTCTTTTTTCGCCTATGCTCATTCGCTTCACGCTGCCCGAAGGGTCAAGCTCAAAGCGTCTGAGAAGGTCCTGAGTAAGTTTATCGTCTTTTACATCTTTCATATCCTTCATCATTTTAAGGAACTGCCGGCCGTTAAGTCCGTCGGGTAGTGCGACCTCTCCCGGGAGGTAGCCGACCTTCTGCATAATTTTTGCACTGTTCTGTGTGCAGTCAAGGCCGTCTATGCTGACGCTTCCCTTCTGCGGCTTTGAGAAGCCCATAAGGTGACGCATCGTTGTGGATTTGCCTGCACCGTTCGGTCCGAGGAAGCCTAGTGTTTCGCCCTTGTCAACATTCATGGCAACATCGAAAACGCCTCTTCCGTGTCCGTAATCGTGAGTCAGATCGTTTACATTTATCATAAGATCATCTCCGTCTCGTTTAGTATGTCTGTATTATAACGGGTGATTGTTTGCGAGTTGTTTTAAAAATGTTTGAGAAATGTTAAAAAGCCCCGTCTGTACAAAAAAGTACAAACGGGGCTTTAGGCAACACCGCACGACCTCTGTGCATCAGATGCGCCGTCCAGATTTTCGTCAGATTGCCTAAATTCGACGCAGGCTTGCTGACGCA
>CAMMYU010000060.1:0-15040 GCA_946528545.1 uncultured Ruminococcus sp.
GGAATGTCAACTCTCTTGCCGTTTACGTCGAAGTGGCCGTGAACAACGAGCTGACGAGCCTCTCTTCTGGTCATAGCAAGGCCCATTCTGAAAACAACGTTGTCGAGTCTTGACTCACAAAGTGTGATCAGGTTTACACCGGCCTGACCTTCCATCTTCTGAGCGAGCTCAAAGTAGTGATGGAACTGCTTCTCGAGCATACCGTAGATAAACTTCAGCTTCTGCTTTTCCTTCAGCTGGAGTCCGTACTCGGAAACCTTTCTTCTCTTATTTGCGTTAGGGTCACGCTTAGTCTCCTTAGCTACACCCATAACCATAGGGCTGATCCCAAGAGCCTTACATCTCTTGAGGATAGGTTCTCTGCTTACTGCCATAATTAATGACCTCCGTTTTCAATGTTGTATCGGGTCTTAGGGGCGATTCCCTTACCCGACTTTGAGTAAACTTTCTAACTCAAAACTGCCGAGTTTGTTCCGGTTTCGGCGAAGCCGAAATTCAGGTCATTGACCTGAAAGGTACAAACTCGTGGTGTGATGCCTGCATCACACTATACTCTACGTCTCTTAGGCGGACGGCAGCCGTTGTGAGGGATAGGAGTAACGTCCTTGATAAGTCTTACCTCAAGCTCCTCAGACTGGAGAGCTCTGATAGCAGCTTCTCTTCCTGCTCCCGGACCCTTTACATAAACCTCAACAGTTTTAAGGCCGTGCTCCTTAGCTGCTCTTGCTGCAGTCTCTGCTGCTGTCTGAGCTGCGAACGGAGTGGACTTCTTTGAGCCTCTGAAACCGAGGCCGCCTGCTGATGCCCATGAGATCGCGTTACCCTGCATATCAGTGATGGTAACGATAGTGTTATTGAAAGTAGACTGGATATGAACCTGTCCATTCTCAATATTCTTTCTTTCACGACGGCGACGGACCGTCGTCTTCTTCTTAGGCTGAGCCATAGTTCACACCCTCCTTACTTCTTCTTATTTGCGATCGTCTTAACAGGACCCTTGCGAGTTCTTGCATTGGTCTTTGTTCTCTGTCCTCTTACGGGCAGACCTCTGCGGTGACGCAGACCTCTGTAGCAACCGATCTCGGTAAGTCTCTTGATGTTAAGAGCAACGTTTCTTCTGAGGTCACCCTCAACTGTTATGTTGTGATCAATATATTCACGAAGCTTTGCTACGTCATCCTCGTCCATGTTCTTCACTCTGACATCAGGATCTACTCCTGTTTCCTTGAGGATCTTAGTAGCAGTCTTCTGACCGATGCCGTAGATATAGGTGAGGGCTACCTCAATTCTCTTATCCTTCGGCAGGTCTATACCAGCAATACGAGCCATTATTTAGCTGCACCTCCATTAAAGTTCCTGTTAGCCCTGACGCTGCTTGTGCTTGGGATTCTGGCAGATAACCATGATCTTGCCCTTTCTCTTGATCACCTTGCACTTCTCGCAGATAGGCTTAACTGAAGGTCTTACTTTCATTAGAATACCTCCTTCGATTAGTAAACGTAGCATCGGGGAGCCTCCCCTCTGCTGAAAATACCCTTACGAGCTTACTTAGCTCTCCAGGTGATCCTTCCTTTGGTCAGGTCATAAGGCGACATCTCGACCTTGACCTTATCTCCGGGAACTATACGAATGTAGTTCATTCTCAGCTTACCCGAAATATGAGCAAGGATCTTATGGCCGTTTGAAAGCTCCACAAGGAATGTGGCATTGGGCTTAGCCTCAATGACAAGGCCTTCAACTTCGATCATATCTTCCTTTGACATTTGAATACCTCCTAAAGGTCATGGTCCTGCTGATCACTCGTCCGGGTCAGATACGAGCTCATCAGCTGTCTTAATTTCCTGTCTGTAAGTCCGTCTGTGTCAATATAGTCATTGACAGGTGAAATGTGCTTCATGTTTTTCTTCTTCGGTGAAGAGAGCTTTCGCTCCTTCCCGTCTGCGATATACACAAAGCCGCCGCTGACAGCCACTGCAACGAAGTATCTGTCTTTTTCACGGCCTGCCAAAGCTCTGACCACAGAACCGATCTTTATATCCACGCTATGTCCTCCGTCAGGGTCTGCTGAGAATAACAGCCCCGTCCTGAGTTACAGCGATGGCGTGCTCGAAATGAGCAGACCACTTTCCGTCCTGAGTTTTAACGGTCCAGCCGTCGGGCATGATCTTGATCTTTGCAGTTCCCATATTTATCATGGGCTCTATGCAGATCACCATACCTGCCACCAGTCTGATCCCGTGTCCTGCCTTGCCGAAATTAGGAATTTCGGGGTCCTCGTGCATATCTCTGCCGAGGCCGTGGCCGACGAACTCTCTTACGACAGAAAAGCCTCTGTCCTCATTATATTTCTGAATTGCTGCGCCTATATCTCCGATCCTTACACCGGGCTTTACCATATCGACAGCGGCCATAAGGCTCTCTTCTGTCGAATCAAGCAATGCCTGGACCTCATCGGAGACCTTGCCGCAGGCAAAGGTCTTGCAGGAATCTCCGTAGTAGCCGTCGATGATAGCGCCCGTATCAATTGAGACGATATCGCCCTCATTGATTTTTCTCGGTCCGGGTATACCGTGAATGACCTCATCATTCACAGATATGCAGGCCGATCCCGGGAAGCCGTCATAGCCCTTGAAGCCCGACCTTGTACCGTGAGAGGCGTAGTACCTTTCAATCAGCTTATCGAGCTCATAAGTGGTCATACCGGGCTTTAAGCACTCCCCTGCATAAAGGAGAGCCTCAGCGGTGATCCTGTTAGCCTTGCGCAGCTTTTCGATCTCTTTTTGTGATTTTAAGCAGATCATACTGATCCTGACTTTCTATCAGCCCTTGAGTGCATCAAGAACGAGCTGTGAGGTAGTGGCAACGTCTTTTGTTCCGTCGATGGAAACGAGCTTGCCCTGCTTCTCATAGTAGTCCTTGAGGGGAGCTGTTGTTTTGTGGTATGTTTCGAGTCTGCTTACTACTGTCTCAGGCTGGTCGTCCTTTCTGATGACGAGGGGCTTTCCGCAAACGTCGCAGACGTCCTCAACCTTCGGAGCCTTGTAGTCGATGTGGTAGGTAGCACCGCAATCGAGGCAAACTCTTCTTCCTGTTACTCTTCTCTTGATCATTTCGTCGGGGACGAAGATCTCAACTACCTTATCGATCTGAACTCCCATATTATCGAGAGCCTCAGCCTGAGGAACTGTTCTCGGGAAGCCGTCAAGAATGTAACCGTTCTGAGCATCGGGCTCAGCGATCCTGTCCTTGAGGATACCGATAACGATATCGTCTGAAACGAGCGCACCTGCGTCCATAGCAGCCTTTGCCTTCAGACCGTACTCAGTGCCTGCCTTAACAGCAGCTCTGAGCATATTACCTGTCGAAATGGTGGGGATACCAAGCTCTTTGCATATAACCTCTGCCTGAGTACCCTTGCCCGCACCGGGAGCGCCTAAAAGAATAATGTTCATAACTAACTCCTTTCAAGTTGATCGATCGGGTGTTTATTCGAGGAAGCCTCTGTGATGACGCATCATCATCTGAGACTCCATAGTTCTTGCAGTTTCGAGTGCAACGGAAACAACGATGAGTATCGAAGTACCGCCCATTGCTATATTCATCTTGGTCACAACAGTGAAGATGATAGGGAATATAGCGATAACACCGAGGAACACAGCACCCACGAGGGTGATCTTGCCGAAGACCTTCTTCAGGTAATCCGAGGTAGGCTTGCCGGGTCTGATACCGGGGATAGCGCCGTTGTTCTGTCTCAGATCGTTTGAGATCTGAACGGGGTTGTACTGCATAGAAACGTAGAAATAGTTGAATCCAATGATAAGAACAAAGTAGAGGCAAGCGTAGAACGGTGAAGTATATTCAAACCACTTGAGGAACTTGTCATAGAAGCTTCCGTCCTTAGGGGTAATGAACATTTTCAGTGTAGAGGGCAGTGACATAAACGCCATTGCGAAGATGATCGGCATAACGCCGCTCATAGCGATCTTCACGGGGATATATGTGCTCTGTCCGCCGTACTGTCTTCTTCCGACCACTCTCTTTGCGTACTGTATCGGGATCCTTCTTTCGGCCTCATTCATAAAGATGATAAAGCCTATCATAAGAATGAAGATGATAACGATAGCGATAACGAGGATAATGTTCTTAGCCTCACCTGTTTTCGCATAGTCGAACAGTCCGAGGACTGCTGTAGGACCTCTTGCGATGATACCTGCAAAGAGGAGCATTGAGATACCGTTTCCGATACCCTTTTCGTTGATCTGATCTCCGAGCCAGATAGTCATTGAAGCACCTGCGGTAAAGCAAGCGATAATAACGAGCTCAGCGAATACCTTATCAAAGCCGTCAGCGGAGTACACAACTGCGCCTGCTTTTTTCAGGGTGAGGTAATAAGCCCAGCCCTGGAAGATAGATATTGCGAGTGCCGCATACTTTGTGATCTTATCGAGCTTCTTTCTGCCCTCGGGGCCTTCCTTCTGGAGTCTTTCCAGAGGAGGCAGAGCATAAGTCAGAAGCTGAATAATGATCTGAGCGTTGATGTACGGTGACACCGAGAGAGCGAGCAGTGTAGCCTTTGCGAAGTTACCTCCCGAGAGAACGTTCAGGTAGCTGAAGAAGTCTCCCGAGGATTCACTCTGCTCGAACCATGATCTGAGCGCCTCTGAATCGAGGAACGGTACAGGAACCGTTCCGCCTATTCTGTAAATAACGATGATGAAAAAAGTAAAGAGAAGTTTTTTTCTTAATTCCGGAACTTTCCAGGCATTACGAAATGTCTCTATCACAATTACATCACCTCAGCCTTCCCGCCTGCCTTTTCGATTTTTTCCTTAGCAGCCGCTGAGAACTTAGCAGCCTTAACGGTAAGGTTCTTGGTCAGTTCACCGTTTCCGAGGACCTTGACGCCGTCAAGCTCCTTCTTGATGATACCTGCTGCCTTGAGCAGCTCTGTATCAACAACGGTTCCGTCAACGAACTTTTCGAGGTCCGAAACGTTTACTGTAGCATACTTAGTTGCAAAAATGTTATTGAAGCCACGCTTAGGAGTTCTTCTTGCGAGAGCTGTCTGACCTCCTTCAAAGCCCGGTCTTACTCCGCCGCCGGAACGAGCCTTCTGGCCCTTATGTCCCTTGCCGGCAGTCTTACCGTTGCCCGAGCCGTGACCTCTTCCCACGCGCTTAACGTCTTTTACAGCACCGGGATTAGGTGATAATTCGTGCAGTTTCATTAAGATCGCACCTCCTTCATTAAGCTTCGGTTACTTTTACAAGATGGGAGATGACCTTTATCTTTCCCTTTGTAGTCGGATCGTCGGGCTGGCTGGTCTTATCCCCGATTTTTCTGAGGCCAAGTGAAGCAGCGGTTGCGACCTGCTTATCGCTTCTGCCGTTAAGGCTCTTGACCAGTTCTATATTCAGTGCCATTTGCCTTTCCTCCTTAACCTAACATTTCCTTTACGGTCTTGCCTCTGAGAGCTGCTACTGTTTCAGCAGATCTTACGTTTGCAAGGCCGTTTACTGTAGCTCTTACTACATTGTACGGATTGTTTGAGCGAAGAGACTTCGTTCTGATATCCTTGATACCTGCGATCTCAACTACTGCTCTGACAGGACCGCCTGCGATAACTCCGGTACCTGCTGCTGCAGGTCTCATGAGTACCTCGCCTGCGCCGAACTTACCTACGATCTCGTGAGGAATTGTTGTACCTCTGAGGGAGATCCTGATAAGGTTCTTCTTAGCGTCCTGAATTGCCTTTCTGATCGCATCAGGAACTTCTCCTGACTTTCCGATACCGAAGCCTACGATACCGTTTCCGTCACCAACGACTACGAGTGCGGAGAACTTCATTATACGGCCGCCTTTAACAGTCTTAGATACTCTGTTAATTGCAACGACCTTCTCTTCGAGTTCCATGTTTGAAGCATCTATTAAAGCCAAAGTTTTCCCTCCTCTTTAGAACTTGAGTCCGCCTTCACGGGCTCCGTCTGCTAACTCCTGTACACGGCCGTGATAAAGGTAGCCGCCTCTGTCGAATACGACAGTCTCGATACCCTTGTCTTTTGCCGCTGCGGCGATCATCTCGCCTACCTTGCGAGCGCCTTCCTTGTTTGCGCCGCTGCCCTCAAAGCCCTTAGCCATTGAAGAAGCGCTGCAAAGTGTTACGCCCTTTGTGTCGTCGATGATCTGTGCATAAATGTGCTTAGAGGAGCGGAATACATTGAGGCGAGGACAATCAGCCGTGCCGTTGATCTTATTGCGCACTCTCTGGTGTCTTTTAGCTCTTGCCTTAGCTCTGTCAAGCTTTTTAACCATAGTAATTCTCTCCTTTTATTACTTCTTAGCGCCCTTACCGGCTTTACCTTCCTTACGGATAACATACTCGCCCTCATAGCGAATACCCTTACCCTTATAAGGCTCCGGCGGACGTTTTTCACGGATCTCACAAGCGAACTGACCTACCTCCTGCTTATCACAGCCTGAGATCACTATGTGGTTTGCATCGGGAACGTCGATCTTGATGGTATCGGTCTCAGCGACCCTTACCTGATGCGAGAAACCAATGTTCAGAACGAGCTCCTTGCCCTGCTTCTGAGCTCTGTAACCTACGCCGACGATCTCGAGCTTCTTAGAAAATCCGTTTGTAACACCCTCAACCATGTTGTTGATGAGAGTTCTTGTAAGACCGTGAAGTGACTTATGGAGCTTATCCTCGCTCGGACGCTCAACAGTTACCACACCGGGCTCACTCTTGATTATCATATCCTTGTTGAACTGCTTTGTAAGCGTTCCCTTAGGACCCTTTACTGTAACAACGTTTGCGTCAGCAACAGTAACCTCTACTCCGGCAGGAACACTAATAGCTTTATTGCCTATTCTTGACATAGTTTAAGTCCTCCTTACCATACGAATGCGAGAACCTCGCCGCCTACATGAAGCTCACGAGCCTTCTTATCGGTAACAACGCCCTTCGATGTAGAAACGATTGCGATTCCGAGGCCCTTGATCACCTTAGGCATATCCTCGCAGCTTGCGTAGATCCTGAGTCCGGGCTTGGAAACTCTTCTCAGCCCTGTGATCACAGGATTTCTGTTCTCGTCATATTTAAGAGTAATTCTGATGATACCCTGCTTACCGTCTTCAATGATCTTGAAGTCCTTAACGTAGCCCTCGTCAACGAGGATCTGGGTGATGGACTTCTTCATATTCGATGCAGGAACGTCAACCGTTGCGTGCTTTGCAGAGCTTGCATTACGAATTCTGGTCAGCAGATCTGCGATAGTATCTGTAATTTGCATGCTGTGTCAACCTCCTTCTTCTTACCAGCTAGCCTTCTTAACTCCGGGGATCTTGCCCTCATGAGCAAGCTCTCTGAAGCAGATACGGCATACGCCGAACTTTCTGAGATATGCGTGCGGTCTGCCGCATATCTTGCATCTGTTGTAAGCGCGGGTAGAATACTTAGGCGCAGCCTGCTGCTTGTTTATCATAGACTTCTTAGCCATTATTTATCCTCCTTAGCTTATCTGTCAGCAAAAGGTGCGCCCATAAGTGAGAGCAGCTCTTTTGCCTCTTCGTCTGTGTTAGCGGTAGTGATGAAGTTGATATCCATACCTCTAATCTGGTCGATCTTGTCGTACTCGATCTCAGGGAATATCAGCTGCTCTTTCAGACCTGTAGAGTAGTTGCCTCTGCCGTCGAAGGAGTTGGGGTTGATACCTCTGAAGTCTCTTACACGAGGAAATGCGACGTTGAACAGTCTGTCAACGAACTCATACATTTTCTCAGCTCTGAGAGTTACCTTTACACCGATGATCTGTCCGTCACGAAGCTTGAAGTTTGCGACTGACTTCTTAGCCTTGCAGACGATAGGCTTCTGGCCTGTGATAGCTGCAAGCTCTGTCATTATGGTGTCGATAACCTTCTTATTATCCTTATCTGCACCGCAGCCCACGTTGATAACGACCTTATCAAGCTTAGGGATCTGCATTACATTAGCGTACTGGAACTTCTTCATCATAGCAGGAGCTACGTCGCTAACATAATATTCTTTAAGTCTAGCCATCGTATGATCCTCCTAATTAAAATTCTTCGCCGCAGTCTGCGTTCTTGCAGACTCTGACTTTAGTTCCGTCCTCAAGGATCTTATGTGCGATCCTTGTAGTCTTGCCGCACTTGGGGCAAACGAGCTGGACCTTGCTTGCATAGAGAGCTGCCTCAGCGCTCACGATGCCGCCCTGCTCGCCCTGTCTTCTGGGCTTTACGTGCTTGGTAGCGATGTTGAGACCCTCAACGATCACCTTGCCTTCCTTGGGGGAAACCTCAAGCACCTTACCCTGCTTGCCCTTGTCCTTACCCGAAAGGATAACGACGGTGTCGCCTGTTTTAACGTGTACCTTATTCATACTTACGACACCTCCGATCAAAGTACTTCGGGAGCGAGCGAAAGGATCTTAAGATAATCCTTCTCACGGAGCTCCTTAGCCACCGGCCCGAATATACGGGTTCCTCTTGGGTTCTTGTCATCTCTTATTATTACAGCAGCGTTCTCGTCGAAACGGATATAAGTTCCGTCTGCACGACGAAGACCCTTTGCTGAACGAACGATTACTGCTTTAACAACGTCGCCTTTTTTAACAACTCCGCCCGGTGTTGCCTTTTTAACCGAGCAAACTACAACGTCACCGATGTTTGCATACTTTCTGCGTGTTCCGCCGAGTACTCTGATGCACATAAGCTCCTTTGCGCCGGAGTTATCTGCAACCTTGAGATAAGTCTGCATCTGTATCACAGTGCGTTCCTCCTTTCGTGATCTTGAAGCGTGTTGCCACGCTAAAACTTATTACTTAGCCTTCTCGAGAACCTTTACAAGTCTCCATCTCTTGTCCTTGGAGAGAGGTCTTGTTTCCATTACCTCTACCTTATCGCCGATACCGGCGGTATTCTCCTCGTCATGAGCCTTGAGCTTTACTGTTCTCTTGATGATCTTCTTGTAAAGAGGGTGCTGTACGTTGTCCTTGATAGCAACAACGATCGTCTTATCCATCTTATCGGAAACTACAACTCCGACTCTTGTTTTTCTCAGATTTCTTTCTTCGCTCACAGTGGATCCTCCTTCCGAAATTACTGAACGTTGGACTCTTGCTTACGAATGAATGTTTTTACACGAGCAATATCCCTTTTAACAGCCTGGAGTCTCTTTGGATTCTCGAGCTGATTTACAGCGTGCTGGAAGCGAAGGTTAAAAAGCTCCTGCTTGAGTTCGTCGAGCTTTGCATTGAGCTCGTCTGCTGTCATATCTCTGATCTCACTAGCCTTCATTATTGCTCACCACCCGTTTCTTGAGTTTCTTTCTTAACAAACTTACATTTTACCGGAAGCTTGTGACTTGCAAGTCTCATAGCCTCTCTTGCGGTCTCCTCGCTTACGCCGGCGATCTCGAACATTACTCTGCCCGGCTTAACCACTGCTACCCAGTACTCGGGAGCACCTTTACCTTTACCCATTCGGGTTCCAAGGGGCTTCCTTGTTGCGGGCTTATCGGGGAAGATCTTGATCCAGACCTGACCGCCTCTCTTGATGTATCTTGTCATAGCGATACGGGCAGCCTCGATCTGATTTGAGGAGATCCATGCAGGCTCGAGTGACTGAAGACCGTACTCACCGTAGGAAACCTTGTTTCCTCTGTAGGCCTTACCTGTCATTCTGCCTCTGTGCTGTTTTCTGAACTTTACTCTCTTTGGAAGCAGCATTATGCGTTACCTCCTTCTCTTTTCGTCTCACGAGCCTTGTTGAACGGTCTGCGTCCGTCCCTGCTCTTGTCATTGCGGGGTCTTCTCTTCTTGGTGTCAGCGCCGTCATCTCTCTTATCAGATGCAGCTACCTGTCCCTTGAGAACCTCACCTCTGTAGATCCATACCTTTACGCCGAGCTTACCGTAGGTGGTGTTTGCCTCAGCGAAGCCGTAGTCAATATCAGCTCTGATGGTCTGCAGCGGGATCGTACCCTCATGATATGTCTCAGCTCTTGCGATCTCGGCTCCTGCAAGTCTGCCTGATACTCTGGTCTTGATACCCTTTGCACCGAGCTTCATTGCTCTGCCGATGGACTGCTTCATTGCTCTTCTGAACGAAACTCTGTCCTCGAGGTCGTGAGCTATCTTCTCAGCTACGAGCTGAGCGTTCAGGTCAGGCTGTCTTACCTCAACTATGTTGATCGAAACACCCTTACCGATCTTCTTTTCCAGATTTGCACGAAGCTTGTCGATCTCAGCTCCGCCTCTTCCGATCACGAGACCCGGCTTAGCGCAGTAAATGTGGATCCTTACCTTCTGAGCGCCGTCTTTACCGTTGAATCTCTCGATCTCTATCTTAGGAACACCTGCGTAAACGCACTTATCCGAAGGATTCTTGGATCTTCTGTTGAGATCCTTCATAATATACTTACGAATGTTGTAATCCTCTACAAGCGTATCACCGAAAGTGCCCTTATCTGCAAACCAGCGGGAATCCCAATTCTTGATCACACCGACACGCAGTCCGTGCGGATTAACTTTCTGTCCCATGATTTACCTCCTCTTTCAGTTATTCCTTTTCCTTGAGAACAACGGTGATATGCGATGTCCTCTTGAATATCCTATAAGCTCTGCCCTGTGCTCTTGGTCTGATTCTCTTCATTATCGGTCCCGGGCAAACATAACACTCAGAAACATAAAGGTTGTTCTTATCCATGTTATGATTGTTCTCAGCGTTTGCAGCAGCGGACTTCAGAAGCTTCTCAAGATATTCACTTGCAGCCTTTGGTGTATGCTTTACGGTTGCCATTGCAACGTCGTAATCCTTTCCTCTGATAAGGTCCAGAACGATCTGCACCTTACGGGGAGCAATACGAGCAGTTCTCAGAATTGCCTTTGCTTCCATCACGTTTCCTCCTTCCGCTTACTTACCGTTATTAGAGGTCTTTGATCCGGCATGACCCTTGTAGGTTCTTGTAGGAGCAAACTCTCCCAGCTTATGACCTACCATATCCTCTGTTACATATACAGGAACGTGTTTCCTTCCGTCATGTACGCCGAATGTATGACCAACGAACTCAGGGAAGATCGTCGAGGCTCTGCTCCATGTCTTGAGCACCTTCTTCTCGCCTGCTTCGTTCATTGCTACTACTCTTTTGTAGAGGGCCTCTTGTACATAAGGTCCCTTCTTGACACTTCTACCCATTGATCATCTGCCTCCTCTCAAATTACTTACCGTTTCTGCGCTTTACGATAAACTTATCGGAACGATGATGCTTAGCACGTGTCTTGTAACCCATTGTAGGCTTACCCCAAGGTGTAACAGGAGACGGACGTCCGATAGGAGCACGTCCCTCACCACCTCCGTGAGGATGGTCGCAGGGGTTCATTACGGAACCTCTTACTGTAGGTCTCCAGCCCATGTGACGCTTTCTTCCTGCCTTACCGATGTTTACATTCTCGTGGTCGATGTTGCCGACCTGTCCGACTGTTGCCATGCAGTTTACGGGAACTCTTCTCATCTCGCCCGAAGGGAGTCTGATGAGCGCATAAGCGCCTTCCTTACCCATAAGCTGAGCCATATTTCCTGCTGAACGAACGAGCTGAGCGCCCTTTCCGGGATAAAGCTCAATGTTGTGGATAAATGTACCCACAGGGATATTTGCCATTGCAAGAGCGTTGCCGGGCTTAATATCAGCGTCGGGTCCCGATCTTACAACATCACCGACTTTAAGGCCGTAGGGAGCGATGATATATCTCTTCTCTCCGTCCTCATACTGAAGAAGTGCGATGAATGCAGATCTGTTAGGATCGTACTCAATGGTAACTACCTTAGCGTCCATACCCATCTTATTTCTCTTGAAGTCGATAACACGATATTTTCTTCTCTCTCCGCCGCCTCTGTGACGAACGGTGATCCTGCCATAGCTGTTTCTGCCCGAATGCTTCTTGAGAGGCTCAAGCAGAGACTTGCAGGGAGCCGCCTTAGAAAGCTCGGAATAATCGGTAACGGTCATTCCACGTCTTCCTGCAGTGGTCGGCTTATAGCTCTTTATTGCCATTTGAAATTCAACTCCTTAAAAAGTTTTGCGAAAGGCTTTTGCCTTCCATACATACGTCCGGCGGAATAGTGCATCGGCAAAGCACTCAGTGCCTTACCCGAGCAGCCCTCGCTGCCTCGCCGGAGCTTACCGCCGTGTGCTCGGTATCACGCACATCTGCGGTTCAGGGCTAATTAGTAAAGTCCCTCAAAGAACTCAATGGTCTTATCGCCCTCGAGAGTAACGATAGCCTTTTTCCAGTCGGGGCGGTAGCCTACGCTTCTGCCCATTCTCTTCTGCTTGCCCTTAACTGTCATTGTATTTACCTTTGCCACCTTAACGCCGAACAGCTCCTCAACAGCCTTAGCTATCTCGATCTTGTTAGCGTCTTTAGCAACCTTGAAGGTATATCTGTTAGCCTGAAGTCTGTCCATGGAGTCCTCAGTGATAACAGGGGTCAAAATAATATCCTGAGCAGCTTTCATTATGCATATACCTCCTCGATTTTCTTAACAGCATCGGAAGATACGATAAACTTGTCATAGTTCATTATGTCATAAACGCTGAGAGTGTTTACCGTTGCTGTCTTGACTCCCGGAATGTTGGCAGCGCTCTTAACGATCTTCTGATCTGCCTCAGCAGTTACGATCAGAGCCTTGCCCTCAACCTTGAGAGCCTTGAGCATCTCAACGATCGTCTTTGTCTTGAACTCTTCTGTCTTGATAGCGTCAACAACAACGAGGTTCTCGTCTGCTACCTTTACGGAGAGAGCCGACTTCATTCCGAGTCTTCTTTCCTTCTTATTAAGCGAATAGCTGTAATCTCTGGGCTTAGGGCCGAGTGCAACACCGCCGTGTACCCACTGCGGAGCTCTGATAGAGCCCTGTCTTGCATGACCTGTACCCTTCTGTCTCCAAGGCTTTCTTCCGCCTCCTCTTACCTCTGTTCTGGTGAGAGTAGACTGTGTGCCCTGTCTCTGGTTAGCGAGATAGTTTACAACCATTGCGTGTAAAATGGTCTTGTTTGGCTCGATGCCGAAAATAGCATCATTAAGCTCAGTGTCGGCAACCTTTACGCCCTTCATGTCAAATACTGAGATCTGTGACATAACTATTCCTCCTTCCACTAAGCCTTCTTCTTAACGCAGTCTGTAATAGTTACTGTACCGTTCTTAGGACCGGGAACAGCTCCCTTAACTGCAATAAGATTGTTTTCTGCGTCGATCTTCACGATCTTAAGGTTCTGAACAGTAACCTTTACGTTACCGTACTGACCCGGCATTCCCTTGCCCTTGAAGATCCTCGAAGGCGATGAGCAAGCGCCCATTGAGCCTGCGTGTCTGTGTACAGGGCCTGTACCGTGTGTTTCCTTAAGTCTTGCGAAGTTGTGGCGCTTGATCGTGCCGCTGAATCCGTGACCCTTGCTTGTGCCGCTTACATCTACGATGTCGCCCTCGGCAAAGGTGTCAGCCTTTACGATGTCGCCTACGTTAAGAGCCGAGATGTCCTCAAGTCTGAATTCCTTAAGAGTTCTCTTCATAGCAACGTCTGCCTTCTTGAAGTGACCCTGAAGGGGCTTGTTCACTCTCTTAGCCCTGATCTCTCCGAAGCCAAGCTGTACAGCCTCGTATCCGTCATTCTCTGTGGTCTTCTTCTGAACTACCACACACGGACCTGCTTCGATAACTGTTACAGGAACTACCTTTCCTGTCTCATCGAAGATCTGTGTCATACCGATCTTCTTTCCGATGATACCTTTCTGCATTGTTTTTTCCTCCTATTGGTTATTGGTCGGTTCCCCGACATGACCTGCGGTCTGCAACGTTTCCGAGATCAGCTCTCTGCGATCTCGTTTGGGGATTACTTGATCTCCATTACGATGTTTACGCCTGCAGGAAGTTCAAGATTCTCAAGAGTAGATGTTGTCTCCTTTGTAGGTCTGATAACATCGATCAGTCTCTTGTGTGTTCTGAGCTCGAACTGCTCACGGCTGTCCTTGTACTTATGAACAGCTCTCAGGATCGTGATGATCTCCTTGTCGGTAGGAAGCGGGATAGGACCCGATACCTGTGCGCCCGAACGCTTGATTGCATCAACGATCTTTGCAGCTGCAGCATCTACTACTGCGTGCTCGTAACCCTTGATCTTGATTCTGATCTTCTCATTGACTGCCACTTAAATCGCCTCCTTAGTGCATTTGTTGTTCAGGGGGCGGCTTCCGGAACGAAAGCCTCAGTCAATTGTATGAATGTTCGTCAGCAAGCTGTACACTATATATAGTATACAAGCACGACCACTCACACAACTGACCCGGTTTTCATTCCAAAAGCCTCTGTAATACCGTTCAAATCACCTTTTTGCGATTTACACTCTGCCGTGTGTTCCCTGTCTTGTCCGTTAAAAATATCCGAAAAACGCAAACGCTTTTCGGACTCCAAAACAGCTCACACAGACACCGCACCCACGCCAAAGCGGAACCCCGCCCTCGCAAGAAGCATAAGCACATACTGTGTTCGGTATTACAGTCGCCCGGTTTGAAATCGGACATACTCCACGGAAATTACCTGACGCACCGTCAGCAACCTTCCGCTTCATCGCATATCTTTGTTCCGGCATAAGCCGAAACCTCGCAGTCACGCAAGTTTGATTATAACACACCTCTCCCGTTTTTTCAAGCACTTTCATATTTTGTTCACAGAGAAATTTTATAAACTTCCCCGAACATTTTTAGTGATTTTTCACAAATTCCTTCTCAAAACCCGAAATCCGCCCCTTGACAATGGCTTACCGATGTGGTATAATAATATCAGAAAAGGAGAACGTACCGCTAGTAAGCGGCCACCTCCTAAGACTGGTAATAAATTAATAACCGTCCTTATTGGCGTGAGGGCGGTTATCTTTTTTTATTGCAGTTGTCGAGTATGACCCCGACAATATTCGTGATAAGTAACATCAAAGTCAGTACCTCGAGTACACTCACTATGCTCACC
>CAMMYU010000061.1:0-6057 GCA_946528545.1 uncultured Ruminococcus sp.
ATAGTCTACAGAGAACTCCAGTCTTGAGCAATCTGACATATACATCTTGCGTGCAGAGGAAACCGCCTCTGCGCAGGCCTGAGAATAGGCTCTCACAAGGCCGTTTGCGCCTAAAAGGATACCGCCGAAATACCTTGTAACTACTACGCAGACATCTGAAAGCCCCTGCTTTCTGAGCACATCAAGCACAGGCATTCCTCCCGTGCCCTGAGGCTCGCCGTCATCGGAGTATCTGGTTATATTGCCCTCACGGACAATATAGGCATATACATTGTGTCTCGCCTTGCGGTTTTCAGCTTTTATACGCTCAACAAAGGCAGCAGCCTCGTCGCCTGATCTCACAGGCGCTATATGCCCTATAAACTCCGAGCGTTTTTCCTCATATCTGCCCTCTGACTCAGCATATACGGTGATGTAATCCATGGTGCGCCCCCTTCTGTGCAAAACAGACCCAGACACTCAGTCTGAGTCTGCTGTGGTTATTGATCGTTGTTTTTAAGCCTTCATTTCAGCCTTGACTGCTTCAAATTCTTCTGTTATCTCGTCCTCGGGCTTTGAGGTCACAAGAGATACTATTATAATAGCTGCAAGAGCACAGATGAACGCAGGAAGCAGCTCATAGATAGCGAATACTCCGCCGAGAGGTGCTATAACAAAGTGCCACAGGAACACCATTACAGCTCCGACTGCAAGGCCTGCTATAGCGCCGTACTTGTTTGAACGCTTCCAGAAAAGTGCGCATAGCATAAGAGGACCGAAGGTTGCGCCGAAGCCTGCCCATGCAAAGGAAACCACTCTGAATACCGAGCTGTTTGGGTCCCATGCAAGGATAACTCCGAGAACTGCGATAACTACAAGAACTCCTCTTGCGATAAGCATTGATGCCTTGTCTGAGATCTTCATTCTGAAAACGCCCTTGAAGATGTTCTCGGACATACTGGACGATGCTGCAAGAAGCTGCGAATCCGAGGTAGACATAGTGCAGGCAAGCACTCCTGCGAAGATGATTCCGCCGATAAGTGCAAGGGCAACTCCGTGTTCTCCCATGTACTCGGCAATTTTAAGAACTATAGTCTCTGCATCGGAAGCGGACTTTAGCTTTACGATAGTGCCGTTAGCTGTAAGGGCATTTCCGATGATACCGATGAATACTGCGACACCCATTGCAAATACTACCCATACAGATGCAATTCTTCTTGAGGTCTTGACCTCGTTCTTATCTCTGATAGCCATAAATCTGAGCAGGATATGGGGCATTCCGAAGTAGCCCAGTCCCCATGCAAGAGTAGACACTATCGATAGGAAGCCGAAGGTAGTTTCGGCGCCGTCCTCGGTTACTGTTTTGGTAAGCGAGAGGTAGTTTGTAAGGCTCTCCGCATTCTTGACTACATTGTCAAAGCCGCCTGCCTTGTTCACTCCGAAGATTACAAGGATAGCCAGCGCAGTCGTCATAACGATACTCTGGATAAGGTCTGTAAAGCTTGCTGCAAGGAAGCCTCCTGTGCAGGTGTAGGCGATAATAACTACAGCACTGATTATCATTGCTGCATGGTAGTCAACCCCGAACAGAGAATTGAAAAGCGTTCCGCAGGCCTTGAAGCCCGATGCGGTATACGGCACGAAGAACACAAGTATTATCACTGCCGAAATACCCATGATAATACGTTTATTGTCACGGTAGCGGTTTGCAAAGAAATCGGGGATAGTGATAGAGCCTGTTTTCTGAGAATAAACTCTCAGCCTTTTTGCTACGAACAGCCAGTTAAGGTAAGTTCCTGCCGCAAGGCCTATAACTGTCCAGCCTACCTCGGCACAGCCGAAGAAATAAGCAAGTCCCGGCAGTCCCATAAGAAGATAGCTGCTCATGTCCGAGGCCTCGGCACTCATAGCTGAAACTATCGGTCCGAGCTTTCTTCCGCCGAGATAAAAGTCACCGACGTTTTTGTTTCGTTTTGAGAACACAATACCTATAACCACCATCATCAGCATATAGATAATGATAGTTATGAGTATACATATCTGTCCTGTTGTCATTCATATACTTCCCTTCTGAAAAATTGTCAAAGACAGTACTATTATAATATATTTTTACAAAATTGTCAAACATAAAATATTCATAGAGTATGTGCCGAAATTTTGCAGATGTTTACACAAAAATCCTTGACAATGGCAGCCTAATGTTGTATAATTTTAATATATTTATATGAAAGGCGGAATTACTATTATGGCTAACAGAATGATACTCAATGAAACATCATATTTTGGCGCAGGTGCTATCTCAGAGGTAGTTACCGAGGCTAAGAAAAGAGCTTTCAAAAAGATACTCGTTGTTACTGACCCCGATCTTATTAAGTTCGGTGTTACTGACAAGGTGACTAAGCTTCTCACAGAGGCAGGCATACCCTTTGAGGTATTCTCAAACGTTAAGGCTAACCCGACAGTTGCCTGCGTTAAGAACGGTGTAGAGGTATTTGCTGAGGCAGGTGCTGATTCTATCGTTGCTGTGGGCGGCGGCTCTGCTATGGATACTGCAAAGGCTATCGGCATCATCACCAATAACCCTGAGTTTGCAGACGTTGTTTCACTCGAGGGCGTAGCTGACACAAAGAAGCCCTGCGTTCCTATTATCGCAGTGCCCACTACAGCAGGTACTGCCGCTGAGGTAACTATAAACTACGTTATCACAGATGAGGAAAAGAAGAGAAAGTTTGTATGCGTTGACCCTCATGACATTCCGATAGTTGCTGTTGTTGACAGCGATATGATGTCCTCTATGCCTAAGGGTCTGACTGCTTCCACAGGTATGGACGCTCTTACCCATGCTATCGAGGGCTACACCACACTGGCTGCATGGGAGCTTACCGATATGATGCACCTGAAGGCTATCGAGATAATCGGAAGGAGCCTCAGAAAGGCTGTTGAGAATGACCCCGAAGGCCGTGAGGGAATGGCTCTCGGTCAGTATGTGGCAGGAATGGGCTTCTCAAATGTTGGTCTGGGCGTTGTTCACGGAATGGCTCACCCTCTGGGAGCTTTCTATGATACACCTCACGGAATTGCAAACGCAGTGCTGCTGCCTTATGTAATGGAGTACAATGCTCCATACACAGGAGACAAGTTCAAGTACATCGCCGAGGCTATGGGCGTTGACACGACAGGCATGGACGAGGACGCTTACAGAAAGGCTGCCGTTGACGCTGTAAAGCAGCTCTCCAAAGACGTTGGAATCCCCGAGAAGCTTCACGAGATAGGCGTTAAGGAGGAGGATCTGCAGGCACTTTCAGAGTCGGCATTTGCTGATGTCTGCACAGGCGGAAACCCAAGACCCTGCACAGTTGAGTCTATCCTTGAAATTTACAAGAAAGCATTCTGATAAAGAAAGAGCCGAGCTGTACAGTTCGGCTCTTCTTGTTATAAGCTTCGACAGGCGATAACCCTGACTCCTGTTCCTGCGGCGTTTTCAAGTAGGGTATCTCCCATTTTTACGGGCAGCGGCACGGTCAGAGACTTGATAGCTTCAACCACCTCAAAGATCTTGTCCTTCGGGACAGGGTCTTTTGTTTTTACGGGTATCGGCTTGCCGTTATCGGCAAGGGCTGTTGTGGTCACTACCCTGACAGGTGCGGTAAGCTCGGTCTTTGCGTAGGTCTCGCCTCTCGGGCAGGTGTTGCCCGTGACAGATATTACCTCGCCGTTTTCTACCTCTGCCGTGAGCATACAGCCCATAGGACAGTTTATACAGATAAGCTCCTTAGTCATGACTGCACCTCCTCGATATATACGTTGATGTCCTCGGTGAGAGCTTCAAGCTTGTCCTTTTTAAGGATAATATCAAGCATTTCACTCGGGACAAGGATACGGGACTTTCTTCTGAGAACCTCGGTCTCACCCGACTTTATTACTATGCTTACATTCTTGTAAACACCCGTCACACGGAAGCGTATGTGTGTAAGGTCTGAGAGGTCATCAGTGTTTATCTTCGAGGGAACTGTGTAGCGCACACCGTTTCCGACTGTAAGGCTAAGCTCTCTGCCGCCTGCGTGTCTGCCCTCACGGACATAGCGTGAAGCGTTCTCGCCTGCCCTTGCACTTTCCTCTGAGACAAAGTCAACAAGGTCATGAACGTGCAGCACATTTCCGCAGGAGAACACACCCTCGATACTGGTTTCAAGCTTCTCATTGACGTAAGCTCCGTTTGTTCTCGGGTCTATCTCAATGCCTGCTCCAGAGGTAAGCTCGTTTTCGGGGATAAGTCCGCAGGAGAGAAGAAGCGTATCACAGGGGTAATACTCCTCGGTGCCCTCGATCGGCTGATTTTTCTCGTCAACCTGTGCGATGTATACGCCTTCGAGCTCTTCCTTGCCCTTGATGTCAACTACAGTATGGCTTAAAAGCAGCGGTATGCCATAGTCATCAAGGCACTGCACTATATTTCTTTTAAGGCCGCTTGAATAAGGCATAAGCTCGGCAACTGCCGCAACGTGAGCGCCCTCTAAGGTCATTCGTCTTGCCATGATAAGCCCTATGTCGCCCGAGCCGAGGATCACAACCTCCTTGCCGACGTGAGCGCCCTCTAAGTTCACAAGCTTCTGCGCTGTGCCTGCGGTGTACACTCCATTCGGTCTGAATCCGGGAATATTAAGAGCTCCTCTGGGTCTCTCACGGCAGCCCATAGCAAGGATAACTGCCTTTGCGTAAATAGTAGCTGCTCCCCTCTTTGAGCTTATAAGGCTGACTGCCTTTCTGCCGTCTTTAAGCGGCTGAATATCAAGCACCATAGTGTTTAGCTCATAGGGAATGTCAAGGTCTTTGACCTGCTGTGCATAACGCTCTGCGTATTCGGGTCCTGTGAGCTCCTCCTTGAAGGTGTGCAGCCCGAAGCCGTTATGAATACACTGGTTGAGTATACCCCCGAGGACGCTGTCACGCTCAAGGATAAGAATATCATCTGTGCCTGCCTTTTTAGCACCTATTGCGGCTGCCATTCCTGCAGGACCTCCGCCGATTATCAGGATATCGTATTCGGTTTTCATTCGGGGCTCACCTCGCTTTCGTAAACACCGTTTTTGCGGACATCTTCTATCTTTATGCCTAGCTTTTCGGCTATGAGCGCCATGGTCGTCGGCGAGCAGAAGCCAGCCTGACATCTGCCCATGCCTGCTCTGGTACGGCGCTTAACTCCGTCAAGGGTGGTTGCTCCAAGGGGTCTGTTTATCGCATCTCTTATCTCTCCCTCGGTGACGGTCTCGCAGCGGCATACTATCTTACCGTAGGAGGGGTCTTTTGCTATCAGTGCGCTCTTCTCTTCATCGGAGAGAGCCGCAAAATGAACAACGCCCTTTCTTGTCTCTATGAAATTATCCTTTTTCTCAAGCGTAAGTCTCTTTCCGACAAGCTCTGCGAGGTACTCACCTATCGCAGGTGCCGAGGTGAGCCCGGGGGACTCAATGCCTGCCGCATCTATAAAGCCTTCGACCTCGGTCTCTTCAATTATGAAGTCGCCGCTTTCTCCTACGGCTCTCAGGCCTGTGAAGCTCGTTATAACCTTATTCCACGGAACGTTCTTAACCGAAAGCGAGCCCTTTGCCCTGACCTCGCTAAGTCCGTTTTTGGTGGTTGAGGTGTTTTCCTTATCATCAATATTCTCGGCTGTAGGGCCTGCAAGAAGGTTGCCGTGAACTGTCGGTGTTACAAGTATGCCCTTGCCCATTTTTGTAGGAAGCTGGAAGATAGTTCTTGAAACTGTACCGCCTGCGGCCTTATCCATGAGCATATATTCGCCCCGTCTGGGAGTGATCTTCATCGGCCTTCTGCTTACCATAGAGTGTATCCTGTCAGCGTAAACACCTGCTGCATTGATGATGAGCTTTGCCTCGATCTCCCCCTTTGAGGTTCTGACCTTGAAGCCCTCATCGGTCTTTTCAATGAACCTGACCTCTTCCGAAAGCCTGAACTCTGCGCCGTTTGCATAAGCATTCTCGGCAAAAGCGAGGGTCATCTCAAACGGACAGACTATAGCTGATGTCTCAGCCCTGAGTGCAGATACGACCTCATCGG
>CAMMYU010000062.1:0-5712 GCA_946528545.1 uncultured Ruminococcus sp.
CGTCAGCAAGCCTGCGTCGAATTTAGGCAATCTGACGAAAATCTGGACGGCGCATCTGATGCACAGGGGTCGTGCGGTGTTGCCTTAAGATAATGTTTGTTCTGTAATACTGTTATCCTGAGCAGGCTGTTCCTGAGTCGGCTCAGGTGTGACGGGGTCTGTCTGCGGAGCAGGCTCTGTGCTTTCAGGCTCGCCCGTCCTGATTTCAGACTGAGGATTTTCAGAAGGTGTGTTCTGAGGAGTATTCTGAGGTATCTCAGTACCGTCAGAAGAGCTTGTATCAGTCTGTGTCGGCTCCGATGACTGCGTATAATACGATGAAAGCGCCAGACTTGTATTCACATAGTAGTGTGAAAGTATCTGATCGTAGGTCCAGCCTGCGTCTGCGTAGTAGCAGCAGCCCCACTGGCTCATTCCTGCACCGTGACCCCAGCCGTAGGTCTTGAAGGTAAACGTGCCGTCCTTGAAGCTTATATCCATAGCAAGGGATTTAAGCCCGAAAAGGCTGCACATATCCTCGCCTGAGATATTTGCAGTCTGACCTGCATTGCCTGTAATCGTAATAGTTCTGATATACTTTCCGCTGAAAGCCGACGTTATCGTAAACCACTTGGTAACATCATCAGAAAGCATAAAGCCGACCTTTTTCTCAAGAATGCTCTTAACCTCGGCTTTGCTTTTAGTTGTAGGCACGCCCCAGTTCGGGTCCTTGGAGTCATAAACGCTTCTTACTCTCTGAAGATACGGATAATCTCCGCCCCATATATCACGGCTGGCAGTTGAATATCCTGCTGTCGATGCAGAATACACCGCATTAATTATCTCCCCGTCATACAGAAGCACCTGACCCTCAACCGCACTCACGCAGTTCTCTATAGTCGAGGTATAGTTTCTCTTTATTCCCACTGTCTCAAGTATGCCGTGCTCGGCATTGAATCTCAGACAAGTGTAGGCAGCTACCGCCTGCGCCTTTATGGCTTCCTCGCCCCAGCCGTCGCCTATCTCACTGTAAACAGCCGAGCAGATAAGCTCATGAGCGTTCATTGTAACCACCGTATCGGTATGTATATCATGTACTGTATAGAACTCCCCCGCTATGCTCCTCGTTGAGGTAAAGCCCAGAGGGTCATTATGTATATCATAGTACTCGTCTTCGTCCTTCGGGAATTCAACCGTAAAGTCGTTTGGATCCTGCGCCTTTTTCTCAGCAGTGACCGCCTTGGTGTAGCTCATATCGTAGACATCAAGCGGAGCTTTCTTAAAGGTAACAAAGCTGAGCTTTTCGGGCTCGGCACTGACCTCGGGAACGACCTGTGCAAGGCTTGAATCATCGTTCACTGCAGCGCTTGAATCGTCGCTCTTACGGGTATTATACAGCATACTTGTCTCCGCCTTTGAGACACTCTGTCTGCTCAGCAGGAACGTACCTGCACCGCCCCCGACTGCAATCACCGCAGCCGCTGAGGCTATCACAACTTTTGTTTTCTTGCTAAGACTCATTCTATACTCCTTATTATTTTAAACACATCTAATATAAGTTTATCAAATACAAAAAAAAAGTCAAGACATATAATGAACACGTCCCGACTTTTTGTCATTTTTCACAAATCAAATTATATAACACGAGCCTTATTTGTGCATTACTTAAAATATCTCTGTCCGTCAACCTCAAGGCAGAGGGTAAGGCTCTCAAACCACTGAGCAGTGCTTCCGCTGCAGTACTGAGGCGCATAATAATACACTGCACCGTTAGTATTGTCCTCGCCGTCGAGTGCTCTCTGAACGCAGTCTCTTGTGCTTTCGCTTGCCTGCCATGTGCCGTTGTAGTAAACGCTCACTGCGGTAAACTGATTTGGTGCTGTAAGCACACCCTCAATAGTATCGGGGAAGTCCTGCGACTTAACACGGTTGAGGATAACATTTGCAACTGCAAGCTTGCTCTCATCGGAGCAGTAGCCTACCTCGTGCTCGACCACTACGGACAGCATATCGAACTCAGCCTTTGTATAGCTTACTCCCAATCCGCCTGTGATCCTGTCATGCTCGATCGTCTGAGCCTCTCTGTCAGCTTCAAGCTTATGCTCCTCGGTTTCGACCTTCCCGGCCTTCTGAGCCTTGCTTTCACCCTTATCATAAACAGTGAAGCACTTAGCCTGAACATAGCCCTCCCGACCTGCATAGCTTACCTTGTACCACTCTCCCGACTTCGCCGACGCTTTAAGCATCTCACCGCTTCCTATAACAGCCAGCACATCGGATTTTGTGCTCTTCTCGGTTCTGAGTTCAGTAGTCTCGTCTGAAACGAGGGTAATATTCTGTTTTGTCTTTGTTGTCTTTTCAGAGGCTTCTTTCTTTACCTCTGTCAGCTCATACTCATCGACACCTGCTTTTCTCCATTCTACGGTATCGACTGTCTCATCACTCCCGGTCTCTGCGGCTGCCTTTGCGGCAGTTGTTGCAGATGCAGTATCGTTCCTAAGCTCTCCGCCCTTCTCTCCGAAGGAGAGTACACAAACAGAACAGATAGCCATTGCTGTCATCATAAAGCCCAGCACAGAGATCCCTGCTTTACTGAAGGGCAGCCTGCCCCCAGATCTTTTCTGCTTCATTATATCACATATACCTTTCCGAAGACTCTCCCGAGCCTTCCGCAGACCGTGTATGAGAACGCTCTGCTCTATATAAACGCCTCTCTGGCGCTTTCAGCATATCAGTAATCCCAGCCGAAGTACTTTTTATTGTTGCCGTAAAGGTCTCTCCAGCATTTCGGGAAATAGATATCCTTGTTATCCTTATCCTTATAGGATTCAACTATAAGGTCAAGGTTATCCTCGGCGGTCATCTTCTTAGCTACAATGACCCACCTGAGGTCTGAGGTCTCATTCGTACAGGTCGAAAGCGAGATGTACTTGTCGTCCTCGGTACACTCAATATCATTTGAGTACCATGAGCGCTTTCTTACCTCGCTTATCCAGTCCTCAAACTTGTAATCCGAATCGTCAAAGTATCTTGTAGTCCAGTACTCGAACACATTGCCCTCGTCCTGACTCTCATAGATATTTGCGCAGAACACGCCGACTATAACGTACTTTGCGCCCGACTCATAGATAGTATTGAACTCGATCACAGGGTACTTCTTCATGAAGTCCAGACCCTTCTTGTACTCGGTAAGGTGAGTAAACGATGTTCCGAGGTACCTCATGTGGTGACCGTAAATCGTTATATTGTCTGACTGCTCCTCGGGAGTGATCGTTGCCCATGCGTCAGCATATATGCTTCCCGATTCATAGTACTGTTTGTCCAGATTTTTGTACAGATAATACTCGTTGTCCTCGCCCTGCAGCACAGGGAAATTGATGTACTCATCGCCGTTGCTGTTGCAGAAGCCCGGTATCTTTATCCAGCCTACAACATCTTCATTACGCTCCAGAAGCTTCTTAGCCCAATCCTGAATTTCTCTGTGCTTTACAGAGGCCTCGGGGTTATCGGCGTCGATGTCATCAACTCCGCCCTTCTGGGTTCTGTCAATATCGTCAGTGAAGTTCGGCTCGTAGCTGACGATCTCCTGCATATAGGTCTGATCCTCTTCGTCAGCCTTCAGGAAATCCGAGAGCTTTCCCAGCGAGAAGCAGAACACAGCGATCGAGCCCATAAACACGATCTTTCTGACAACCTCTGCTGCGGCATCGCCCTTCCACGGAATAAAATATTTAAGTACTCTTATAAAAAAGTTTGTCTCGTCCTTCTCGGACAGATCAACTGCTTCATTAGCCATAGACATAATCTTACCTCTCTTTTTGTGTCTCATAAAGCTCAAGCACTGTCTCAAGCGTTCTGAGCACTGTCAATGAACGTATCTTATTTCTGTCCAGTTTTTCATATTCCTCATACAGTCTGAGAGTCTTCGATACTTCCCTCTCACGGTTTCTGACCGACACATAAACTGTCCCTTCCGAAGTTCCGAGGTCATCTCCGGGCCCTGCGACCCCTGTTACTGCACAGGCAAGGTCACAGCCGAAGAGCTTCAGCGCTCCGGCGCTCATTTCGGAAGCGGTCTCGGCCGAATAGACTGTATGCTCTTCAAGCGTTGATTTTTTCACACCGAGAAGCTTCATTTTTATCTCCTCGGTATAAGAGCAAAGCCCCCCGCAGAACATTTTTGAAGCCCCTGACACACCTGTGACGGTCTCCATTATCATTCCGCCTGTACAGCTTTCAGCCGTACACATAGTAAGCCCATTCTCTGACATATATTTTACTACACTGCGAGCGATACTGTCAATACTTTGAGCTATCACTTTGTCGGTCTCCGCAAATCCGCCCACTGCTCCGACCTCCTTTTTCTACACTTTGCACATAGAAAGAAGCTCTCTTTTGTACAATTTGTTAAATCGACAAGGTTTGCAAATCAAACCTGATCAGTATGTTTTTATCCAGCTGACAGAAGTATTCTCAACAGCTTCCTTTATATAGGGCTCCCAGTCGAAGCTCTCCTGTGCTTTTTCGACCTCGGCAAGCTTGGGCTTTGTCCTCGGGTGCTTGGGAGTAAACACCGTACAGCAGTCCTCATACGGGAGAATAGAGGTATCAAAAGTGTCGATTTTTCTTGCAGTTTCGACAATTTCCGACTTATCCAGTCCTATACACGGTCTGAACACGGGGAGCCTGCAAACTGCGTCTGTACATACCATCGCGTACATGGTCTGGCTTGCCACCTGCCCGAGGCTCTCGCCCGTAACGAGCGCCTGTATACCCTCTCTCTCGCAGATGCGCTGAGCTATCTCCATCATAAGCCTTCTCATAAGTATTGTAAAGAACTCCTCGGGGCAGTTATCACGCAGAAGCTCCTGAATTTTAGTGAAGGGCACACAGTAGAAGTCTATCTCTCCGCAGTAGGCTGAGATTATCTTCGCAAGCTTTTCAACCTTCATTCTTGCCCTGTCCGAGGTATAGGGCGGTGCTTCAAAATGTATTGCCGAGACCTTAGCGCCTCTTCTTGCTATCATGTAGCCTGCCACAGGAGAGTCAATTCCGCCCGACAAAAGCAGCATTGCCTTTCCGCTTGAGCCCACAGGCAGACCGCCTGCACCGTCCTGCTGACCTGCATGAACAAAGGCCTTTTCCTCTCTTATCTCGACCACTACCGTCACATCGGGGTTATGCACATCTACTTTAAGGTGCGGAAATTTATCAAGAACTGCTCCGCCCATTTCGGCACATATCTCAGGCGACTTCATCGGGAAGCGCTTATCAGACCTCTTCGCCTCGACCTTAAATGTCCTTGCGTTCTCTAACTGTTCAGCCAGATATTCGGGACCCTCCCTGAGGATAACCTCCATGTCCTTTTCATACACTCCGCACCTGCAGAGCTTGACTATACCAAACACCTTTGAGAGCCTGTCCACCACCTCATCAACGTCGATATCCTCATCAAGGGGCTCGACATATAGTGTTGACTGCGAACGGAAAATATTGAACTCTCCCAGCTTTTTGAGCCTGTACTTCACGCTCTTAGTCATCATGCCCTCAAAGCTTGACTTATTAAGTCCTTTCAGGGCTATCTCTCCGTACTTACAAAGAATTATTTCCTTCATTATATCTCCTCTTATTTCTTCAGTTTCGCAAGCTCACTGCGAGCGTTGTTTATTTCGGATATCAGGCTGTCTATGTCAGCTTCCGAGTTCTCCGAAGAGAAGCTTATCCTGAGCGTAA
>CAMMYU010000063.1:0-4889 GCA_946528545.1 uncultured Ruminococcus sp.
TACGCCGATACTCAGTTGTATCTTTTCAATTGCAGCCGCTGAGCAGAATAGTGCAGACTAATAAGTCTAGTGCAAGACAGACTCGGCTGGGGAAGAGGAGAGAGTGGCTTCGCCCCTTTGCCCCACTGGGGCTGTCGCCCCTGACCCCTTTTAAAAGAACTTTTGCAACAAGCTGAAAGCACCCGAGTCCATTCGGGTGCTTTACTTTTGTGTAAGCTTATGGTATAATGAATGCAAAACATTCATTATAATTTATCTAAATGCCCTTGCAGATACGCAGAACAAAGTTCTGCTCCCTGCATATAGGGCAATTATACCATAACGCTTACGCTTATATGGTATAATATCAAAGCAAACACCTATAATATGAAATGAAAGGCACATTATGGAAACAACTACAAAACCAAAAGCAGCGATACTGCACAAAAAGTGGTATCTTTATCTTACCGAATTTTTTTCGGGAATGTCTGTTATGGCGGTTGAGCTCGGAGCAAGCAGGCTTTTAGCGCCGTATTTCAGCTCCTCGCAGATAGTGTGGACTATCATCATAGGCACAATTATGATAGCAATGGCGCTTGGAAACTACTTCGGCGGAAAAAGTGCAGACAAAGACCCCGACCCCGATAAGCTTTATAAGCGGATACTTATTTCGGCAGTGTGGATCGCAGCTATACCCTTTATAGGAAAGCTCGTTATCCTCGGAGTATCGGCATTGCTGATAGTTACAGTCAGCACGAACTTTCTTATCTGGGCGGCATTTCTCGCCTGCATGATAATCTTTGTGTATCCGCTGTTCCTGCTCGGAACGGTAACACCATCACTCGTTAAATACACCACTGACAGCCTTGAGGATAACGGCAAAACAGTCGGAACGCTTGGCGCCTTCAACACAATAGGAAGCATAATAGGCACCTTCGCCCCGACCTTTATAACAATACCTGCGGTAGGTACAGCGGTAACATTTCTTATCTTCTCGGGAGTGCTTTTGCTTCTCGGGATAGTGTACTTTGTCTCCTGCAAGAGATGTACGGTCAGAGTAATAGTCTGCACAGTGCTTTTCATAGCTTTTTGTGTGACAAGTACTACTATCGGCTTTGCCTTCTGGGAGAAGAAGCTTACCTTTGAGGGTGAAAGCGTTTATAACTATCTTCAGGTAAAAGATGACAGCGACCGTACTGTGCTCTCCACAAACGTTCTGTTCGGAGTGCAGTCTGTATATATGAAAAACGGCGGACTTTCGGGTCTTTACTATGATACAGCACTTGCCGCACCGATGATGTCCGAGGGCGGAGATAAATCCTCACTTCTGGTTCTGGGAATGGGAACAGGCACATACGCAAAACAGTGTCAGAATTACTTTCCGGATATGGTGATAGACGGCGTTGAGATCGACGATAAAATCACAGACCTTGCACATGAGTATTTCGATATGAGCGAGGATATGAATGTTGTCACCTATGACGGCAGAGCGTTCCTCAATTCTCTGAAGGGCGCATACGAAAGCGGTATCGCCCATGCGCAAAAATATGATGTTATAATGGTTGACGCTTATCAGGATATTACGATACCGTTTCAGATGTCCTCAAAGGAGTTTTTTACGCTTGTGCGTGACAGCCTGAAGCCGGGCGGAGTAATGGTTGTGAATATGAATATGCGTTCCGATGCCGAAGACGGTATCAATGCATATCTTGCGGATACTATCTCCTCTGTTTTTTCCGAGGTCTATACCTGCGACGTTACAGGCTCGACCAACAGGGAGCTGTTCGCTTCAAATGACCCGAAAATGCCGGAGAGGCTGAGCAAAAACATAAGCTCTCTTTCCGACCCTGACCTGTACTCCTGCCTTGACAGCGTAGCTGCTTCTTTGAAGCATTATGAGGCAGGCAATCTTGTCCTGACAGATGACAAAGCCCCCGTTGAAGTTCTCGGTATGAGGGTAATAGACGGTATGATAAGCAGTGAGCTCAGTTACTACAAGGAGCGCTTTGAAAAAGACGGCATAAAAGGACTCATCGAATAAAAAAGCAGCCCATACGGACTGCTTTCTGCTTGTTGCAAAAGTTCTTTTAAATGGGGTCAGGGGCGACAGCCCCAGTGGGGCAAAGGGGCGAAGCCCCCTCTCCCACACCGCCCGAGGCGGTGACGAGCGAAGCCGAGGAACACGCCGAGGGCTGATTCTGCACTATTTTTGAGTTTATCGACAGACTGAAAGCAGCCCATACGGACTGCTTTTTTTATAAAAGGGAAGCAGGCAGCAAGGATAGACCTTACTGCCCGATTCAGAGGTTATATTTTGAAAAACAAATAAAAGCTTGAGTAACTTAAACGTTTTCTGAAACTATAATCAGTATACATCAAACGGTTTGATATGTCAATCCCATTTCGGCAAATTTGGCGCTGAAATGGGATTTTTGTCGCTTTAACCATTTTGATTTGCGATTTTTAAGCATAGTGCACAAAGATTTTTCAAGTTTTCGGCTTATGTTTTAATCTGAAAATTATGAACTTTTCTGCCTTAAAAATGTAATAAAATGGAAAAATAAACAATTTGACAAAAAAACGTTTCAGGCACAGAATGATTTTATTGAATCTGCACTTTGAATATGAACTAAACGTAAATACACAATGAAATTATAATAAACCGCCTTGACTTATCTGGGAAAATATGGATATTATCAAATCTGTAATAAGCTCTGAAAGCACGATTTTACGGGCTTTTCAGGGTTAAATTTACACATTGGAAACAAATTTATTACAGTTTGTAATAATTGAACTGATAAGCTAGTATACATGAAATATGAAACAAGTGTGCTTCAATTTCATGGAAAGGATGATTCGTTATCAATATCAAAAGAAAAGTAATTTCGTTCGTATGTGCAGCTATGATGGCTGTCAGCCCTTTTGCAGTGTGTGACAGTCTGTATGATACCTCTATCACGGCTGAGGCAGCCTCTGCAACGCTCGTGAATCCAAAGCTTTCGGTTTCCTATGCTTTCGGCAACAAGCTGGAGCTGCAGATCGACAATTTGTCCTCCTTCTCGGGAAACACAATGTTCAGAGTATACATCGACGGAAGCTATTCTAAGACCTATAAGCTTTCAACGCTGAGAAACTCCAATCAGATTAACCTTATTGACAATGCCCGGACCTACTTCAAGCCCTCACAAGCACACAGAATCAAGGTAGTTGCAGTTCTCGGAGACAAGCTGGCATCATCACCTGTTATCACAGGAAAGACTGACAGCGTTACCTATTATAATATCTACAAGGGCGCTATCCTTTATAAGCTTGGCTCAAAGGGTATGTACCGTTCGGAAGTTGTTTCCTCATATCAGATAGCACCTTGCGTTCTTTGCTCCACATGGGGAAAGCTTTCCGCAGGACAGAGCATTAAGACCAACAACGCAGGCTGTGCTCTTATCACTGACGGTAAGTACAAGGGCTATTATCTTAAAGTCTGTTCAACAATGGGAAGAACCTCTGTCAGAAAGTACAAGGTCAAGACAGTGGTTGACTACGCTGCAAGCATGGACGGCGGAAGATACGTCTGGGGCGGTGCAAGCTACAGAGCTACCGACTGCAGCGGTCTTACCATGCAGGCATACGCACAGGTAGGAATTGACATTACTCACAGCGTATATATCCAGGCTCAGAAGGGAAGAGCAGTCTCGATGAACGATATACAGGCAGGAGACCTGATCATCTGCCGCAACTACGGTCATGTAGCAATGTATATCGGAAACGGTCAGATCGTTCACGCAATGAGCACCTATTACGGAATAAGGATACAGCCGCTTAACAACATCTACTATTGCAGCCCGATAAACACTATCAGAAGAATACTGTAAAATAAAATGCCCCCGAACATTCGGGGGCATTTTTTACAGCATATTTTATTATTCGGTCTTTTCCTCGGAAACAGCTGCGCCGTTCTGAGCCTTGAGAAGATCTCTGATCTCGATAAGGAGCTTTTCCTCAGCAGAAGGCTCTGCAGGCTTTTCCTCTTCCTTCTTCTTGCCGATAGCCATAAGCTTGTTGATAGCCTTCATAAGCAGGAAGATAACGAATGCCATAATGACAAAGTTGATAATGTCATTAAGAAATGCACCGTAGTTAAGTGTAGCCTTCCAGATAGTAACGTTCAGACCCTTGAAGCCGCCTGTGCTGAAGCAGCCGATGATGGGCGAAATAATGTTGTCAAGAAGCGATGTAACGATTCCTGAGAACGCACCGCCGATGATAACACCTATTGCCAGGTCCATAACGTTGCCCTTAAGAGCAAACTCCTTAAACTCGCTTAGAAACTTCTTAAACATAAGTACACTACCTTTCACATAAATTTCACATTTATAATAACATAATTTCAGACGATAGTCAAGATAATAGAAAGAATTTCGACAGTTTAACGTATTATCAGAGTTCATTATTGTTGATTATGACAAAAGCCGATACCTCTGCTATCAGCAGCGCTGATGTCGGGCAAAGCGTAGTCAAGGCTGTGTTAAATAAGTGTGTCCTAATCGTAAACAAACGTCAAAAGCCCTTGCAAAACAAGGAACTGTATGCTATAATATAAAAGCTGTTTCGGAAGGGACTATGATGGGATATAGCCAAGAGGTTAAGGCAACGGACTTTGACTCCGTCACCGATGGTTCGAATCCATCTATCCCAGCCAATTTATAATAATATTGGGGTGTCGCCAAGTGGTAAGGCAACGGACTCTGACTCCGTCATTGCGAAGGTTCGAATCCTTCCACCCCAGCCAGAAACGCCCTCGTCGCTGATTGCGCCGAGGGCTTAGTTAATAGTGAATAGTGAAGAGTGAATAGTGAATAGTTTCAAGAGGGCGTTTCTGTACTATTCATTATTCACTCTTCACTTTTCACTCT
>CAMMYU010000064.1:0-11495 GCA_946528545.1 uncultured Ruminococcus sp.
GTCAGCAAGCCTGCGTCGAATTTAGGCAATCTGACGAAAATCTGGACGGCGCATCTGATGCACAGGGGTCGTGCGGTGTTGCCTTAAGAATTTTTATGCGAAAGGACTGAGAATATGCTGCAATTTATCTGCGGCGGCTCATACAGCAAACGTGAAGAGGTTTTCTTTGAAACGGTAAAAAATGCTGCCCGGAGCCGTAAAGATGTTATTTGTATTATCCCCGATCAGTATTCGTTTGAGTTTGACAGAAAGCTTTATGATGCGCTTGGTGTCAGGCTTTTTAATAATGTAACTACGATAGGCTTCAACCGTCTGAGTGAAATGCTTGCAGCAAAGTTCGGCGGTGCTGCTCAGAGCTGTGACGATCATATTAAAACTATACTTATGTTCAGGGCTATAAAGGCTTTGTCCAAAAAAGGCAATGTAAGGTTTTACAAGAAAAATCTTGACAAGCCTGCGTTTATAGGCGAATGTCTTGAGCTTGTGCAAAGCCTGCGTGAAAGCGGTATCACTCCCGAAATGCTGAAAGCTTCGGCAGAAAGCCACGGCGGAGTGCTTGAGGCAAAGCTGTCTGATCTGTCTGAGATATATAAAAACTTCATGGAAGAGCTCGATACCAACGAAATGACAGACTCGCTTTCAGCATTGGCAAGAGCCTGCGATCAGGCTGAAAGAAACAGCTATTTCAAGGGTAAGAGTGTGTTTATATCCTCGTTTACAAGCTTTACGCATGATGAGCTCAGAATGTGTGATATTGCGCTTTCTCAGTGCGAGGAAATGACTGTTTCGCTCGTTATTGATGACAATTGCGTCGGCAGGTATCATACTCACCCGTTCCATGATACTCTGGTTACAAAACAGAAGCTTACCGAGCTTGCAAATAATCACGGTGTTGATGTCAGAACCGAGAACTGTGCTCCGATTGGCGGAGTATCAGAGGAACTTGTACATCTATCCGAAAATTTGTACAGTTATTCAGACAAGGCTTATCCTGACTACAGGGAACTTGAAAACAAACTTGAAAATGAAGAGATAAGCCGTGCCGAAGCCGAAAAAAAGCTTAAAGTAAGGCTTGTAAGCAGCTCGGATATGTTTGAAGAAAGCGAGTATATCTGCTCGGAGATAATGAGACTTGTCCGTGAGGAAAAGTATAATTTCTCGGAAATTGCGGTAGTGGTAAGAGACCTTGATCAGATAGCCGAGGCATTTGAGGACAGCTGTGAACGCTATGATATTCCGCTGTTTGTTGACAGAAGTGAAAATGCCGAGAATTCTCTTATAGTCAGGTATATAGTACTTCTGATGAAATGTCTTATGTCAAGGAAGTATTCTACCGACAGCATTATGAAGCTTATAAAATCAGACCTTTACCCGATGAGCTATTCCGAGGTAAATACTCTGGAGAAGTACTGCTTTGTCTGGGGTGTTGACAAGGATATGTGGCTGTCTGATTTTACAGCACCAGACCGTGAACTCAGGGAGACAGATGACCCCGAGATACAGAAAAAACAGCAGGAAGCACTTGCTGAGAGAATGAAAACTCTGAATGAGCTGAGAAAAAGGGTTATCGAACCGTTTGAAGCCTTCAAAAAGGCTATAGGTGCAGAGCCTACAGCGGCTTCAATTTCAACAGCTTTATATGACCTTTTCATTGCCATTGGTTTGTCTAAGAAAGCTTATCACTATTTCAAGAATGTTGAGGCTTGCGAGAATAATGCCGATGCTTCTGACAATAAGAATAAAAATGTTGAGCTTCTGAGAGGCCTCAAACAGCTCTGGGGCAATGTGATGTCGGTAATAACCTCTATTTATCAGTTTGTAGGCAATGAGCGTATATCTCTGCGCCGTTATTCCGAGCTTTTCAGAATAATAACCTCTCAGATAAAGGTGTCAAAGCCGCCTCAGCAGCTTAACTGTGTAATACTCTGTGATGCGTCACGTTCAAGAATCGGCTCTGTGAAGGCTGTATTTGCCGCTGAAATGAATGACGGTATTTTCCCTGCAAGCGTACAAAGCGGAGCTCTTGTTACCGAGCATGAAAAACAGCTTCTCGGCAAAGACGGAATGATCATCGGTCAGAGTGCGAGAGCACAGTTTTTCAATGAAAAGCTTAACTGCTATACGGCTCTTACCTCAGCAACTGACAGGCTTTATGCGCTCTATTCCTGTGCAGACCTTCTGGGCACAGCCAAGAGACCCTCAAGTCTTGCAGGCGAGATCAAGGATATGTTCGGAAGTATTGTATGCGTGAATACAGTTAAGCTCTCCGCAGACAGCTTTGTAAGCTCCTATAAGAGTGCATACTATAAGTATCTTGAAAACATAGCCTCAAAAGACAGCGTGAGCGAGACCCTCAGAGCCTTTCTTGAAAACTCCTCCGAGTACGGGAAAAAGCTTCCCAAGCCCTCGGATATATATAAGAAGCCCGAGTTTAAAATGTCATCGGAGCTTGCCGAAGAGACCTTCTTCCCGCAGTCGCTTACTCATATTTCCCCGACACAGCTTGATACATATTTCAAGTGTCCGTTTTCATATTATTGTCACTACGGCCTTTCTCTCAGTAAGCCTGACAAAAAGGAAATAGGCAAAGCCGACAGAGGTCTTATCGTACATGAGCTTTTTGAAAAGCTTATGAAGCATGACCCTGATAAGGAGGGCTATGGAAAAGCAGCAGTCAAAATGAATGATGAGGAGCTCAGACAATTTGTTGATGAGTGTGTGGACGACTATATCAGCAGGAAGCTCGGCGGCGGCTACGGCAAGCCCGAGGACTTTGACTACAGAGTAGAAAAGCTCAAGGAATTTGCATTTGATGCGGCTGAATTTGTCAGAGATGAGCTTGGCGGCTCTAAGTTCAGACCCACACTGATAGAGTATAAGCTAAGCCCTGAAAAGGGACTTCTTGAAATAGATGCCGGAAACGGCAGAAAGATAGTTCTTACAGGCTATATTGACAGAGCTGACATCTTTGAAGCAAATGATAAGACCTACATAAGGATAATCGACTATAAGACAGGCACTCAGACTACCTTTGATTACGGCAAGCTTTATCTCGGCCTTAATCTGCAGATGCTTGTCTATCTGACAGGACTGCTCGAAGCAGACGAGACCTTCAAGGACAAGAAGGACAGTCTGGCTCAGGCAGGAATAGTTTACTTTATCATGGGCAAAGCACCCGATCCTGTAAACCAGAGCAGTAATAACAGTACGGATTTGACAAAGGCTGAAAACGCCCTTCTTAAATCCTTCAAGCCTGAGGGCAGAACAGTTCTCGATACCAATGTGCTTGATGCCTATAACAGCGATTCAGGCTATGCCTATGCACCTCATAAGGTCACAAAGCCTAAGAAAAAGGGAGAGCAGCCGGGCTACAGCGAAAGCATTATTTCAGATAAGGAGTTCACAGCACTGAGAACATTTGCCAAGGATAAGGTTGCATCGTTCGGACATAGGCTATCAGACGGAGAGATAGATGCAAAGCCTCTTGACGAAACCTGTACATACTGTGACTATGCAGATATCTGCGGTCTTGTGAACAGAGACGATGCTGTCAAGACAAAAGATAATCGGTATAAGGATCTGATGAAGGAGGAGCTTAAGAGACTTATGAGAGAGGGAGACAGCAATGAGTAAGAAAATACCATGGACTAAACTTCAGGAGCAGGCCATTACAAAACGTGGTAAGGGGCTTGCTGTCTCGGCAGCGGCAGGAAGCGGAAAGACCGCTGTTCTGATCGAGAGAATGATACAGCTTCTCAGTGATGAAAAGCACAGGATCCCTGCTGACAGGCTTCTTGCAGTTACCTTCACAAAAGAGGCCGCTGCGCAGATGAGAGAAAAGCTTGCAGAGGAATTTGCCAAAAAGCTCAAAGAAGAGCCCGACAATGAGTGGCTCTTAGAGCAGCAGAACCTTCTGCAGCTTGCAAGAATATCCACTATCAATTCCTTCTGTCTTGACCTTGTTAAGAGCAATCTTAATCTTACCGACTTCAACAGCGGTATCAAGGTGCTTGAAGAAAATGTTCAGGCACTTATCTATGACACCTGCAGTGAGGAGGCTATGCGCAGGCTTTATACCGAGTCGCCCGATGACTACAGACTGCTGTCATCATCATTTACCGAAAAGACACTCGGAGAAGTAATCAAGGACTTTTACTATTTCCTGCGCTCACTTGCATTCCGTGACAAGTGGCTTAGTGATGCACTGAATAATTATGATGATCCTGCGGTCTTTGACAGGCTTCTTGAAGATGATTTCAAGAAAGCCGAGAGGTTGATCCCCGAGATAAAAGCAGGTATTGACAGGCTGAGAACTATATCAAATTTCAGTACTTCGGGTGTTAATTACAGCGAACACAGTGACCTGTCTGATACCGCAGCCTCTGACGATTCATTTACAGCCCTGCTTGATAAAAACGTCAAAGACAGAAAAGCCGATGACATTACAGGCATGATAGGACAGTTCAGCGGTATAAGGCTCAAGCCGTTGAAAACAAATACTAAGGTGTTCAGGGAATTGTCTTTGGCAGTTCAGACAGAATTAAGAGAAAACTCTGATAAGGCAAAGGCTGAGAGAGAATGCTATAAAGCTCTTATTCTTGAAATACTGGATATGTTTACTCCGAACATCGCTGAAAAGAAAGCAAATATGCAGACAAGCAGAGAGATACTCAGGGTACTGGCGCATCTGTGTGATATGATAGATGAGCTTGCTATGGAGCAGAAGCTTGAGCGCAACGGCCTGACCTTCTCCGATGCCGAGCTTATGGCAAAGGATATGCTTGTTACAATGGAAAACGGCCAGCTCAGGCGCACCGAGCTTGCCGAAGCTATCAGAGACAGCCATATCTATGAGGTTATCTTCATTGATGAGTTTCAGGACGTAAACAATCTTCAGGAGATCGTTTTCAGGGTGCTTTCCGATACAGATGACCTGAATATAATGGGAAAGAATGTATTTATAGTCGGTGACGTTAAGCAGGCGATATATAAGTTTCGTCTGTCAAATCCCGAACTGTTTGTAAAGACCGTTGAGGACGCCCGCAGCCCTGCACACAGTGAGGTTCTTGAGCCGATATTCCTCAATCAGAATTTCCGGAGCAGACAGGAAATTATTGACTTTGTTAATTTCAGCTTTGACGGCATAATGTCCTCGGCGTGCGGCGGAGTTGATTATAACAGCACTCAGGAGCTTGTCCAGGGAGCTAAGTACGACAGCAAAGTTCATCCTACAGAGGTCATGTTCATAGATAATGATAAGAGCTTTGAGGATAAGTGGCTTTTCAGCCGTGAGAATTTTGAGGTCGCAAAGCGCATCAGGAAGATGATTGATGACGGTGAGCAGATCTGTAAATATGACTTTGACAATGATGTGTTTACATACCGTGCCTGCTCGGCAGGGGACTTCTGTATCTTAGTGCAGACAAATGCCGAGGCAAGAGCCGCCGCAAGAGCACTTGAGGCAGTAGGTCTTACAGCCTACAGCAAGGACACTGACGGCTATCTTGAATCGAGGGAAATATCACTTGTGCTTAGTATTCTCAGAGTGGTAGACAACCCGATGAATGATATTTCAATGACTGCCTTAATGCTGTCGCCTATACTTGGCTTTACACCCGATGATGCGGTAAAGCTCAAAAAGATACTGAGGAGCACTCAGGAAAAGGCAAGAGAAGCCGAAGCAGATATTGATAAGCTTTCCGAGGAGGAGAAGAAAAAAATTCCGAAGCCGAAGGCTCATTTCTGGTCGCTGTTTAATGCCGTAAATCCTGACAATAAGGACGAAGACAATAAAAAAGCTGACTATATTGAGCTTGATGACAAGGTACTTCGGGATAAGTGTATAGGTGCAAGCAGACTGCTTACCGAGCTTCGCTTCAAGTCGAACAATATGAAGCTTGACAGGTTCATAAGCTATGTTTATGAGAAAACCAACATGATGGGCATAAGCTCGCTCTTTCTTGACGCTGATAAAAAGAGAGCTAATCTCAGACTGCTTACACAGTATGCGGCTGAGTATGAAAAGAACAGCCCCGAGGGTGTAACAGGCTTCCTGAGGTTTATTGACTCTATAGCCTCGAACAAATCTGCCTTTGCAAAGGCTGTGGTTTCAACCGAGGGTGAGGGCTCAGTATATATCAAGACCTATCATGCTTCAAAGGGACTGGAATTCCCCTTCGTGTTCCTTACACAGCTTGACAGGAAATTTCAGCTTAATTCAGGTGCAATGTTTACTCATAATGAGCTTGGCTGTGCTTTTAAGTTCCTGACAGACAATCAGGGCATAAGAAAGAGCAGTGTTTACTATAAATATCTGAGCCTGATAGAAAAAAACGATGCGGTAAGTGAGGCTATGAGGCTTTACTATGTAGGCTGTACAAGAGCAAAGGAAAAGCTTTTTGTCTGCTATGCACCTTCCTATGACAGAGACGAGAGCTTTGAAAAGGCTATATCAGCACAGGCTAAAATAGTAGACAGCATAAGAAACAAGACCGACATTACAGAGCAGGTTCAGGGTGTAAGAACTATGCTCGGCTGGGTAACAATGGCATTGATAAGAGCTCAGAATACATTTGAGATCTGCAGTATGCTCGGAGCAGATGATATTGGTATTGCAAAGTCGCCGAGAAGTGATCCGATAATTGACTTTTCCGACCTCACAGCTGCGGCAGATGAGCCTCAGAAAACTGTAAGTGTGACAGGCGAATCTGAGGCTGTAGATAAGAAGCTTCTGAAAGAGCTTGAGGAAAAAGAAGTGTTCAGCCGAAAGATAAGAGCTGCCGATAAAGAGAAGAAGCCTGCCAAAATGTCGGTTACAGAGATAGTATCCTCTATCAATGCCGAAAAGGGTGATGACGAGGAAGATGTGTTCTATCCGAACCTTATGCGCCTTGATGAAACCGTTGATAAGCTGTCCTCGGCAGAGAAGGGAACCTTCACGCATAAGTTCATGGAGCTTGCAAACTATGAAAACGCTCAGAAGAGCGCTCGTGAAGAGCTTGACCGCCTTGTAAGGGAGGGCTATTTCACGAAGAAGGAAGCCTCGGGAGTGTATATTGATGCAGTTGAAGCCTTCTTCGGATCGGATATAGGAAAGAGGATAATGTCCTCGAAGAATGTGCTCAGAGAATTCAAGTTCCTTGTTTCATACGATGAGCTTGGGCTGGGAGACAAGTACAATGAGTATCTGTCAAAGGGCTCAATGCTTCAGGGTATTGCAGACTGCGTGTTTGAAGAAGATGACGGCTATGTGCTTGTAGATTACAAGACAGACCGCTTTAAGGACGCAACTGAATTTTCACGCTATGACGATCAGCTTGCCCTTTATAAGGCGGCACTTGACCTTATACTTGATAAGCCGATCAAGGAGTGCAGGATATGCTCTCTGTGGCTTTTGAAAACTACAGGCACAACCTGATAAAAAAACGCAGACCATAACGGCCTGCGTTTTTGCTATAATCATTTTAGTATTATTTAGTTATAGCTTAGTATTATTTAGCTATAGCCTGCACAGTCTTGCTCCGCGTTCAAGGAGTGAAAAATCCTAAACAAACGCACGACGCGTATTGGTGCAGGGTTTTCCCTGCCGCGTATTGGTGCAGGGTTTTCCCTGCTGCGGCGAGCACTGCCTATTTTTCATCGTATCTTTCGTCGATGACTCTTGCGGTCTTCTTCATGCTTCTCGGCAGGACTCCTACCTCTACTACCTTAACAATAGGTGTAAAGCCGATGCCGCTTTTTACCTTCTCGGTGATGCGCTTTGCAAGGTTTGCAAAGTCAACATCTCCTGTGGATTCAACATAGATACGCATTGTGTCCTTGCCCTCAAGGTGAGATATCCTGATCTGATACTCGCTGGAAATCTCGGTGAACTTTCCGAGTATCTCTTCGATCTGGCTCGGGAACACGTTTACGCCCTTGATCTTCATCATGTCATCGGTTCTGCCCATGATAGTGTCAATTCTCGGGTACGATCTTCCGCAGGGGCACTTACCGGGGATAATGCGTGAAAGGTCATGAGTTCTGTATCTGATAAGCGGAGCACCCTCCTTAACGAGAGTTGTTATAACGATCTCGCCCTGTTCACCGTCGGGTACAGGCTCACCTGTCTTGGGGTCGATCACCTCGATATAGATGTAATCATCCCAGTAGTGCATACCTGTGTTGTACTCACAGTTAATGCCGATTCCGGGTCCGTATATCTCGGTCAGACCGTAAATATCATAAAGCTCAATTCCAAGCTTGTCAGCGATGTTCTTTCTCATCTTCTCAGACCAGCGCTCAGAGCCTATAACTCCCTTTTTAAGATGTATCTTATCTTTTATGCCACGCTTTTCGATCTCCTCGGCAAGAAGCAGTGCATAAGAAGATGTCGAGCAGAGAACGGTGCTCTTCATTGACTGCATCATCTCAAGCTGCTTTTCGGTGTTTCCCGGGCCCATAGGAATAGCCATAGCACCGAGCTTCTCACAGCCGTTCTGGAAGCCTATTCCCGCAGTCCACAGACCATATCCGGGGGTGATGTGTATTCTGTCCTTGTTTGTAATGCCTGCAACCTCGTAGCAGCGCTTGAACATTTCTCCCCAGTCATCAACGTCCTTGGCAGTGTAGGGGATTATAACAGGCTTGCCTGTAGTTCCCGATGAGGAGTGTATACGCACTATCTCTTCCTCGGGGGCTGTCATAAGACCAAGCGGATAAGCATCTCTCAGGTCCTTCTTCTCGGAGAAGGGGAGCTTCAAGAAGTCCTCATAGGTCTTTACCTCGGTGATGCCTGCCTCTTTAAGCTTTTTGCCGTAGAAGCTTCCTGCACTGACAAGAGCCTTTATCCTGCCATTGACCTGTGCAAGCTGTTTTTCTGTGATCTGCATAAGTATCAGTCCTTTCAAGTGTACATATATTTGGACAATTAATGATTCCCTTTAAGAGCCTTTGTATTAAGCTCGGCAAACTGCGGCTTTACGGTTGCCCTCATAGCCTGATCTATATCGTCGATGTCAAGGGGGAGAGCGCCGCTTCTTACGGCTTCTCCGAGCATTATCATATTGAGTACCTTCGGAGAGCCCATCTCTTTGCAAAGAGCGTCAGCGTCTATTGTTGTGAGCTCATCTACATTTTCTTTGAGGTAGGCAAGCATTTCCTCGCCTGTGTAGTTTGTCCCTTTAAGAGATGCCGTTACAGGCATTATCGGGTGAGTGTTCACAACTGCCTTACCTCCCTTTTTAAGGTATGGGAGCATACGCACAGCCTCGGCAGGCTCGAAGCCTATCAGAAGGTCTGCCGAGCCCTCGGCGAACATCGGGCACTCAGCCTCATCGCCCACACGCAGAAAGCTGAAAACACTTCCGCCCTTCTGGGCCATACCGATAGTCTCAGCACTCATAACGTGGAGACCCTTAGCCATTGAAGCTGCGGCAATAAGCTTCGAGGCAAGCACTATACCCTGACCGCCTACACCGCAAATAATTATATTAGTCTGCATTGTGAGCACCTCCGATCGCATCAAACGGGCATACCTGAGAGCAAAGTCCGCAGCCCGTACAAAGAGCATTTTCTATAGCGACCTTGCCGTCTTTGAGCACAAGCCCGGGGCAGCCGAGGTCATTTATGCACTTTTTGCAGTTACGGCATTTGTCGGGGTCAATAAGGGCAGGCTTATCGGGCTTGATGATAACTGCACAGGGCGAACGGAAAATTATTGCCTTTACACCCTTTTTCTCAGCAGTGCGTTTTACGGTCTCAACTGTTTCATCAAGCTTCAGAGGGTCGACTGTCTCTACAGTTTCAATTCCGATACCACGAAGCACTGCCTCAATATCTACCTTCTCGACTATCTCGCCCATCATAGTGCGCCCCGTACCGGGGTGAGGCTGGTGACCTGTCATAGCAGTGGTGGAGTTATCAAGTATGCAGATAGTCATATCCGCCTGATTGTAGACCGCATTCACCGCACCTGTTATAGCCGATGCGAAGAAAGTAGAGTCTCCCACAAAGGCAAAGCAGCTTGTGTCGGGCTCGATCCTGCCGATACCCTGAGCTATATTCAGTCCTGCACCCATGCAAAGGCAGGTATCAACCATATCAAGCGGCATTGCATTTCCGAGAGTGTAGCAGCCGATATCTCCGCAGAACACGCTCTTTTTGCCCTTCATAGCTTTCTTGACCGCATAGAACGAAGCCCTGTGAGGACATCCTGCACAAAGCACAGGCGGTCTTACAGGCAGCCCGGGAGGAGCGCTTCTGTCTGTTTTGTTGGACACTTCCACTCCCAAGAACTTACCGAGAGCCGTTTCAACAGAGCCTACAGTGTTCTCTCCCGCATTTTTGATGTGTCCTGTAAGCTTTCCGTAAATCTTTGTTTTCAGTCCGAACTTACCGCAGACATACACAAGAGCCCTCTCAATAACAGGGTCAAGCTCCTCAATGCAGAGTACTTCCTCCTTGCCCTTGAGAAACTCCAGAGCAGCCTCCTCGGGGAAGGGGAACGGAGTGCCTGTCTTCATCAGCGGTGCAGACACACCGAGAGACTTCAGCGCCTCTTTAGTATAGGCATAGCTTATTCCGTGAGTGACTATACCCTTAGTCTGCTCGGTATTATCAAAAACAGGGTTCAGACCGCTTTCGGAAAATACCTTTGAAAGCTCCGCATTTCTTTTCTCTATCGCAATATGCGAGTTATACGAAAGCCTCGGGAAGATGACCCACTTCATAGGGTCACGCACAAAGCCCTCGGGAGAGTTTGTCTTGCACTCCTCCTTATCCTTTACCTCTATCGACTCATAGCCGTGACAGACTCTGGTAGTAGGTCTGAAAAGGACGGGAGTGTGATACTTCTCGGAGTACTCAAAGGCTACCTGTATCATGGTGTAGGCCTCCTGCACAGAGGAGGGGTCAAAGCAGGGAAGCTTTGAATAAGCCGCAAAGGTGCGTGTGTCCTGCTCGGTCTGAGAGGATATAGGTCCCGGGTCATCGGCAACAAGCACGACCATTGCGCCCTTTACACCTATATAAGCAAGGCTCATAAGCGGATCGCTTGCAACGTTCAGACCCACCTGCTTCATGGTTACCATAGTTCTTGCACCGCTGTAGGCAGCGCCCGCAGCAAGCTCAAGGGCAGCCTTCTCGTTTACAGACCACTCAACGTAGACCGAGCCGTCATTGTTTTTTGCAGTAGTTTCAAGCACCTCGGTAGAGGGTGTTCCCGGGTAGCCCGAGATAACATTCAGTCCTGCCGCAAGAGCGCCTCTGGCGATAGCGGCATTTCCCATCAGAAATTCTGTATGCATGATATTTCTCCTTTTATAATCAGCTTTTATCATTATACCACTTTAAATAGATATTGTCAATTGGATTTATGGTCTTGACGGAATTGAATTATTATGTTATAATGTATTTTAATATTGATTTTAAGGCAACACCGCACAACCATTGTATGCCAGATACGCAGTCAGATTTTTCGTCAGATTGCCTAAATTTACCGCAGGAATACTGTCGTA
>CAMMYU010000065.1:0-13876 GCA_946528545.1 uncultured Ruminococcus sp.
CCAAATTCTCCTTGACTTGCGTCAGCAAGCCTGCGTCGAATTTAGGCAATCTGACGAAAATCTGGACGGCGCATCTGATGCACATGGGTCATGCGGTGTTGCCTTAAAAAGTTATTTTGTTCAATCATGAGCTTGACATTACGGATAATGTGTTGAAAATGTAAAAATGTGTTCTTCTTACTTGCAATTAAGGTCAAAATATGCTATAATAAATTGTTATTATTAATAGTATATCTTTTTGGAGGCTTTTATGCGGATACTTGGTATCGATCCCGGCTATGCAATAGTAGGTTACGGCGTTCTTGATTATGCTTCGGGAAGGTTTTCTGTTGTTGGGTTCGGTGCGGTTACAACTCCTGCTGATCTGCCTTTTGAGAAAAGACTTAAAATGATCTATGAAGATATTACTGAAATAATCGAAACCTATAAGCCCGATGAAATGGGTATAGAAAAGCTTTTTTTCAATACCAATGAGAAAACAGCTATAGATGTTGCTCAGGCAAGAGGTGTAACACTTCTGCCTGCAATTATGAGAAATATTCCGATATATGAATATACGCCTTTACAGGTTAAGTCATCTATAGTCGGATACGGCAGGGCGGAAAAGAAACAGGTTCAGGAAATGACCAAGACTATGCTTCATCTCAAGGAAGTGCCCAAGCCCGATGATACGGCTGATGCAGTTGCTATAGCTATTACGCATGGTCTTAGTATTAATACAAGAAGAATAATCGGTTCGGCGAAGTAGACAGCTGCTTTTAAGGAGGCTATGATATGTTTTATTCTTTAAGAGGCAAACTCATTTATGCAAAGGGAGATATTGCTGTTGTAGAATGTGCGGGAGTGGGATATGAATGCAGAACGTCTTTTTCGACACAGCAGGCTATAGCCGGTAAGGAAGAGGTGCTGCTCTATACACATTTAGCCGTAAGAGAGGACGCTGTAGAGCTCTTTGGCTTTTATACTAAAGAGGAGCTTGAAAGCTTCAGAATGCTTATAAGCATTTCAGGCGTAGGACCTAAGGCGGCGCTGTCAATTCTGTCATCGTGTACTCCTTCGCAGTTTGCGCTTGCTGTTGCAACGGGAGATTCATCTGCATTTACTAAGGTTAAAGGCATAGGAGCAAAGACAGCTCAAAGAATAGTTCTTGAACTCAAAGATAAGGTTGCTAAAGGTGATAATCTAACTGTCAGAGGCGGTACTGCCGCTGTATCTCCTGTTATGAGCAGTAATATTCAGGAGGCAATCACAGCTCTTGTTGTTCTGGGTTATTCAGAGAGTGAGGCATCTTCTGCGATTGCAAAGCTTGATACTTCACTTTCTACAGAAGAGCTTATTAAAAAGGCACTTATGAGCCTTGCAAAGTTTCGATGATTCTTTGAAGGGAGGAAGACGTTTCAAAGCTGGAATGTCATAAGATATGATAGAAAAAGGCGAGTTTGACATTGAACGGATCGTTTCGCCCAAAGAGACAGTATCCGAAACAACAGACGACTTTGAAGTAAGTCTCAGACCTGTTACGCTTGATGAATATATAGGTCAGGATAAGGTCAAGGAAAATATGAAAATTTATATTCAGGCTGCCAAAAACAGAGGCGACAGCCTTGACCATGTTTTGCTTTACGGTCCTCCGGGCCTTGGTAAAACTACATTATCCTCAATAATTGCCCATGAGATGGGAGTAAATATCAGGATTACATCAGGTCCTGCTATTGAGAAGCCCGGTGATCTTGCGGCAATACTTACTAACCTTGAAAAAGGCGATGTGCTCTTCATTGATGAGATTCACAGACTGTCACGTCAGGTTGAAGAGGTGCTTTATCCTGCACTTGAGGACTATGCTCTGGATATAATCATGGGTAAAGGTCCTGCGGCAAGGTCTATAAGAATAGAGCTTAATAAGTTTACACTTATCGGTGCAACAACAAGAGCAGGACTGCTCTCTGCGCCATTAAGAGACCGCTTCGGTGTTATTCAGAGGCTTGACCTATACACTACAGAGCAGCTTTCTGATATAGTTAAGCGTTCTGCAATCATTCTTGGAGTTGCCTGTGATGATAAGGGTGCGGTAGAGATTGCTAAGCGTTCGAGGGGAACGCCTCGAATTGCAAACCGTTTTCTTAAAAGAGTACGTGATTATGCTGAGGTTATGGGCAACGGTGTGATTACTGAGGAAATTGCAAAGATAGCTCTTAACCGTATGGAGGTTGACAAGCTCGGACTTGATAAGCTTGATATGAGACTTCTGAATATGATAATAAAGGGCTATAACGGAGGTCCTGTCGGACTTGAAACACTGGCGGCGGCCATTGGAGAAGATGCTGTTACCATAGAAGACGTTTGTGAGCCTTATCTTATGCAGCTTGGATTTCTTTCAAAAACTCCGAGAGGAAGAGTAGCAACTCAGCTTGCTTACGACCATCTTGGAATATTGAAAGACGGACAAACGCATTTATAATATTATTCAAAGGGGATATTAATTATGGGAAGATTATTCGGAACAGACGGTGCAAGAGGCGTAGCAATTACTGAGCTTACCTGTGAGCTTGCAATGAAGATCGGAAGAGCTGCTGCGGTAGTTCTCTCAAAGGGCAAGGAAGGAAAAGCAAAAATTATTATTGGCAAGGACACAAGAATTTCAAGTGATGTTCTTGAAGCAGCCCTCGTATCTGGTATATGCTCGGTCGGAGCAGATGCGCATATTCTCGGAGTAGTTCCGACACCAGCTGTTGCAATGCTTGTAAATAAGTATGAGGCAGACGCAGGTGTAATGATTTCTGCATCGCATAACAGTGTTGAGTTTAACGGTATCAAGCTGTTTTCAAGCAGCGGATATAAGCTTCCTGACAGCGTTGAGGAGGAGATAGAAGCTCTTATTCTTGATACTCCCGATGCGATCACGCTTTGTAACGGCTGTGACATAGGAAGAGTTTACTATGAAAAAGACGCTGTCTGGGATTATATAAGGCATATTATGAAGTCCAGTCCTGCTGACTTCAAGGGCATTAAGGTTGCGCTTGACTGTGCGAACGGCTCTTCAAGTGTATGTGCTCAGAAGATATTTGAGGGTCTTGGAGCTAAGTGTATAATGCTTAATGATACTCCCGATGGAACTAATATAAATAAGAACTGCGGCTCGACCCATATTGAAGGCTTGCAAAAGGCTGTAGTTGAGAATAACTGCGATGTAGGTCTTGCGTTTGACGGAGATGCTGACAGATGTCTTGCAGTAGATGAAAACGGTCAGCTTATTGACGGTGACAAACTTCTTGCGATTTTCTCGCTCTACATGAAAGATCTTGGACTTCTTAAAAACAATACCTGTGCTGTTACAGTAATGACCAATCTCGGCTTTTTCAAATTTGCCAAAGAGAACGGAATAGTTGCAACAACTACCAAGGTCGGAGACAGGTATGTCCTTGAGCGTATGCAGGAGGGCGGATACAATCTTGGCGGAGAGCAGTCCGGTCATATTATTCTGCTTGACTATGCAAATACAGGTGACGGAGAGCTTACAGGAACAAAGCTGCTGACTGTTATGAGCTATACAAAGAAAAAAGCAAGCGAGCTTGCAAACTGTATGGAGTCATATCCTCAGGTGCTTGTAAATGTAAAGATAACAGCAGATAAAAAGGGAAAATGGGAAAGTAACGAGGCTGTTCAGGCAGCTATTGCAAAATATACTGAAAAGCTTGGTTCTGACGGAAGAATTCTTGTTCGTGAATCGGGTACTGAACCACTTGTCAGAGTTATGATCGAAGGCAAGAAAACAGGTGTTATTACCGAGTATGCCAACGAAATAGCAAAGCTTATCGAGGAAATGTAATGAGATATAAGTATTGTCCTGAATGCGGAGAAAAGCTTGGAAAAAGAACAGTCGGTGATGAGGGAGAGCTCCCTTACTGTGAAAAATGTAACAGACCATGGTTTGATACGTTTTCAAGCTGTGTGCTTTCTGTTGCAGTGAATGAAGATAACGAAGTGCTGCTTATCCGCCAGAGCTACGGAGACACATCAAGGTTTGTTGGTGTAGCAGGCTTTATGAAGTGCGGAGAATCCGCTGAGAGCGCTGCTGTACGTGAAATCAAGGAAGAGACAGGGCTTGAATGTGATAATGTCAGGTTTATTAAAAGCATTTTCTATGATGGAAGAGATCAGCTTATGTTGGGCTTTCTTACAAAAGTAAGAAAAGCAGAGCTTAATATATCTTCTGAGGTTTCAGAGGGGCGCTGGTTTGATATAGATACTGCCATAAACACAGTTCGTCAGGGCAGTATTATTCAGGAACTTATAATTAATGCAAAGGATATGTTAAATGAGAATTGCAGATAATTGGAAGGACTATAAGCTTTTAGATGCGACTGACGGTGATAAGCTTGAAAGCTGGGGAGGTCATATTTTAGTAAGGCCTGACCCTCAGATAATCTGGAAAAGCCCTCAGTACTCGGATAAGTGGGCAAAAGCCGATGCAGTTTATCATCGTTCAACTAAAGGCGGAGGAGCTTGGGATTATAAGAGAAAGCTTCCCGAAAGCTGGAACATCAGCTATAATGATCTGAAATTTGTAATTAAGCCTACAGGCTTCAAGCATACCGGACTGTTCCCTGAGCAGGCTGTAAACTGGGAGCTTATGAGTGGCCTGATCAAAAATGCAGGAAGAGAAATCAATGTGCTGAACCTTTTTGCTTACACGGGCGGTGCAACTCTTGCCTGTGCTGCAGCAGGTGCTAGGGTTGCTCATGTAGATGCATCAAAGGGCATGGTATCATGGGCTCGTGATAATGCTAAGGCATCGGGGCTTGAGGATAAGCCTGTCAGATGGCTCATTGATGACTGTGAAAAGTTTGTAAGGCGAGAGATAAAACGAGGAAGACGCTATGAAGCAGTCGTTATGGATCCGCCTTCGTATGGCAGAGGTCCCGGCGGTGAGGTTTGGAAGCTTGAGGATTGTGTGTATGACCTTGTAAAGCTATGTGCAGGAGTTCTTAGCGATAAACCCTTGTTCTTCCTTCTGAACAGCTATACAACAGGATTGTCACCCTCTGTAATGGCATATATTCTGGGTGATGTGATTGGAAAGAAATACGGCGGAGATGTATCCGCAGATGAGATAGGACTTCCTGTTGAATCAACAGGCATGGTTCTGCCCTGCGGCTCAACTGCTGTATGGATAAATAAGTAAATGGAGGTAATCAACTATGGGACTTGATGACATCAAAAAGAAGATCGACCAGATCGATGACAAAATTCCCGACAGCGTCAAGAAAGAGGCTAAGAAGCTTGCTACCAAGGAAAACCTCGAAAAGGCAAAAGACGTAGCTGAGGATGTAATCGAGAAGATCAAGAAAAAGAAGGACTAAGCGTGTGTGGGCGGCATTTCGCCGCCCTGCAGCGGCTTTGTTTCGGAGTTGGATTTTATGAGTAGTTTTATCGAGATCAAGGATCTTGAGTTTTCATATATTAATGAGATTGAAGAGCCTCCTGTTGTAACAGAGGTTCTGAAAGGTGTTTCTCTCAGTATTGAAAAGGGCGAGTTTGTTGCAGTACTTGGGCATAACGGCTCAGGAAAATCAACGCTTGCCAAGTGTATAAACGGTATTAATATTCCTCAGAATGGCAGTATTACTGTTGACGGAATGAGTGTCTCTGATGAAAGCAGGCTTCTTGACATCAGACAGAAGGTCGGAATGGTGTTTCAGAATCCCGATAATCAGATCGTTGCTACTATTGTTGAGGAAGATGTTGCTTTTGCACTTGAGAATATGGGTGTAGAGCCCAAGGAAATCAGGCGCAGAGTTGATGAAGCTTTGCAGACCGTTGGTATGTATGAGTACCGTATGCACGCACCGCATAAGCTGTCAGGCGGTCAGAAGCAGAGAGTGGCAATAGCAGGTATCATTGCTATGAGACCTGATTGTATTCTCCTTGATGAGCCCACGGCAATGCTTGATCCAAAGGGCAGAACTGAGGTAATGAAAACAATCAAGGAACTGAATGCACAGGGTGTAACGATAGTTCTTATCACACACTATATGGAGGAAGCTGTTCAGGCTGACAGGGTAGTGGTGATTGACGGCGGAGAGATAGTTCTTGACAATAAGCCAAAGAAGATTTTTTCGCAGGTGAAAACACTTAAAAATCTCGGGCTTGATGTTCCGCAGGTAACGGAGCTTTGTTATTTGCTCCGTAATGAAGGAATTGATTTGCCCGATGATATAATTACTGAGGAAGAATGTGTAGAGAAGCTGTATGAGCTTCTGAAATAGTGGAGAGTAAAATGTCAGTTATTAAAGCAGAAGGTCTGACCTATGTTTACGGAGAGGGTACACCTTTTCGTAAGGTTGCGGTCGATCATATAGATCTGGAGATCGAAGCCGGTGAGTTTGTCGGAATAATCGGACATACAGGCTCCGGGAAATCGACTCTCATCCAGCATTTCAACGGGCTTTTAAAGCCTACAGAGGGCGCTGTCTATATTGACGGTGAGAAGCTCTGGGACGATAAGTCGAAGCTCAGGCCCGTAAGATTCAAGGTAGGACTTGTTTTCCAGTATCCTGAGTATCAGCTCTTTGAAGAAACAGTATATAAAGATATTGCTTTCGGACCAAAGAATATGGGGCTAAGTGAAGATGAGATAGATAAGCGTATCCATGAAACTGCAAGGCTTGTCGGAATTAAGCCCGAGATGCTTGAAAAGTCACCCTTTGATCTTTCAGGCGGTCAGAAGAGGCGAGTTGCTATTGCAGGAGTAATGGCAATGAATCCTAAAGTGCTTATACTTGATGAACCTGCCTCGGGACTTGACCCAAAGGGAAGAGAGCGTATTCTGGGTATGCTTAAAGAATACCATAAGGAGACCGGAAATACGGTGCTTCTTGTATCTCATTCAATGGAGGACATAGCTAAGAATGCCGAAAAGATATTAGTAATGAATAAGGCAAAGCTGTTCTGCTATGATGAGACAGTGAAGGTTTTTCACAGAAGTGAGGAGCTTCGGCAGATGGGACTTTCAGTTCCGCAGATAACAAGAGTATTTGACAGACTCAAGTCTATGGGAATAGGACTTGATGATGATGTATATACTGTAAAATATGCAGCAGATCTTGTTTTGAAGATGCTTAAAAACAAGGAAGGCTGAAATAGTACGGAGGAATAATTTGCTAAAGGATATTACAATAGGACAGTTTTTCCCCGGAACTTCTGTTATTCATAAAATGGACGCCAGGGTTAAGCTTCTTCTTACAGCAGCATTTATTGTTATGCTGTTTGTCGCAGACAGTATTCAGGCGCTTTGCGTAGGTATCGCATTCACACTGATAATATATCCTATTTCGGGTATACCTATGAAAATGATGTGGAAAAGTGTGAAGCCTATTCTGCCTGTTGTTATAATAACTGCACTGCTCAATCTGTTCTTCATCAGGACAGGTGACGTATATTTTAAGTGGAAGTTCATAAAGCTTACATCTGACGGTGTGGAGACAGCTTCATTTATGTCGATAAGAATACTTTGTCTGATAGTGGGTTCGTCGATACTGACATATACAACATCACCTATTGACCTGACTGATGCGATTGAGAGACTGCTTTCACCGCTTAAAAAGCTGAAAGTACCTGTGCATGAGCTTGCAATGATGATGACAATCGCATTAAGATTTATACCTACTCTTATCGAAGAAACTGATAAGATCATGTCAGCACAGAAGGCAAGGGGTGCAGATATTGAGACAGGCGGACTAATTAAGAAAGCCAAGGCTCTTGTACCAATACTTATACCGCTTTTTGTAGCTTCATTCAGGCACGCTGAAGAGCTTGCACTTGCAATGGAGTGCCGTTGTTATCACGGAGGAGAGGGACGAACAAGAATGAAACAGCTGCACCTTTCTTATCGTGATTTAGTAGGAGTTATGTTTCTTAGCCTGTTTTTTGCAGGTGTGATAGTTGTAAACTGTTTAGTATGAGAAATTTCAAAGTTACAATAGCATATAACGGAGCTGCATATCATGGTTGGCAAAGGCAGAACAATGCTTATACAGTTCAGGAGGCTTTTGAAGATGCTCTCTTTGAGCTGTTGGGTGAGCATATTACTGTGAACGGCTGCTCCAGAACTGATGCAGGTGTTCACGCAAGACAGTATGTTCTGAGCTTTCAGACTGAATCTACGATAACCTGCAGAGGTGTTGTGTTCGGGCTTAATGCTATACTTGAAGATGATATCGCAGTTCTTTCTTGCGAGGAAGCTCCCCTTGATTTTCATGCAAGATATTCCTGCAAAGGCAAGGAGTATGTTTATATTGTTCACAACAGTGAGATAAAAGATCCGTTTTATAAAGACACAGCATACAGAAGCTGGTATCCTATAGATGCTGACAGACTTGACAGAGAAGCAAAGGCATTTATAGGAAAGCATGATTTTAAGGCTTTCTGCAGTGCCGATTGCGACAAAGAAAATACAGAGAGAACTATCTTTGATTTCAGTGTCAAGCGTGTTGGTGATACGGTTCACTTTACTGTAAGCGGTGACGGATTTTTATATAATATGGTGAGGATAATGGTAGGTACACTGCTTTATATCAATGACGGTAAATTGGCTGACGGCTCAATTAAAGCGCTCATTGATTCGAGAGACAGAACAAAAGCAGGTAAAACAGTACCGCCTGCAGGTTTATACCTGAACGAAGTTTATTACGATAAAGGCAATGAGGATAATGAAAGACAATAACGATAATAATAAGAATAAATATTCAGATTCCGGCTTTGTTGACAGAGATGCCTTTGTAAATGCTGATGAGCCAATGCCTGAAGTATCGGGACGTGAGATCAGACAGCAGAAAAGGCTCGCAAAAAAGCAAAGACAGCGTGCAGAAAAAGAGCAGCGCCTCAGAGAAGAGCTGCTTGCGCAAAAAAAGCTAAGAGCTGCCCGTGAAAGAATGAAGTCTGAAGCAGAAGCTGAGAAAGCTGCTCAGGAAGACATACAGAAGATAACCGAGCAGGAGGTGTTTATAGCACCTGCAGATGAATCAAAGCTTAAAGACCTTAAAGAAGACCCTAATAAGATCTTTGAGGATGATGTGTTTGTTCAGGCAAATGACAAAGAAGAAAAAAACTCTGAAAATGCAGAAGAACAGTCTGATGATGAGCGGGATAAAGCTATTGAGAAGCTTGAAAAAAAGCAGCAGAAGGCTCAGATCAAGAAAAACCGTGAGAGCATTATACTCATAAAGCACGATAATGTTGTTGAGGATGATGAGGAGGAAGATGAGTCTCAGGAGGAGCAGAAGCCTGATGATCAGGAAGCTGCAGCAGATGAGACTGTTAAGTCTGTTCCTGAGGAAGAACCTGCGAAAAAAGAGCATAAGAAGTCTGAACCTAAAGCACGAAAAACTAAGGTTACAGATATTCGTTCTGCTCGTAAAAAGCAGAAGACAAAGAAAAGGATAAAAGCTCTTGTTGCTCTGCTTATTATTTCTGTATTTGGATTTACAGTATATTTTACAAGAGGTATCTGGGTGCCGAAGCTTGAGGGCATACTTGATAAGCCTCATGCAACTATTGTAAATGACGGTAAAACTGCTGAGGGTAATTTCCCGCTGCAATTTGATGAAACCTCGGTAAATATAGTCGCACCCTTCAATGACTGCTTTATAAAAGTTGATGATAATCATATTGTTTTTTATGATGAAGCCGGAAAGGTCATTTCAACATCTTCTCATTCTTATGCAAACCCTGTCGTTAAGACAGCAGGCAAGCGTGCAATGATTTATGACAGAGGCGGTCATGCTTTTACTCTTATGAATAAGAACGGAGAACTCTTTTCAAGGGAAATAGATGATTCTATTTTGCTCGCTGAGATAGCAAGCAACAGCAATATTGCTGTTGTCACCCAGAATGACAGATATGAAGCCGTAATGACAGTTTATGATTCTGACGGAGCTGTGATATACAGATGGCAAAGTTATAAGAAGGTTATAGATATCAGCTTCAATGAAAGCGGAAAAGGCTGTTACATAACAACGTTCAAGTCCGAGAACGGTATGATTAATTCGTATATTTCAGGTGTTTCGTTTGACAGTGAAGAGGAGTTTATGCAGTCATCAGCAATTGATGATCTTGTTCTTGATACACTTGTAAACGATAATGAGGATCAGTGGGTTATTGGATTGTCAAATTTCTATAAGCTTGATAATAAAGGAAACATTCTGTTTAAGTATGAATACAGCGGTGACCTTATAGATTATACAGTCAGCAAGACATCTGCTGCGGTAGTAGTCAGCGGAGTAGGAAAAGGAAGCGGCGTTCTGACGATTTTCCGTTCGGACAGCGATTCCAACAATCCGAACAGCATGATCTATACCGAAGACGGTCAGCCCAAAAAGCTACATTCAGGTTCAAATCTGATTATTCTTCTTTGTGAGGATAAAATCAATGCGTATGATAAAGCAGGCAACCTGCTTGCAACTGCAAATGTTTCTTCGGATTATCTGGATTTTGCTTATCTTAATGATGCTGTATATTTTCTCGATGTAAGAGAACTCAATAAGATCGGATTCAAGACCTGATACGAGGGTGATTAAATGGCACTGCTTCTTGATATGATATGTGCGGTAATACTGATCCTTTTCGTATTTATTGGTATTTACCGAGGTGTTTTCAAGTTTACGATACTTCTTCTGGCATCTGTGGTTTGTGCGTCAGTTTCTTTGTTTTTGTCTGATATGGCAGCAGAGAATGCATACAATAAATTTGTAAAGAAAAAGATTACTTCCGGTCTTGAAACTGCTTGCAAAGGTCTTGATGTTACAAAAGAAGTTAATGAAAGACTTGCTGAAAAAGGTCTGAGTGTTCAGATTGACTCTCAGAAAATAAAGGATTCATTCGACCGGAGTACAAAGCCTTCAGAATCAATAAAGAATCTCCTTGAGAAAGAGGGCCTTGATACTCAGTCGGCTGAGGAAACAGCGTCTGAGATTTTTACAGATGTTAAAAACGAGTTCAAAAATCATTTTGATATTAGCTTTCAGAATGCTTCATTGGATAAGGTTGCAGATCAGGCTGTCAATATGTTTGATAAAAAAGCAACGCAGATTTTTTACGCTCTCAGCCGTGATGACCCAACATATTCTGCTGAGCTTCTTGAAAAGAATATATTAAGAGCGCTTATACTTCCTTTGCTCAGAATAATGATCTTTATAATTCTGTATATTGTTATGGAAATTGGTGTCAAGATTATTCTGTTTCTGGTGGGTATTTTTACCGGAGGCCGCTTATCTGTATCAGCAAGGGTCGGAGGCGGTGCTCTTGGAGCTTTGAAGGGCGGTATGTACTGCCTGCTGATAGCTTACTTTGCTGCGCAGATTATTTCAACTATGGGAGAGTCAAACGGCTTCCTATCCTTGAAGCAATGCAATGATACTTTGATTTTTAAATATTTTTTCCATGTGTTTTACTAAGAAAGAAAGGAGTACACTATTATGATGATGTGCACCCGATGCAAAAAAAGACCTGCGGTAGTATTTATATCGCAGCTTAATGTAAAAGACCCTGACTCTAAGAAAAATCAGGGACTATGCCTTGTGTGTGCCAAGGAACTTGGAATTACACAGGTTGATGACTATATGAAGCAAATGGGTATCTCAGATGATGACCTTGAGGCTATGTCAAATCAGCTTATGGAGCTTTCCGACGGTGATGACTTTGAAATGGGCGGAAGCGGAACTATGCCGAACTTCCTAAGCAATCTGTTCTCAGGAGGCTCACCTGTTTCTGACAGACAAAGCTCTTCTGCTTCTGCGCAGTCGAATACAAAGGAAAAGGATAAAAAGCAGAAGAAACTAAAATTTCTGAACAACTATTGTACAAATCTTACCGAAAAGGCAAGAGAGGGTAAGCTTGATAATATTGTTGGGAGAGACAAAGAGATTTCAAGAGTGATTCATATTCTTTCCCGCAGACAGAAAAACAATCCTTGCCTTATTGGTGAGCCCGGTGTAGGTAAAACTGCTGTAGCTGAAGGCATTGCTCAGAAAATAGTTTCGGGAGATGTTCCTTTCCACATAAGGGATAAAGAGCTTTATTTGCTTGATCTGACTGCACTTGTAGCCGGAACTCAGTTCAGAGGACAGTTTGAAAGCCGCTGCAAGGGGCTTGTTGAAGAGGTTAAGTCTCTCGGCAATGTTATTCTTTTTATAGATGAGGTTCACACGCTCGTCGGTACTGGTGATTCTGAGGGCACAATGAATGCGGCAAACATCTTAAAGCCCTCTCTTTCGAGAGGAGAGATTCAGGTCATCGGTGCTACCACCTTTAAGGAGTACAGAAAGTATATTGAGAAGGACTCTGCTCTTGAGAGACGTTTCCAGCCTGTAACAGTCAATGAACCGACAGTTGAGGATACCGTTACAGTTCTTCTTGGTATAAAGAAATACTATGAGAATTTCCATAGAGTTCATATTGATGATGCTACTATAAGAAAATGTGCTGTTCTTTCAGAGAGATATATAAATGACAGATTTCTACCCGATAAGGCGATTGACCTTCTTGATGAGGCTTGTGCCTGCACAAGTATAAGAACTCCCGAAATTGAAGAGTATGATGACCTGAACACTCAGCTTCGTGAACAGGAGCAGTATGTTGAAGAGGCTGAAGCCAGTGATGAGCCCGATTATGAGGCTATCGCAAATAAAAGAGGCGAGATACTCCGTATTCAGGAAAGGCTCAAGGAGGTTGAGCAGAAGCTTAATACTGTCAAGGTAACTGATGAGGATCTTTCTACAGTTATTGAGCTCTGGACAGGTATTCCGGCAAATAAAATCGCTCAGAGTGAATTTGAAAAGATAAGAGACCTGAAACCTCATCTGCTTGAACGTATCATTGGTCAGGACGAGGCTGTTGATAAGGTAGCTAAGGCAATAAAGAGAACGAGAATACAGCTTGATAAGCGCCGCAGACCTGCTTCTTTCATTTTTGTAGGTCCTACAGGTGTAGGAAAAACTGAGCTTGTAAAGGTTCTGGGCGAGGAGCTGTTTGATGCAACAGAGCCTCTTATCAGAATAGATATGTCTGAGTATATGGAGAAGCACTCTGTATCTAAGCTTATAGGCTCACCTCCCGGATATGTAGGCTTCGATGATGCGGGACAGCTCACAGAAAAGGTCAGAAGACGCCCATACAGCGTTATACTGTTTGATGAGATAGAAAAAGCTCACCCTGACGTAATGAATATTATGCTCCAGATACTTGATGAGGGCAAGCTTAATGACTCGCAGGGACGTTCAGTATCATTTGAGAATACAGTTATTGTTATGACCTCAAACGCAGGCTCAACTGATAAGGATACAGGTGTAGGCTTCAACAAAACTGATAACGAGATAGCTCAGGATAAAGCTATGAAGGCACTGAGAGATTTCCTCAGGCCTGAGTTCTTAGGCCGTGTTGATGAAGTTGTAGTATTTAATCAGCTTACAGAGGAAAATTACGCATCTATTGCAGGCCTTATGCTTGATGAGATGAAGTCACCACTCTCTGAGCAGGGAATCGAACTCAGATACACTGATGCAGCTTTGAAGCTTATAGCTCATAAAGCACACGGTCACAAGCTTGGTGCAAGAGATATAAGAAGAGTTATCCGCAGTGAGGTACAGGATAAGATCGCAGAGATCATCGTTGAAAATGGTGAGGGCGCAGTTTCTGCTGTAGCTGTTGACGCAGACGGTGAAGAACTTAAAATAAGCTCAATCTAAAAAATCAAGCAGATAACAGTACAAAAATTCGTACTGTTATCTGCTTTTTTAGGCAACACCGCACGACCTCTGTGCATCAGATGCGCCGTCCAGATTTTCGTCAGATTGCCTAAATTCGACGCAGGCTTGCTGACGCA
>CAMMYU010000066.1:0-2533 GCA_946528545.1 uncultured Ruminococcus sp.
CGCCAGCCCGCCGTCGTCAACTTTATGCACTCTGACGAAAAATCTGACGGCGTTTCTGACGCACAATGATTGTGCGGTGTTGCCTTAAGTTTTTTACTATTATAACGCATTTTTCTGCTTTAGTCAATCCCATTCAGCTTATCCGCAAGCTCCTTTGCCGAATCCTCGGTAAAGTTTCCCGTTATCATCACTATGCCGTCGCTGCCTGCGGCCGCGGCAACCTCGGCCGAGAAGATGCTCTCCTTATTATACCAGACGGTAATGCTCCCGTTTCCTGCAAGGCGCTTTGATGCCTCGGCATAATTGGCTGAGCCTGCTTCACTGAGATGCAGGATAACTACCCACGAGACTATCCCAAGCGTGGAATCCATTACCTGTTTAGCTTCTGCGGCTGTGATGTCATCTCCATAGGCTATTACTGCTCCGTCAAAGGTTCTGCCCTCTCTTAGAGATACTCCGACATCTGTGTCGGGCTCAGATACCTCAGCGGAGGAAGTCTGATAAAGGGTCACCTTAGAGAAGTTATCGTTCTGACCTGCACAGGCGCAGAGCGTAAGAGCCAGCATTGCAGCTAAAATAAGGGAAACTATCTTCATAAGGGCAGCTCCTTTCACAAAAAGTTCTATACTATTATAACGCATTTTTCTCCTGCCGTCAATCCTCAGGGGCGATTTTGTAAAAAACTATTGACTTTTTTGTAAAATCGGTTATAATAGAGATAATCGGAAAATAGTTTTTCTGTATGTAGAAAGGAGATAAAAATGGCAAATAACTTTTTTGAAAATGCAGGCAACCCAAGAGCAAGAAAGCTTAAAAGCTTTGTTCAGCCTGTAGATGTGAACTATGCCGCTACCTATAAGGGCGTGGCTATGAAGACGATGTATTTCGTGCTTGTTATGTGTGCAGGTATTGCGGCATTTTTCTATGTTGACGCTTTTTATACCTCAAGAAACGGTACTGCGGCAGCGCTTGAAATGGAGAGCGTGATCTTCTATGTGCTGTTGTTCGTAACGCTGATCGCAAGCTTGATAGCGGCGTTCGCTCCAAAGACGGTGCCTGTCACGGGCTCGATTTACGCAGGAGGAATGGGCTTCTGCTTGTCGCTGGTGTCTATGCTTTATGCTAAGCAGTATAAGGGCATTATCGTTGAGGCACTTGTTCTTACAGTTCTGACTATCGGTGTGCTGACGCTTCTGTACATGAAGGGCGTAAGAGTCGGCGGAAGGCTCAAGATGGCTTGTATTACAGCTATCATGGTATCGCTGATGGGCGGATTGATATATGCTATCGTTGCTATGGTAGCACCTAACTCTGCTATTATCCAGAGCATTAACACAATTAATAACGGACCTATCGGAATTGTATTTGCATTTATCGGAGTGCTTATAGCAGCAGTTCTGCTTATGTGCGACTTTGACACTGTAACCGAGACTGTTGAAAACGGTCTGCCTGAGGAGTATGAGTGGTATGCAAGCTACTCCCTCATTGTAGGTGTTATTTATCTGTATCTGAAGATACTTCGCCTGCTTGCTAAGATGCAGGGCAACCGCAGATAATAATCAGGACAGCTTTATTGCCCTCGTTATGAGGGCAATATTTATGTAGTTTTGCAATTTTGCAATTGTTAAGTGTTTGTTCATCACTTTTTATGTAGGGTAAATTTCCTTATTTCTAAAAAACATTTAACAAAATATGAAATCGCGCTTTTGTGCACAATGGTATTGTCGGATTTTTTATCTCCTTGTCAGTTTTGGTGTAAATATCTGGTAATAATCCGAGCGAATCACAAGGTTAAGGAGGATATCTATGTTTGACAGCCTGAATCAGTCGGAGGGCAAGATACTTATCTGGATACAGGATAATCTCAGAGTAAGCTGGCTCAATCCGATAATAAAGGGTATAACCTATCTGGGAGAGGCAGGTTGGTTCTGGATACTGTTGAGCATACTGCTCATAATATGGAAAAAGTACCGCACGGTGGGTGTGGTAAGCCTTATTTCTCTGGTATTCAGCTTTTTTGTAAACACGATAATAATCAAGCACATATTCAACAGAGTGAGACCCTATGATGCGGTGGAAGGTCTGACAAGACTGGTCGGGGAACAGCCGGATTCGTCATTCCCGTCGGGACATACGACGGCGGCTTTCTCGGTAGCTATCGTGCTTCTTCTGCTTATGCCGAAGAAGTTCGGAGTGCCGTCATTGATACTTGCGGTGCTGATTATGTTTTCGAGACTTTATGTCGGAGTGCACTATCCGACCGATGTTCTCACAGCTCTGATACTTACAACGATCTACTCTATCGTTATCGTAATGATCTACAGGAAGAAATTCTCGGAGCGTTTCCCTGTTGTGAGAGAGTGAAATGAACTGCCGCATATATGTGCGGCAGCAGGGAAAACCCTGCACCAATACGCGACGTACCTTTGCTTTGGCTTCACATACCTTGAACGCGGAGCGAAATAGTGCAGGCTAAAAAGCTATATTAATTCTGCACTAACTATTTCCGCGTTCAAGGCAAGAAAAGCTTTAA
>CAMMYU010000067.1:0-11419 GCA_946528545.1 uncultured Ruminococcus sp.
GGCTGGCGCCCGGCTAGGAAACTTTGTGTGATATGACGGAAAATATGCAAGTTTATGACGTGCAAAGGCGTTAGCCGGTGGTTGTGCGGTTTTGCCTATACTCTATTCTATTGTAATCAGACTGAGATTATTCACATATAATAGAATAAAAACGAACGGAGAGATACTATGAGATACAGAAAGGACAAAGGCTCACTCAGGTACGGGCAGGCTGTGAGCGCTTTAGTAACAGGGCTTTTCGGAGTGGCTGTTTCGGTGTTTGTGTTCGGGTGGCTGCTGTCGAAGTTTGACGCAGGCGGACTGATCATGTCGGCGCTGTCGATACTGTTTATATGCGGGTGCTCCTACACGGTGGGAATGATAGGCGCTTGTGTTGAGAAAAAGAGCAGTATTGCCCTCGGGCTTATGTGCGGACTGGGGTGCTTTATAGTGCTGATGTTTGCAGGTACGATACTCAGCTTTGCTATGAGTGAACTCAGTATCACTACAAAGCTGATACTGTCATTGGTGTCGGGAATATTCGGAGGGTTTTCCTCGGGTACAAAGAAAAAATGACAAAGCTATGCAGAAAGCTGTATAATTATACACCAAAGTGTAACTGAAAATTAATCAAATATTCACTTGAAATGTATGGGCGGATATGCTATAATATGTCTGGCGGAGAAATACGTCTCCGCAGGTTTGTATTGTATCTCCCCCTGATGGGAGAACAGTAACAAGGAGGAATTAAATATGAAAAACACCAAAACCATCGTCGGGGTAGGTCTGATGACAGCACTTGTAGTTGTACTTTCGATCGTCTCGATGAACATCAAGTTCGGTCCGTTCACGATCACTCTTGCACTGACACCTATCGTTGTCGGAGGAGCGCTCTACGGTTGGAAGGCAGGCGGCTGGCTCGGCTTTGTATTCGGCTGCATGACACTGTTTGATGCGTCTGCATTCTTTGCTATCAATGTTCCGCTTACAGTTGTGCTCTGCATTGCAAAGGGAACACTCTGCGGAATAGCAGCAGCACTTGTTTACAAGCTTGTTTCCAAGTTTAACGGTACTGTAGCTTCGATCGCAGCGGCTATAGCTGCTCCTGTAGTGAACACAGGCGTTTTCCTGATAGGCTGCACCGCTTTCTTCCTCGACACCATCAAGGCATGGGGCGAGGCTGCAGGCTTTAAGAATGTGTTCACCTACTACATCGTAGGCTTTGTAGGAACTAACTTCTTAGTTGAGCTTGGTGTTGCTATCGTGCTTATCTCGGCAGTTATTCGTATAATCAACCTTGCGCCCAGCAAGGCACACGCATAAGTGTACAAAAAATATCCCTCGTCTTACGGCGGGGGATATATTATAAGGAGGTAATAAAATGCTTCTTGCAATTGATATCGGAAATACAAACATTGTGCTCGGCTGTATTGATGGAGAGGAAATACTATTCCGTGAGCGCATATCTACAAATCACAAGGCAACTGATCTTGAATATGCGGCTCATCTGAGGACTGCACTTGAGATACATGGAGTTGACATAAAGGATATTGACGGTGCTATAATCTCATCTGTTGTTCCAGATCTTACAAACACTGTTAAAACTGCTGTGAACAAGTATATCGGCTCTGAGGTAATGACTGTAGGCCCCGGAATAAAGACAGGGCTCAGTATTCTTATTGACAATCCTGCTCAGCTAGGAAGCGACCTCGTTGTTGATGCTGTGGCAGGTATAAATGAGTACAAGGCGCCTATGATAATTATCGACATGGGAACTGCTACTACGCTTTCGCTTATTGATGAGCAGAAGAGGCACCTTGGCTGTACGATCATGACAGGCCTCAGGACATCGGCAGAGGCTCTGGTTACAAAGGCGGCACAGCTTCAGAATGTTTCGTTTGACAAGCCTAAGAAGATCATCGGCACTAACACTGTTGACAGCGTAAGAAACGGACTGCTCTACTCTAATGCCTGCGCTATTGACGGTATGATAGAGAGGATCGAAGAAGAGCTCGGACAGAAGTGTACTGTTATAGCTACAGGCGGTCTTGCATCTACGGTGCTTCCGCTGTGCAAGAGACAGGATATTATCCTCGATGACGATCTGCTCTTAAAGGGTCTGAAGATCATCTACAAGAAAAACCGCAAATGATACACAGTTAAAGCCCCGAAGAAATCTTCGGGGCTTTATTATGCGCTTTATTCATCATCATCTGCGCTGTTCTGCTCAAAGCCGTTATCAGCAGGAGCATCGGGAGCAGGCTGATCGTCATAGCCATCATCGTAGTACTCGTCATCATCATAGTACTTATCGTCATCGACGTAATCGTCTCTTACAACGTTTGTCTGAGCGTTGTCTTCCTCGGGGTATTCATCATACTCATCATCATTCGGGTCTCTGCGCTTCATGATAAGGAAGTATTCAGCAGCTACAATGCCGATCCCTATAACTACTACAGCACCAATGAGAATAAACATAAGGCTGTTTGACTTTTTCTCCTCATTACGTGCAGCAGGTGCGGCTGTTGTTACTGTGGTAGTCTCGGCAGCCGATGAAGAGCTGTCGTCCTCAATAACTACCAAAAGCTTTGCAACCGAGCCGTCTGCGTACTCGATAATCACCTTGGCGCTGCCTGCTTTGAGGGCTGTAAACTTTCCGTCTGCGTATGTCAGTATTTCGCCGTTGTCAATATCTACCTCGAAGATGTCGCCGTCTGCTATCATATCCTTCGGAGTGTACGGGCTCTTCGAGAGAAGAAGCTTTACCTCTCTGTAGTCTGAATCATCATCAGTCTCTGAATCGGGAGCACCCTCGTACTTGACTATGGCACTTTCTGTCTGACAGGAGATAGTCACTGCATTTTCATCACTCAGATCGTTTACCGTAAGGTGAAGTGCAGATGAGGTCATCTTCTCGTCCTGAACCGAGAAAGTAACTGTGCAGAACGAGCCCTCGTATGCTGTACCGTCAGGGTTTACATAATTGTAGACAAACTTTCCGTCAAAGGAGTTCTCAACTGCCATTCCGCCGGCCTCGTCATTGTGCTGACAGCTCTCATACCTGAGAGCGTTCTGATCGTACTCAATTGCAAACTGAGCATTAGCGATCTTCTTCGGGCTTTCAACAAGGATATCTACTGTGAACTTCTTATCCTTAACATCGCTGACCTTGAGCTTTACCGTTGCAGGAGCCGAGGTCGGCTCGGGCGGTGTATAGGTTGTCTGCGTGAGAGTGGGTGCTTCTGTAACTACCTGAGTGGGTGCATCTGTCACAACAGGCGCCTGAGTTTCAGTGGGTACCGCATCAGTCTGCAAGGTTTCTGTCTGCTGTGTCTGCTGCTGAGTCGGGTCTTCTACAGGAGCATTCGGGTCGGTATACTGCTGCGAGGGGTCAACGTAGCCGCCCTGATCTGCAGCAGGGTCAGTATAGCCCTGTCCGTCATCATAGACTGCATCAGCAAAGGCCGTCACGCTCATGCACACAGCGAGCGCCGCAGCTGCCAGTACAGCAGTTATCTTCTTTAGGATCATTTTCATTCTTCCCTTCTCCGTAAGCTTACGGATATATTCGAGGGTCAGTTGTTTCTGGGCTGACCTCTGAAAAGCGTAGATTTCTTATCCGCCTTTGAACGGTACATCGTCTCATCTGCAAGCATAACCATATTGTCAAAGTTAGCATCACCTGTAAAGGGCTTCTCTATTCTGCCCGTGCTTGCCGATATTTTATAAGGCTTTTTCGATACAGCGTTATATTCATCTATCTTCTTCTGGAAATCGATCTCAAGCTGAGCGCCCTCGCCCTCGCCTGCAAAGCCTGCCGCTACGAACTCATCTCCGCCGAATCTTGCACATACAAGCTTATCTCCGCATAGCTGAGACAGGAAATCCGAGATCGCTATAAGAGCGCTGTCTCCCTCAAGGTGTCCGAAATTGTCATTTATATATTTCAGACCGTCAAGGTCTACAGATATGACTATAAAAAGCTTACCCTTAGGGTCTTCAAACATCTTAGCAAGGTTTTTGAAGAAGCCTCGTCTGTTGTAAAGCTTTGTCATGGAGTCACGGTTGTACATTTCCTCAAGCATTCTGTTTGACAGCGTGAGGTCGTTCTCCTGCCTTACTATCATAAGTGCATTTGATACCGAACGTGAATACAGATACCATTTTTCAAGCTCTGAAAACTCGGATATTTCCCTTACACAATAGCCAAGCGACGAATCATTGACGTGCAGAGGAAACACAAGAAGAGCCTTGCAGTACTCGATCTCATTATCGAAATCGGGAATGAGCTCCGATGTCGGGAAGGTCATGCCATAGGTCATCTCATTCATATTTTTGTGAGCTATTACCATCTGAGCATCGGCATAGCCGTCAGGGGTAGTGTAACCGAAATCGGGCTTATCTATATCATCTATGGTTGTTCTGATAAGATCACTGTTCACACAGAGCCAAAGCTTTTTAACCCACTGCTCGGAGCTGTCCTTCTGAATCATTTCAAGGGCTCTCTGCCAGTCGGGCTGTTCAATTATCTTCGATTCAAGCTCGTAGTTCTTTCTGTTTTCTGCCAGAAGCCTGTCATTATATTCATTAAGCCTTCTTATGCTTTCATTGGTATTAAGCTTATGCGCCTTAGGACAGCCGCAGCTCTCGCTGAACGAGAGGTTAGGCTCAAGGTTGACGTTTCCAACTATCTCGCCGAAGAGCATCTCAAAGGCGATAGCCGCATCTATATTGCGGTCAAAATCGGCAGTTGTAAGCTGCGGGGTTATCATCTGACCCTCCATAAGCCAGTCAACGCCTGTAACCTTTATATCCTCGGGGACACGCTTGCCCTTTTTGGAAAGCTCTCTCATTACTGATATAGCCATAACATCATTTGCGCAGACTATAGCATCTATCTTCATACCATCAGAAAGCCACTTGTCAACAGCCTCTCTCGGGGCATGAGTCCACCACCAGCCGACAGCTACCCTGTCCTCTTCGGGCTCAATGCCGTTATCTCGGAGAGCTCTCATAAAGCCGTCCTCACGTTCATCGGAAACGGGGTCGCCCTTTATAGCTGTAACATAATTTATCTTTTTGCAGCCGTGTACTTTTATAAGGTGGTCTGTAATTTTATATACGGTATCTCCGCAGTGATACATTATATACGGGCAGGCATCTGTCTCCCAGTCAAGACAAACACAAGGCACATTATGAGCCTTTGCCTGATTTGCTATCTCGGTTATTTTATTGCGGTCGGGAATGCTCTGTCCCATTATTATTATGCCGTCGAGCTTATCCCAGTTGATAAGATCAAACACTCTGAACTCGCCGACATCATGCGCTGAGCCTGTAAAGCTTTCCGTAAAGCAGGTAAAATACACAAGTCTGATATTTCCTGCATTGCGTGCAAAGTTAATCAGACTGTTGCACAGCTCGTCCTGATATTCAGCAGCCAATCCGCAATAACAGATACCGACAGTCTTTACTGCAGCCATGAGACAACACTCCCTTCATGAGCATAAATACATTCAATATATTATAGCACATATTCCCCGTAATGTCAAATCCATAAAAAGGCACTTCCCGACTAAAAAGATCGGAAAGTGCGGTATAACTATTTACTTTCAGTCTGTGATGATGTATCCTCAGCCGAGGTGCTCTCCTGCGTCTCGAAGAAGCTGTCATTCTTATTCTCGCCGTAGGTTGAAAGGTAAACCTTTGTAAACTGAATATTCTCGGAGGGTCTGAGTGTTTCCGAATCGGTTACGTCCATTGCACATATCTCATCGTATACGTCCATTCCGTCATATATCTGACCGAATATTGTATACTGCTGTGAGAAGTTCAGCACTCCGCCGTAATTTGAAAACGCATCGGTTATATCATCAGGAACTTCGTTGCTGACTGTCATTTCGTCAAATTCCTTCTGCTCCTCCTCGGTGAGCTGATAGTCATCAACAAACAGAAGATACGAATTTGAAACCTTGCTTGATGACATAAAGGATTTTTTATCGTATGTATACGCACAAAGCGCTCCCTTTATCGGCCAGAGGTTTTTGGAAAGCTCTGCGTCAAGCTCTGTAGTATCGGTATCAGAGGTTGTCTGACCGTCTGCCTGCTTAGTTCCGCCTATGAAGAATACTCCGTCCTGCACCATATTCACATAGGTGCCGTCGTAGTAGCCGTCCTCGACAAGCCCCTTGAAGAAGTCGTAGTACTTCGGTGCTTCATCGGGGAAAAGCACTGCCTTGAACGTGCCCTTGTCAGTCTCGAAGACAACCACGGGGGTGTCATCTGACGGAAGGTCCATCTGAATTACCTTTGCATCAGAAAAGTCTATTTTAGGCTTTCTGCCTGCGCAGGCATAAAACAATGCAAACACTATCACGAAGCACATTGCTATCAGCGAAAACTGAAAATAGGTCTTAAAGCCTTTTTTCCTTAAAGGAATATATTCTGCCCTGTTGTTTTTCATATTACCTCCCCTGCACACAGCTTATATTCCCGAAGTCGGGTGCTGTCTGCTGAGTTTTATTATGCTTTGCTTACTACCGTGCCCTCACGGGTCTCCTTAACGGTGTAGCCGAGAGCTGCGATCTTATCCCTGAGCTCATCTGCCTTTGCAAAATCCTTAGCCTTTCTGGCTGCTGTTCTCTCCTCTACGAGAGCCTTTACCTCATCGGGAATGTCAGAATCTGCATTCTCGCTCTCTTTGAGCTTAGCCTCTGCATGAGGGATAAGGTCAAGACTGAAAACTGTATCGAATGCAGAAATAAGCTCCTTCTTGGCTGACCAGTCAAGGTCTGACCTGAGAAGGTCATAGATAACGGTCAGACCGTCGGCAGTGTTGATGTCATTGCCGAGGGCACTGTCAAAGCGTGCTTTGAACTCAGCTGTCTTCTCGGCAGAGTTATCTCCTGCCTTCTTGTCTTTAAGGACAGACGCTATCCTTGCGACAAGCTTCTCATAAGCGGTCTTTGCGTTGTCAAGATTCTCCCAAGTGAACACGAGGCCCTTTCTGTAGTGAGACTGCAGGCAGAAAAATCTGTAGACTATCGGGTCATATCCCTTTTCTTCAAGGAGCGATACTGTCAGGAACTCGCCCTTGGATTTTGACATTTTTCCGCTTGAGGTATTCAGGTGATGTACATGAAACCAGTAATTGCACCATTTATGTCCGAGGTAGGCCTCTGACTGAGCTATCTCATTGGTATGGTGCGGGAAGATGTTGTCAACTCCGCCGCAGTGAATATCAAGGTACTCACCGAGGTTTTTCATGCTTATGCAGGAGCACTCGATATGCCAGCCCGGATATCCTATGCCCCAGGGAGACTCCCATTTGAGCTCCTGATCGTCAAACTTCGACTTTGTAAACCACAGAACGAAGTCTGCTTTATTACGCTTGTTTGTATCCTCCTCAACACCCTCACGGACGCCTACTTCAAGGTCGTCCTCTGTGAAGTTGTGGAACACGTTATAGTTATCTATCTTTGAGGTATCAAAATAGATGTTTCCGCCTGCCTCATAGGCAAAGCCCTTCTCAATAAGGGACTGAGTTACCTTGATAAATTCATCAATATAGGTGGTAGCAGGAACAACTACATCTGCCTTTTTGATGTTCAGCTTTTCGCAGTCGGAGAAAAACGCATCGGTATAGAACTTTGCAATCTCCATAACAGTTTTGTGCTCACGCTTTGCGCCCTTGAGCATCTTGTCATCACCCGTATCACCGTCAGAGGTAAGGTGTCCGACATCTGTGATGTTCATAACACGCTTTACGTCAAGACCTGTGTACCTCATATATTTTTCGAGGATATCCTCCATGATATATGTTCTGAGGTTGCCTATATGCGCAAAATGATAAACGGTCGGCCCGCAGGTATACATTCCGACCTTTCCCTCTTCTCTGGGGATAAACTCTTCTTTTTTGTGCGAAAGTGTATTATAAAGTATCATTTTGTATTCTCCTGTTCTTTAGCTTTGAGCTCGGCTTCGAGCTTTGCTATCTTGCTTTCAAGCTCACTTATCTGCATACGGTGACGGCATATCTCCTGAAACATCGGGTCAGGAATGTGTACCTGATCGAGGTCAAGGGTGCGCTTGCCGTTTTGCTTTACTATCTTAGCAGGAACGCCCACCGCAGTAGAGTTTGCAGGCACAGGCGAGAGAACCACCGCATTTGCGGCTATCTTCGCATTGTCGCCCACTGTGAAGGGTCCTAAAACCTTTGCTCCGCAGCCGACCATTACATTGTTTCCAAGTGTAGGGTGACGCTTTCCGTGATCCTTACCCGTACCTCCGAGGGTACAGCCCTGATAAAGCAGACAGTAGTCGCCTATCTCGGCAGTCTCACCGATCACAACTCCCATACCGTGGTCAATAAGAAGCCCTTTGCCAATTTTTGCGCCCGGGTGTATCTCTATACCAGTGAGACCTCTTGCTATCTGAGAAATGAATCTTGCGATTATTTTATGGTCTTTCAGATAGAACCAGTGAGCCACCCTGTAGAATGCCACCGCATGAAGTCCTGCATAGGTCAGTATCTCAAGGACACTTCCCGCAGCAGGGTCGCGCTCTCTTATTGTCTGAATGTCATGCTTTAAGCCTTTGATAAAATTCATATCATCACCGAAACTAAAATTGCATTACTTGCTGGAATCAATATACTTCCAATAAGCTTTAAGATAAATTCCGCCTGAAATAACAGTAAGTATTACAGAAACCCATATAAGAGCCTCATTTACGAGGAAAAGTGTCGAATGCCAGTTAAGGTCAGGGCTTCCCTTGCTGTCAGGATAAAGGATCTGGAGGAACATAATAACTACAAGTGCCACCATTGTAAAGGCGGTCTTGCACTTGCCCCATATACCTGCCGAAACTACTATGCCCTCGCCTGCAACCACAAGTCTGAGTCCGGTTACCATGAACTCACGGGACAGAATAATGATGACTGCTATCGGGTCTATCCATCTCTCGAAGGAGAAAACTATAATAGCTGACATTACAAGCAGCTTATCCGCAAGAGGGTCCAGAAACTTTCCGAAGGTGGTAACTAAGTTCTGGCTTCTTGCTATCTTTCCGTCAAGCATATCGGTAATTGATGCAGCCGCAAAAACTATCAGCGCCCATATCATGTGGTTTGGTATCTCAAAGAGAAGTACGAACACCAGAAATATAGGTATAAGTACAACTCTGAGGACTGTCAGTTTATTTGGAAGATTCATATTATTCCCCTTTCTCTGCGACTGAGCCTATCAGATCGTAGTCAAGTGTATCATCAGTCAGGACATTAACATACTGTCCGACTCCAAGCTTTTCTTCACTTGTAAAGAACACCTTGCCGTCAATTTCGGGAGCATCCATAGCCGTTCTGCCGTAATAGCACTCGGCATAGCGGTCAAAGCCCTCGCAGACAACCTCAAAGGTTCTGCCAATACACTGCTGATTGAACTCGTCAGAAATCCGCATCTGCGTTTCCATAACGATCTCAGCACGGCGCTCCTTGATGTCCTCATCTATCTGGTCATCAAACTCTGCTGCGGCAGTGCCCTCTTCCTGAGAGTAGGCAAAGCAGCCGAGCCTTTCAAACTTCATGTCCTGAACGAACCGACAAAGCTCCTCGAACTGCTCCTCGGTCTCCCCCGGGAAGCCTGCTATAAGCGTAGTTCTCAGCACAACATTCGGTATCTTTTCTCTGATATGCGAGATAAGCTTTTCAAGGTGCTCCCTGTCGCCGTAGCGGTGCATTCTTTTAAGCACTTCCTTACTGCAGTGCTGCAGCGGAATATCCATATATTTCACAAGCTTCGGCTCGGAGGCTATCGTTTCAAGAAGCTCATCTGTTATTCTTTCGGGATAGGAGTAAAGAGTTCTTATCCACCTGAAGCCCTCTATCTTACAGAGCTCTCTTAAAAGCTTCGGCAGCTCGCTCTTTCCGTAGATGTCCTCACCGTAGCGTGTTGTATCCTGTGCAACGACTACAAGCTCTGTAACGCCGTTCCCGGCAAGCCACTCTGCCTCCTTGACTATGTCCTCGATAGGGCGGCTTCTGAACTTTCCTCTTATTTCGGGAATAGCACAGTATGTACAGTTATTGCTGCATCCCTCTGCTATCTTAATATATGCATAAAACGGCTCTGTCGATATAATTCTTCCGCCGCTTATATCAAGATCGGTCTTTGCGCCGTAGGAACAGACCATTTTTTTATCTATCCATATATCACGGATTATGTCGCAGATCTTTTCATTGGAGCCAAGCCCCACTACAGCATCAAGCTCGGGAATTTCCTTTGCCATTTCATCTCTGTAGCGCTCAGCAAGACAGCCCGTTGCGATAACAGCCTTTATCCTGCCCTCCTGCTTCAAAGTGCAGAACTCCAATATGGTATCTATCGCCTCCTGCTTGGCGCTCTCAATAAAACCGCAGGTGTTTACTATAACAACATCTGCGAGTGCTGCATCGGCAGTGAGCTCAAAGCCGTCTTTTTTCACAAGCGAAAGCATATGCTCGGCATCTACCTGATTCTTAGGACAGCCAAGCGACACCATTCCGACCCTTACAGCCATTTCTCTACACCTCTCAGACTGCGGAACATAACCGCTGAATACAATTACATTATATTATACCACGATTATCCGAATAAGTCAACCACATTTTCCCGATTTGCCTTCTATGAAATGTCAAAACAAAAGCTTCCGCCCCGAAAAAGGCGGAAGCAGGCTTTTTACTGCTCCTTGAGAAGCTTTTTCATTACCCAGCCGTTTGTGCCGTTGTAGTCGATATACACCCACTTGTCCCCTGTGGAAGCATCAGTAGTCTGGCCGTAGCCCTTAACGGTCTCGCCGTCGGGAATTTTAAGCTGAACATCATAATTTCTCGAAGGGCCGAATCTGAGATTCAGATAGGTTGTGTCTGATGTTACCTTATAGGTTTTTGAGCCGTCATAGCTGTTTGTGTCGGAAAGCTGATAGAGAGCATCTTTCTTAAATGCGGTAGTGGTGGTTGTGGTCTTTTTAGTCTCCGAAGCTTTTGTTGTGGTTGTGGTCTCGGGCTCGGATTCAGCCTTTGCAGTCATTGTGGCACGGATATCCATATCATAGCCGTCATCAAAGCTGACATCTGTATCAAGATGACCTGTTACAGTTGTTGTAGTGGTATAGCCGTTAAAATCCTCATCATCGGTATCGGGGGTAAGCTCACGAACTGCTGTTTTTGTGGTAACAACAGTTCTTCGGGTAGCAGACGCCGTCATTGAGGCCGTAGTTGTCTGTGTGTCTCTGTCATTAAACATTGAGCAGCCTGTCAGCACCGCCGCAAGAAGAACTCCCGCTGCAGCGAGCACAAGTGCTCTCTCATTTTTCTCTCTCATAGTATCCCTCTTTTTACACTAAACCGAGCAGTCTCCCGGCATTTTTGCCGAGGATAAGCTCCTTTTTGTCATCACTTATCGGCAGG
>CAMMYU010000068.1:0-11960 GCA_946528545.1 uncultured Ruminococcus sp.
TGAACACAGAGGCAAGTTTTTGGGCTTTACAGATACAAAAACTAAAAACGGTGATGTTACTACTTGTTTAGAGCACCTGAAAGAGCTTGGCATAACTCATGTTCAGCTTCTTCCGGTTGAGGATTATGCTACTGTTGATGAGTCAAGACCTGATAAAATGCAGTATAACTGGGGTTATGACCCTAAGAATTATAATTGCCCAGAGGGATCATACAGCTCAGACCCTTATGACCCTGAAGCAAGAATAAGGGAGTTCAAGCAGCTTGTTATGGCTCTCCATAAGGCAGGTATAGGTGTTATTATGGACGTTGTCTATAATCACACATACTATACTGAGGAGTCTGCATTTGAGAAGTCATTTCCGTTTTATTATCACAGGCTGAATGCTGACGGAAAGTTTTCAAATGGTTCAGGCTGCGGAAACGAGACGGCATCTAATCACTCGATGATGAGAAAGTTTATGATTGATTCTTTGAAATTCTGGGTTGAGGAGTATAAGGTAGACGGCTTCCGCTTTGATCTTATGGCTCTGCATGATATTGAAACAGTAAATATTATAAGAGATGAGCTTAATAAGCTTGACCCTCAGCTTTTGATGTACGGTGAGGGCTGGACAGGAGGGGAGTCGCCGCTTCCCTCAAACAGACTTGCCTATAAGTGGAATTCTTATCAGTTCGGAAGAGTCGGTCTTTTTAATGACAATATCAGAGATTCGATCAAGGGCGGTACGTTCAATCCCTATGAGACAGGCTTTATCAGCGGAAACAGAAACGCTTCGGCTGTTCTAAGGCGTGGTATAGTAGGCTCAGTTCCTCATTATCAGATTAATAATGCTAATGAAGCGTGCTGGGCTTATGAGCCGACTCAGTCGGTCAATTACTGCGAGGCTCATGATAATCATACTTTGTGGGACAAGCTCTGCATTTCTGCGAAGAATGAAGATGAAGCTACTCGTATAAGAATGGATAAGCTTGCTGCAGCTATAATGATACTTTCTCAGGGCATGCCTTTTATTCAGCTTGGACAGGATTTTCTCAGAACTAAGCCCAGAATTCTTAAAGAAGGCGAACAGCCTGATGATGTGAATATATTCAGTCATGACAGCTACAATGCTCCTGACTATACTAATTCGATCAAGTGGGACAGGAAAGCAACCTATAATAATGTTTTCAGGTATTATAAGGCATTGATAAGCCTCAGGAAGAGCAGTCCGTTGTTCAGAATGAGTACAAAGGAAGAGGTAAATGCTCATCTCAGGTTTAATGATACGGGTGACTATAATTTTATTTCGTTTATACTTGAAAATGAGAATGAGTGCTTTGTTATCGCTTTTAATCCCTATTACGAGGAAAGACATTTCCGTCTTCCTGACGGTAGATTTTTTATGAGACTAGACAATGACGGAGGAATGAACAGCTTCGCCGAGGTAAGGTATGACGGTGTCTGTCCGCCGATCTCAGCGGTTGTATATAAGAGATTTAAAAACAGTTGATTCGGTATCACCGAAGGAATGGAGGTTAATTATGGGACTTTTTGACAGCAATCCGACTACAGCGCAGAACTCAGCTACAGGAGCAAATAAGTTTGTAGATGTTGTATTCTCAAATTTGCCCGAGAACGCTGAGCAATTCAAGGCATTACCGCAGGCTCAGCTTGCATCCCCTTTTGATACGGCTGCCCTGACCGTTCTTGCGTTCTGCTTCTATCCTAAGGATAAGAGTGCTTCGCTTGCAATGCTCAACTATCTGAGGGGACCCCGCCCCTTGAGCCCTTATGATGAGCAGTTTATTCGTGACAGATTTATGGATAAGGATTATGTTCCCAGATCATACTTTACAGGAGCAGTTCCGGCAAATGACTATCAGCCATCTCAGCCTTTTACTGTAAGAGTAAGTGAAAATCCTTACAGCTATCAGAATGAAGGCTATGCCAGAATGTTCCTGACTTCGGGCGGTGCTGATTCACAGAGATATGTTGATCTCAGACTTGCAAAAGACGGCAAGTGGTATCTCTGGGAGCAGTACATTCTTTCGGGTATAAGAGAGCCTGAAAGCACTAATCCTTGGGCATAAAAAATTAACGGCGGAATTTTTCCGCCGTTTTTTTCATATTAGACCATTTTTACACATTATCTTAATGCGATCAGCTGTTGTTAAAGATTTGAATTGCTCGCTTAGTGACCACTTTTCCAGTTTTTCTGCAGATTTAACGAGAATGTCGATCACTGCCATGCGTACTTTTTCTGAAAGGTCCTCTGTATATACGTCGATTCTTTGACCGTTACCTTTGATCACTCCCATGAACCGCAGAAACCATTCTGCTTTGTAGAAGCCAAATGCATCATAAATTCCAATAAAATCAGCCATTAGTTCATCATGAAGATTATTATTTGAAATGCCGTATATTTGTTTTGTAAAATAATGAGTGCATTCATGGCTTCTTCTGATTATCAGTGATTTTTCCTTCCAGTTATCTTCATTTATTCCAAGTTCTGATGCGTAAACATTACTGTATGGCTTTGAGGAAAGAATCATAAATTGAGTCGTTTTTCCTGATATAAATGAAGCCCCTGTTTTTGATATATTAACGGGTCTTTTTCCTTTATAAACTATATTTGTGACTAAAGCCTCAAAATCTTGTGGGTTATCAGCATAAATTATGGGAATTGGTCCTGCAAATGAATTGTAGATTTCAAGTCTGACATTTTCACGAACCTTAAATCTGATTGGATTATTTGGACAGAGTGTTTTGTTTATTACAATGTCTGTTCCTATTGATGCTGATAATAAAACCAGCTTTTCCCAGGGCTTTATAAATGATGTATCAGGTGATGTGATCTCATCGCACTTTTCATATCTGTTAGAAATATACTCTGAAAGCTGAGTGATTTCATCTTGACTAAGGCTGTATTTTTTTATAAAGGCATTGGTATTCATAGTTTTTCTCCTGTTGATTTTAAAACTATTTTATCATGATGAGTTAATATTTGCAATGGAAAACAGACATTTACCTTGTGATTTGTGATAATATATAATTTTCATATAATTTATATGTGCATTATTACAGTGCTTTACAATAACATAATTGTGTGCTATAATATATCTTGTGAGAGTGGGTGATGAGCAGTGAGCAGATTTGGAAGAAAATTTATCGGATCGATGCTTATATCTGCGGTAATTCTGATACCTATTATAGATGTGTTTATTCAGTTTACCTATGATTCTGTCAGGATAGATACTGAGAAGTCTCAGCTTTGGAAGATGATTACGGTGGTATTTATATCTTCCGTGGTTTTAGTTTTCACTGTGCTTTTTCTTGGCAGGCTGTTTATAAGATATTTCAAAGGCCGTGAATATGAACTGTCAAGCGGAAGTGAATTTGCATTTTTCAGAAATTTTGTTTTGGTATCCGCTTCGATGATTATAGCAGACCTTGTATTTTTATATAAGCAAAGCAAGCCGTTTTTTGAAAAAGCATATCTTGATGCTCAGATGCGGATTAAAATCAAGGATTTTACTGAAAAGATTGAATCTGCAAGGCTAAATGATCTGAGGATTTCTTATGAATCCACTCTGGATATTATCTTCTATGCTTTGATAGCATCGTGTGTTATTGCGACAATATTACTCTTGTACAGTGCCAGAATGCTGGTTAAAACTTATCATTCGCAGGGAAGTATAATGCTTACAAAATAATGGAGGTATATTATGAAACTTATATCATGGAATGTTAATGGATTCAGAGCCTGCCTTAAAAAAGGCTTTGAAGATTTTTTTTATTCAGTTGATGCAGATGTATTCTGTATTCAGGAAACTAAAATGAAGCCTGATCAGGCTGATTTTGAGCCTGAGGGCTATAAGAAGATATTTCACAGTGCTGAAAAAGCAGGATATTCGGGAACGGCTGTTTTTACAAAAATTGAACCATTATCTGTTACATATGGCCTTGACGGAGAGCATCTTGATGAGGGAAGAGTAATAACTTGTGAGTTTGAGGATTTCTATTTTGTATGCTGCTATACGCCTAATGCTCAGAATGAACTAAAAAGGATAGACTACAGAATGGAATTTGAAGATGCAATGAGAGCGTATCTTATGAAGCTGGATAAAACAAAGCCAGTTGTTTACTGCGGTGACCTGAATGTAGCCCACAATGAAATAGACCTTAAAAATCCAAAAACTAATGTAGGCAATCCGGGGTTCTCCGATCAGGAAAGAGGCAAAATGACAGAACTTCTTTCAAGTGGCTTTAAGGATACGTTCAGAATGCTGTATCCTGATAAGACAGATGCTTATACATGGTGGTCATACCGTGCAGCTGCAAGACCTCGCAACATTGGCTGGCGTATAGATTACTTTATAGTTTCCGACAGATTTATGGAGAGAGTAAAGGACTCGGTTATTTTCGCTGAGGTAATGGGCAGCGATCATTGCCCTGTTGGTCTTATAGTTGAGTAGAATTCGATCATAAATGAAGAAAGCAGCCACCTTAGTGACTGCTTTTAATATTATGCCTCAACAGGCTCAGTTCTGATTCTGATTTTTGGGAGCTTTTCAATAGTTGAATATGTATTCATCAGACCGTCATCAAGGCTCAGATCATTTTCTCCGCTTGCAGGAGGAGCAAATATCCTGAGCTTCAGGTCAGCAGCACCGTCGAGAGGCTTTTCAAAGAAAGCACTCATAAGGTCGATGACCTTTGCATTAGGTGATTTATAGAACCATGTTCCGTTGAGCTCCATAATAAGGTTGGAGTCGTCTTCAAAGTAAGCCTCGCAGAAATGAGGATTCTTATCAAAGTGAAGCGAAATTTCTATACCCTCAGCGTCCTCAGAACCGCCCCATCTGAGCTTGGCAGGGAAGCTGATCTCCTCACCTGAGGTCATCTTCGGGCTGTAGAATTCATCGTGGATAATGTCCTTGTAAACCTGCATAAGAGGCTGCTCAATACCGCAGTCAGGATAGTTCGGGTCTTCAATCTCAAGACCAAGTCTTCCTCTGTCTCTGAACTGATACATAGTAAATGCGTTGAACCAGCCCTTCTCATCATCAGCCTTGAGCAGGTCGCAGAATTCCTTTACCATTGCAGCCTGATCGTAAGGTCCCGTAACATCGCCGTCAGCGTTGAGTTCGCTCATTACCATAGGCTTTTCTACACCGTCATTGATTTCGCAAAGTCTTCTGTAGGTTCTCTTTGTATACTCATATACGTCCTTGATAACAGAGCGTGAATGAGTTGTACCGCCTCTCTCTGCGACATCATAAGGCCAGCCCCAGTGCAGTGCAAAGTACTTGTCAATGCTCCAGATATCACACTCTCTGTAAGCCTGCAGGAACTCTTCCTCCATTTCAAGCTTGCCTGTCTTGTCGTCGATACCGCCTGCGCAAAGGATAGTTTTAACATTAGGAGCATACTCTTTAAGTATCCTGTTGAACTTGCAGAAGAAATCCCCAAGCTCTTTATAGGAAGCTCTCTTAGTGAATGAGAACCAGTCACCTGTACACTCATGATTGATTCTTAAAAGAACTCTGCCGAAGGGTCTCAGATCCTTAGCAACAGCAATAAGGTGTTCATCAGAAACATTCGGGTCAATTGTGAGCGTAAGAACAACATCTTGTCCATGTCTTCTTACTTCACGCATATATGTGAAGGGCTCATCATCAGTATTGCCGTTAAGACCGCCCTTGTAGGTGAAATAATCGTCGTAGGGATAGTCCCATGCAAATGAAACTTCCATATCCTTGCAAGCCTCAGAGATTCTGGCAGGGAACTCCTTGTCAAGCGGATAGTAACAGTACATAAGGCTTATACCTCTGTGAGGTCTTCCAAGTTTGTGCAGAATATAATCCTGATTTACATATTCACCTCTCTCAGAGCCGTCTCCGAGATCTACTGCACAGTCTGCTGCGCCCATATGTACCTTATAAGCTTTGATTTCTTCCATATTATTACTCCTTTTCTATTATTTACGGCTTTACCGTATGTTATTCAACAGCTATCAAGCTATTTAGCTTGTCGAACTCAACAGCGAGTTCTCTGAATATTTCACAGTTATCATCAATTTCAGGATAAAGACCTGTAAAAATGCAGAGAACAAAAGGCGAGTCGGCATATACTATTGCACAGTCGTTGAAGTTTATCTCATCAAAATCCGAGCCATACTTCTGAGCAACAGTATACTTATCCCCGAGAGCATAGCCTATCTGCTCATTGTAATTACATTCTGTCATAAGGTCAATAAGCCACTGACCATCTTCGTTTTCCTCAGCAAAGTCATAAATGTCCCAGTAGCACTGAGCTACATCCATAAGTTTGCAATAGCAGAATATCCACTGAGGACTGATATTGAACGAAGCACCGATACTGTAAAGAAAGTTATTAAATGTATTGCAGCCAAAATGTTTAACAAGTGAATAATATGCAGTATTGTCTGATTCAAGTATTGCGTGTTCAATGAGCTCCTTTGCTGAGAATTGAGTTCCCGATGCTGCACTTGCAACAACCTGATCATCGTTTGTCCAGTTATCAGTTTTTGTAACCATTTCTTCAAGATCTATTCCGTCTTGAAGAATAGACTTTATGTACGGAGCCTTGATTGTGCTGGCAGTAACAAACTGGATATCGGTACCGCAGTAGATCTGAGCGCCTGTGTCCATATTCTTATATGAAACGGCGATCTTATAATTAGCACTGCTGATCAGTTCATTGATGTTTTCAAAGCATTCCTGAATTTCTTCATTGGAGTATACCTTATCAAACCCCTCATAGCTGAAGCTGTAATTTCCGTCTATATTGAAATCAACCGGAGTTCGAGTTTCAACTTCCTTGACCTGAGACTCATCGTCAGAGGTTTTAGACTCATTCGTATTTACATTTCCTGAGGTTTCTACAGCAGAGCTGCTAGATTTATTTACTGATTTTTTCTTAGTTGATACCGAAGAGCTTGATGATGTTTTTGAACTGCTGTCGCTTTTTGAACCGCTGTCTGACTGTCCGCATGAACTAAAAGAACCTGTTATCATCAGACAAGCACACAATAACGATAGTATTTTTTTCATAAAATTCACCTTAGTTTTCCTTAAACAATAACTCATAACATTTTAACATATTTTCTTGCATAAGTCAAGCAAAAATGTTCTATTATATTTTAATATATTTAGCTTAAAAATAATAAAAAAAAGACTTCCCGAAAGGGAAGTCTTAAACAAAGCCGTGTATTAAACCTCAGCGATAACTTCTACTTCAACAAGCACGTCTTTGGGCAGCTCTTTTACCGCAACACAGGAACGTGCAGGCTTTGAAGTAAAGTATTTAGCATAAACCTCATTGAAAGCTCCGAAATCAGACATATTTTTCAGGAAGCATACAGTTTTAACAGACTTATCAATTGATGTTCCTGCTGCTTCAAGAAGATTCTTTAAGTTTGTGCAGACCTGCTCAGTCTGTCCCTCGATTGTATCAGCTTCAACGTTTCCGTTAGCCGGGTTGATAGCTATCTGTCCCGATGTGAAAACCAGTCCGCCTACAACCTTTGCCTGTGAATAAGGACCTATTGCATCAGGTGCGTTTTTTGTGTAAATTGTTTCTGCCATAGTAAAAACTCCTTTGCTTATTTATTTACAATCTTAAATCCTGCCTTAGTTAGTGCAGTTCTGATATCTCTGATGTGGTCATAATTTCTTGTTTCAAGAACAAGTCTGAGCAGGCAGTCTGTTATATCGCTGTCTTCGCTTGCTCTTTCATGGTGAATAGATACTACATTTCCTCCAAGATCTGAAATGATAGCCGATACACCCTTGAGCTGTCCGGGCTTATCCTCAAGCTGGATAGTAAGTGTATCCGATCTGCCTGATTTAAGGAGACCTCTCTTGATAACACGGGAGAGAATGGTAACATCAATATTTCCGCCTGAAACAAGGCAAACAACCTTCTTGCCCTTGAGATCAGGGATCTTATTGAACATTACAGCAGCAACTGAAACAGCACCTGCGCCCTCGGCAATGAGCTTCTGCTTCTCGATAAGATGAAGAATAGCAGAGGATACTTCATCATCTGTTACAGTAACAATCTTATCAACATACTGCTTGCAGTACTCAAATGTGTGCTCACCGGGCTCTTTTACCTTGATTCCGTCTGCGATAGTGTGAACAGACTCCAGACACTTGATCTGATCCTCAGCGAGAGATTCAACCATTGAAGGAGCACCCTCAGCCTGAACACCGTAAACCTTGACCTGAGGTTTAAGCTGCTTTACCGTAAATGCAACACCTGAAATTAGTCCGCCGCCACCTACAGGAACAACAATAATATCAGCGTCAGTCACATCATTAAGAATCTCAAGTCCGATAGTACCCTGACCTGCGATAACATTTTCATCATCAAACGGGTGAATAAATGTGTACCCGTGTTCATCTCTCTGTCTGAGAGCTTCCTCATAAGCATCATCATACACACCCGGAACAAGACATACCTCGGCACCGTAGCTCTTGGTTGCTTCAACCTTAGAGATCGGAGCACCGTCAGGCAGGCAGATTATAGACTTAATACCATTCTTAGCTGCTGCAAGAGCAACGCCCTGAGCATGATTTCCTGCGGAACAGGCAATAACGCCGTGAGCCTTTTCCTCCTCGGAAAGCTGAGAAATCTTGTAGTAAGCACCTCTTACCTTGAATGAACCTGTGACCTGAAGATTCTCGGTTTTAAGGTAGGTAGTGCAGTCAGGATTAACGTGCGGAGCATTGATGCACGATGTAGGTCTGATTACCTCTTTAAGCACATTAGAAGCATTGAAAACCTTATCAAGTGTTAACATTTTATTACCTCTTTTCAAAAAATAAAGCCCCCGCCCCATACAGAGGCGAAGACATAACTCCGTGGTACCACTCTGCTTGCAGAGCAAAGCCCTGCCGCTTAGTTCCGATAACGGCGGATTCCGTAGCAGCTTACTGTTTTCAGCCGCTAAGCTCGGGGATGATCCTGACAACGCATAGCCGCAGGCTTTTCAGCAGCCGCCTGCTCTCTGAAAGGCTTGTCTGATGTCACCTTTCCCGTCAAAGCTTTTCAATATATAAAATATTATATCACTGCAAAAGCTAATTGTCAAGACATTTATCGCATTTTATTTATGGTATCTTGACCCCACTGATATCTGGAATGCTCTGTATATCTGTTCAAGGAGCATTATTCTTGCCAACTGGTGAGGAAAAGTCATCTCTGACATTGAAAGTCTCAGGTCAGCTTTTTTCTTGATTATATCAGCAATTCCGAATGATGAGCCTATAATAAGGTTTATCGTTCCTGCACCCTGAACAGAGCATTGTTCAATAGTTTTAGAAAGCTTTTCGCTTGGCATTTGCTTGCCTTCGATACACATTGCTATATTATAGCAGTTATTACCGTCAAGGTAAGGTGTCATAGCTTCAGCCTCGGATTGCAAGGCTTTCTCTATTTCTTTTTCATTAGGTTCTGATGGCAGCCTGGACTCTGCAAGCTCAATTATATTCAGTTTGCAAAAGCCTGAAAGTCTTTTTTCATACTCTGCAGATGCTTCCCGCAGGTATTTTTCCTTGAGCTTTCCAACACAGATTATATTAATTCTTATCAAAAGATCACTGCTCCTTCGTTATCTGAGGGCTTTGCAGTAATAAGAGTATAGTCACGGTCACGGGTACTGTCTATAAGTGCATCCATAGCACAGTCTTCAGCAATTTCAGGAGTGTTATTTTCCTGACTGAGATGTCCCAGTATAAAATGTTCAGTACCATTTTCCAGCAGCCAGGGCAATACAGATGCACATTCATCATTAGACAGGTGCCCGTATGGTGACGCAATACGATTTTTCAGCTCTCTTGGATATGCTCCGTATTTTAGCATATTCTTGTCATAGTTTGACTCTATAAGCATAGCATTGCAGCCTTTTACTGCATTTATTACATTCTCCGAAATATATCCGAGGTCGGTGCATACTGCTGCTGTTTTGCCGTCGGGATACTCAATCTTATAGCCGCAGCTTGCGGGAACATCATGAGATGTCTTAAAGTGGCTTATCCTGTGATCTGCGAATACCAGGCCTTCGTTATCGACAGGGATAAGCTCACATTTACTGTCGATAAAGCCTCGGTCAATAAGAATTTTAAGGTTCGTCTCCTGAGCACAGACCGGAACGCCCAGCTTTTTGGAGAGAACCTTTAATCCACTGATATGATCTGAATGTATATGTGTAATAAAAATTGCTTTTACAGCAGTGAGGGGAACTTCATTAGATAAAAGTGTATCACAGATACGCTTACAGCTCACCCCTGCATCTATAAGAACACCTGCATTCTGATTCCCAAGATATGTAGAATTACCCTTGCTTGACGAAAACAGAGGATATATCCTCGCCATTCTAATTATCCTTTCCAAACCTCTCGTAGAGGTAGTTTGCAACTGCGTCTTCTGTATTCTTTCCGATCATTCGGTCGCAGTACTCTTTGATTTCATCACAGGCATTGCTAACACAAACCTTCTCATCGCAGGCATCAAACATAGAAATGTCATTTAGATTATCTCCAAAGCCTATAACACGGTCAAAACCGCAGTAATCCTTGACGAATTTTACTCCGTTTTTCTTTGAAGCAGAAGAAGAAAATATCTCAAGATACCATAAATCCTTTGAATAAACGTCTTCGTAGAAAGTCATAGAAACTTCGGGATTGCCATTGAAGGTATCATAAACTATCTGAAGCTTTTCTTTTTTGTCAATAAAAGTAAAGTAGATCGCATCGGAATTGATACGGTCAAAATGATCTGTCTGTGCGAAGGATTTGTAGTATTTGCTTTTACGTTCCTCAAAGAAATCCTTCATTGCCTGAGTATTTAGCTTTCTGTAGAAGGTGCTCATTTCATTTTTATATATAGTATACATAAAGCATTCTATTCCGAGAGCTGTACAGAGCCTGTCTATTCTGAGCTTCATACCTCCGTCTAATCTGTTTACAAGGTCGTACCTGTTAAGTTTGGGGTCATAAATAAGTACACCGTTCATAAGAATTATCGGCAGCCTGAGCCTTATAGGAGACAAAATTTTCTTACAGGAAGCCCATGTTCTGGCTGTTGCAACAGTAAAAAACATTCCGCTCTCTTCAATAAGGTTATTGAGCTTGAATGAAGTTACCCAGGATATTTCGGCATTATTATTAAGAAGCGTACCGTCAAGATCGGACACTACAAGGGTATTCTTATCCTTAGCATTAGCCATAAACAGCCCTCCTCTGCATAATATAATATAATTATATCATATTTTTTTTAATAAGTCAATTTAAAAAGAAAAAATTCTGTTCAAGTATTGCATTTTTTATAAAAATAATGTATAATAATTGAGTAAATACAGAATGTTCAATGAAAGGAGGGAAGAGCTATGAAATATGTATGTGATCTGTGCGGTTATATTTATGATCCTGAGGAAGGCGCACCTGATGCAGGCGTTGCAGCAGGCACAGCATGGGAAGATGTTCCCGAGGATTTTGCCTGTCCGCTTTGCGGTGCAGGAAAAGATCAGTTTTCTGCTGAGGGCTGATATGTCTGAGCCTGTGCATTTTGTGCGGGCTCATTTTTGTCTTGACAAATCAGGAAAAATGTAGTATAATAGTTTCGTTATTTTAATATTTGCCGCTGTGGTGGAATAGGCAGACACAAGGGACTTAAAATCCCTCGGAGTAAAATCCGTACCGGTTCGACCCCGGTCAGCGGCACTGTTTTTGATCGGATTCTTTATGTGGAATTCGATCTTTTTGTTGTCATTAAGGCAATACCGCACAACTCCTGTGCATCAGATGCGACGTCCCGGTTTTCGTCAGATTGCCTAAATTCGACGCAGGCTTGCTGTCGCTAGTCAAGGAGAATTTGGGTAAGATGACGGATAAGCGGGTCGTCAAGCAGGCTTGACACGGCAGATGACGTGCAGAGGCGTTAGCCGTGGG
>CAMMYU010000069.1:0-11641 GCA_946528545.1 uncultured Ruminococcus sp.
CCGCCTGCGGCAGCAACCTCAAGTGCTTTCTTTGCGGCCGCCTGCCCCTTTACATCGGCAAAATCAAGGCTGCCGAAAAAGCTTTCGACGGGCGGTTTGTAGGTAGGCTCAGGCTCTATAGGAGCTCTCCGGGAGAAGTGCATTACAAGCTCTTCAAGCGAGCCCACGCCGTAAACCTTTATACCCTCAACTACCGAGGCTTCAAGCACGTTGTCCTTCGGGACATATATTTCGGAGATCCCGCTTCTCTGTGCCATAAGGGTCATCGGAAGAACTCCGTGAATTGCTCTTATCTCACCGCCGAGGGAGACCTCTCCTATCATAGCGGAGGTTTCAAGCTGTTCGTCAGAAACAAGACCCGATACCCTGAGCAGTGCTGCGGCTATAGCAAGGTCAAACCCTGAGCCTGACTTTCTTATGTCGGCAGGTGCGAGGTTTATCATCACCTTGCTTGAAGGAAAGCCTATTCCGCTTGAACGCAGAGCGCTTTTTATACGCTCACGGCTCTCTCTGACAGAAACATCTGCAAGACCGACTATGTCAAATGCAGGGAGCCCCTTTGAGGCTTCGACCTCAACTGTAACGGAGAATGAATTAAGTCCCAGAAGACCGAGACTGTTGATCTTAGCAAACATCAGCCGTCTGTCTCCTTCTCGCCCATAATGTCAAGCAGGAAATCGCTGATATCCTTGTAGACCTCATCTTTGTTAAGCTCATTTATAAGCTCGTGTCTTGCACCGTCATAGAGCTTCATCTCGACATTACAGTCCTGCTCTTCCATTTGCTCATAGACCTTCTTTACACCCTCGCCCCAGCTGCCGACAGGGTCGGCAGTGCCTGCAATGAGGAAGGTCGGAAGAGTCTTGGGATAATTCTCAAACCACTTTTCATTATTTACATAGTAAAGCACCTTTGAGAGATTCTCATAGCCGTTTATTGTAAACATAAATGTGCAGAGAGGATCATTCTCATATTTTTTAACTATCTTCTCATCTCTGGAGACCCAGTCACGGGGAGAGTTCGGGTTTTCTATCCTGCTGTTGTACTGACCGAAGGCTAGCATGGTGAGCGTTTTGCTCCTGTGGCGTTCGCCCTTGATTTTCTTCATTGAGGCTGATGCCGTCAGCAGAGCAGGCGTGCCGGCAACTCCCGAGCCTGTACCGCAGATAATAATGCCGTCCAGGGTCTTTCTGTGCTTTACTGCATAAGCTCTGCCCAGGAAGCTTCCCATACTGTGGCAGAACATAAAGTACGGCACATCGGGATATGATTTTTTCATTATGCTTGTGAGCTTGTACATATCGCTGACGCAGTTCTCCCAGCCATTTTCGGGCGAGAAGTAGCCGTAATCATCTTCGCTGTCAACGCTCTGTCCGTGACCGAGGTGGTCATTTCCGCAGACAAGAAAGCCCAGTCCTGTGAGATACTCAGCAAAATTATCGTATCTTTCAAAATATTCGCACATTCCGTGAACGATCTGAACAATGCCCCTTACCTCGCCTATCGGGAAGCGAACATAGTAAGCAATATTGTGAACTCCGTCGGCAGAAGGGTAGAAGCTTCTGAAATGTGTGCAGTTCATAGTTATCCTCCTTGAAATATATCTTTTTACAGCTATACTGATTATAACATATTATGCTCTGATATTCAAGCTTTTTTGTAAAAAATGACGAGATTTTTTGATATATTTTCTTTCCGGAAATCCAGCTTTGGAAAGGGATTGCTGCAATTTCCAGAATGTTACAATCTTAATATTGGGTTAAATAAAAAGTTACGAAACGCTAACAGAATGGTAATAGTAGAACTTTCGACTTGAAAACCGGTGATTTTTGGCTAAATCGTAGAAATTTGATTTAAGGGACTTTCAAGTGATGAAAAATCCTTGACAAAGGCTTGAAATAAGCGTATAATTTTATAATGTATCATAATAGCGTTTTATGCCCCTTTTTACGGATAAGGCAGTCTTCGACACCTTATATAAAGGGGAAAATGATGCGGTCAAATATATTCAAGGAGTGATCAAGCCTATGGTGAATGTCAAGGACGTGAAGCTTGGTAAGAATACCAGAAAAAGCTTTGCAAAGATCAATGAGGTTCTGGAGATGCCAAACCTTATTGAGGTGCAGAAGAATTCTTATCAATGGTTCCTCGACGAAGGTCTGAAGGAAGTCTTCAGAGACATATCCACGATTACCGACTACAACGGAAATCTGGAGCTTACTTTTGTCGGATACAGGTTCGACGAAGAGGCAAAGTATTCTGTTGCGGAGTGCAAGTCAAGAGACGTGACTTATGCTGTACCGCTCAGAGTAACGGCAAGGCTCAATAACACGGAGACAGGTGAGATCAAGGAGTCCGAGGTCTACATGGGAGATATCCCGAAGATGACCGACAGCGGAACCTTTGTCATCAACGGTGCTGAGCGTGTTATCGTATCTCAGCTTGTTCGTTCGCCGGGAGTTTACTATGACTTCGACAAGGACAAGACAGGTAAGGATCTGTTCAAGACCACTGTTATCCCTAACAGGGGCGCATGGCTTGAGTATGAGATGGACTCCAACGATGTTGTTTATGTAAGAATAGACAAGAACAGAAAGATACCGCTTACTACATTTATCAGAGCTCTCGGAATCGGCACTAACGAGGAGATCGAAGAGGTATTCGGACCTGATGAGAGACTGACCCAGACTATCATGCAGAAGGATCAGACTGCTAATAAGGAAGAGGCTCTGCTTGAGGTTTACAGAAAGCTTCGTCCGGGTGAGCCTCCTACAGTTGAGTCCTCTGTGACACACCTTAACAATCTGTTCTTTGATGCAAAGAGATATGACCTTTCAAGATTCGGAAGATATAAGTATAATAAGAAGCTGGGCATAGGCTCAAGACTTTCGGGGCACAGACTGTCACGCCCGATCGCTGATCCTATGACAGGTGAGATTTTAGCTGCCGAGGGCGAGCTTATCAACTTCGACCGTGCTATGGAGATCGAGAACAAGGGCGTTATGGAAGCATACGTCAAGGTTGAGGTCAAGGAGCACATGACCTCTGCTGCAGGTGAGGCTATCACTAAGCTTGAGGACGTTGAGGTCAAGATCATCGGCAACGGAATGGTCGATATTGAAAACTTTATCGACTTTGACGCTTCCGAGTACGGAGTAAACGAGAAGGTTTCCTTTGCCGTTCTGAAGGATATTCTTGAGAATGCCGAGAATGAGGAAGAGATAAAGGACGCTGTAAGAGAAAGAGCTGATGAGCTCGTTCCTAAGCATATCACAATTGATGATATTGTGGCTACTGTTTCTTACTTCCTTAATCTTTGTGAGGGCGTCGGCACTGTTGATGATATCGACCACCTCGGAAACAGACGTATCCGTTCTGTAGGTGAGCTTCTCCAGAATCAGTTCAGGATAGGCTTCACAAGAATGGAAAGAGTTGTCCGTGAGAGAATGAACATTCAGACTCAGGGTACTGAGGTAATCACTCCTACTGCTCTTATTAATATCAGACCTATCACTGCCGCTATCAGAGAGTTCTTCGGATCGTCTCCTTTGTCGCAGTTCATGGATCAGAATAACCCTCTGGCTGAGCTTACTCACAAGAGACGTCTTTCAGCCCTCGGACCCGGAGGTCTTTCAAGAGACCGTGCAGGATTTGAGGTTCGTGACGTTCACTATACTCACTACGGAAGAATGTGCCCGATCGAGACTCCTGAAGGACCTAACATCGGACTTATCTCCTATCTTGCTTCTTTCGCAAGAATTAATCAGTACGGCTTTATTGAAGCTCCTTACAGAAGAGTTGACAAGAAGACGGGAGTCGTTACCGACGAGGTAGTTTACATGACTGCCGATGTCGAGGATAACTATATGGTAGCTCAGGCAAATGAGCCTCTGACTGAGGATAACAAGTTTGCAAGAGCTAAGGTAAACGGAAGATACAGAGATCAGATTCTTGAGATCGAAAGAGAGAGAATCGACTTTATGGATGTATCTCCTAAGATGGTAGTGTCTGTCGCTACGGCTTGTATTCCGTTCCTTGAGAACGATGACGCTAACCGTGCGCTGATGGGCTCTAACATGCAGAGACAGGCTGTGCCTCTCCTTAAAACAGAGTCCCCTATCGTAGGTACAGGTATGGAGTATAAGGCTTGTCTGGATTCGGGTGTTGCTGTAGTTGCCAAGGAAGGCGGTATCGTTGAGAACGTCGATGCCGACAAGATCGTTATCCGTGAGGACAGCGGCTCACTCAGGACCTATGAGCTGACTAAGTTCAAGAGATCAAATGCAGGTACTTGCACAAACCAGAGACCTATCGTCGAGAAGGGCGAAAGAGTTGAGGCTCACCAGATCATCGGTGACGGCCCTGCTACTGCAAACGGAGAGCTCTCCCTCGGTAAGAACGCCCTTATCGGCTTCATGACATGGGAAGGCTACAACTACGAGGACGCCGTTCTTCTGAACGAAAACCTTGTAAAGCAGGATAAGTACACATCTATTCATATTGAAGAATACGAGACTGAGGCAAGAGATACAAAACTCGGACCTGAGGAGATTACAAGAGATATTCCGAACGTAGGTGAGGAAGCTCTGAAGGACCTTGACGAAGACGGTATTATCAGAATCGGTGCTGAGGTTCGTTCAGGCGATATTCTCGTTGGTAAGGTTACACCTAAGGGAGAGACCGAGCTTACCGCTGAGGAGAGACTGCTGAGAGCTATCTTCGGTGAGAAGGCAAGAGAGGTAAGGGATAACTCCCTTAAAGTGCCTCACGGCGAAGCAGGTACAATTATTGACGTTAAGGTGTTTACAAGAGAAAACAGCGAGGAGCTTGCTCCCGGTGTAAATCAGCTTGTAAGATGCTATATTGCTCAGAAGAGAAAGATCTCTGTCGGAGACAAAATGGCAGGACGTCACGGAAACAAGGGTGTCGTTTCACGCATACTCCCTCAGGAGGATATGCCGTTCCTCGAGGACGGAACTCCTCTCGATATCTGCCTTAACCCTCTGGGCGTACCTTCACGTATGAATATCGGTCAGGTGCTTGAGGTTCACCTTGGTATGGCTGCAAAGGCACTTGGCTGGAAGATAATGACTCCTGTATTCGACGGTGCTCACGAGGCTGATATCCGTGAGTGCTTCAGAATGGCACAGCAGAACTATTTAGAGCATAAAGACGATCCGTTCACCCTCGGAACTATGGACGAGGTAATCAACCCGAATGCTATCTCCATGAGCGAGGACGGAAAGTTCACTGTATATGACGGAAGAACAGGCGAGAAGTTCGATAACAAGGTTACGGTCGGCTATATGTATTACCTCAAGCTCCACCACCTTGTTGACGATAAGATCCATGCACGTTCCGTTGGACCTTATTCACTGGTTACTCAGCAGCCTCTCGGCGGTAAAGCTCAGTTCGGCGGCCAGAGATTCGGTGAGATGGAGGTCTGGGCTCTTGAGGCTTACGGTGCTGCTTACACACTTCAGGAGATCCTGACTGTCAAGTCAGACGATACTGTAGGCCGTGTTAAGACATACGAGGCTATCGTTAAGGGTCAGAACGTTCCGAAGCCCGGTATCCCTGAGGCGTTCAGAGTGCTTGTCAAGGAGCTCCAGTCACTGGGTCTCGATATCAGAGTGCTCAACATTAATAATGAGGAGATCGACCTCAAGCAGACCTTCGATGACGATGACGATTTTATTCCTCAGCCTGCTATGGAAGAGGAGAAGATCGACTTCAGCGTAGATGACGGAGACCTCGACGAGGGCTTTATGGCTGAGGACGAGGACGGAGTTTCCGAGCTTGATCTCGGCGGCTCTGACGGCATTGACGATAGTATTGATCTGCTCGACGAATAAGTAAGATTTTAACCGACAATATAACAGGAAGAGGGTACTGCTGTTGGAATTCAATGAATTTGCATCAATTAAGATAGGCCTTGCATCACCTGAAATGATCCGTGAGTGGTCATACGGCGTGGTAACAAGACCTGAGACCATAAATTACCGCACACAGAAGCCTGAAAAGGACGGTCTTTTCTGCGAAAAGATTTTCGGACCGTCAAAGGACTGGGAGTGTCACTGCGGTAAGTATAAGAAGATCCGCTTCAAGGGCAAGGTCTGCGAGAAGTGCGGAGTTGAGGTAACAAGAGCCAAGGTGCGCCGTGAGAGAATGGGTCACATTGAGCTTGCCGCACCTGTGTCGCATATCTGGTATTTCAAGACTACTCCGTCAAGGATAGGTCAGATGCTGGAGATCACCTCAAAGAGACTTGAAGAGGTTCTTTACTTCACAAAGTATATCGTTATCGACCCCGGCAAGACTGAGCTTATGAAGGGTCAGATACTGACTGAGAAGGAATACTCCGAAATGCTTGAAAAGTATGACGAGGAAGACTTCAAGGCAGGCATGGGCGCTGAGGCTATCAAGGAGCTCCTTAAAGAGATCGACCTTGAAAAGCTCTCAAATGAGCTCAAGGCTGAGCTTGCTGATATGCCCTCAAGCCAGAAGAGGATAAAGCTTCTCAAGAGACTTGAGATCGTTGAAGCGTTCAGGACCTCGGGCAACCGCCCTGAGTGGATGATACTCGACGTTGTTCCCGTTATCCCGCCCGATATCAGACCTATGGTTATGCTCGACGGCGGAAGATATGCTACAAGTGACCTTAATGACCTTTACAGAAGAGTCATTAACAGAAATAACAGACTGAAGAGAATGCTTGAGCTTGAAGCTCCTGACATTATCGTAAGAAACGAGAAGAGAATGCTCCAGGAAGCTGTTGACGCTCTTATCGACAACGGCAGACACGGCAGACCTGTTACAGGTCCTAATAACAGAGCGTTCAAGTCTCTGTCCGATATGCTTAAAGGTAAGCAGGGACGTTTCCGTCAGAACCTGCTCGGTAAGCGTGTTGACTATTCGGGACGTTCGGTTATCGTCGTAGGTCCTGAGCTTAAAATGTATCAGTGCGGTCTGCCTAAGGAGATGGCACTTGAGCTCTTCAAGCCCTTCGTTATGAAGAGACTCGTTGATACTGATCCCCAGATAAACATCAAGTCTGCAAGAAAGAAAGTAGACAGAGCAGAGGACGGCGTCTGGGACGCTCTTGAAAATGTTATCAAGAATCACCCCGTAATGCTCAACCGTGCGCCTACACTTCACAGACTCGGTATTCAGGCATTTGAGCCGATACTCGTAGAGGGCAGAGCTATCAAGCTTCACCCGCTGGTATGTACAGCCTTCAACGCTGACTTCGACGGAGACCAGATGGCTGTGCATCTGCCTATCTCGGCAGAGGCTCAGGCTGAGGCAAGATTCCTCATGCTTGCGGCTAATAACCTTCTGAAGCCTGCCGACGGACGCCCTGTGGCTGTTCCTACTCAGGATATGATACTTGGCTCGTACTACCTGACACTCAAGAAAGACGGAGAGCCGGGCGAGGGCAAGGTGTTCAGAGATGTAAACGAGGCTATTATGGCTTATGACCAGAAGCTCGTATCTCTGCACTCGGCTATCAAGGTCAGAATTACAAGACAGATCGGCGACAAGCAGGTATCAAAGATTATTGATGCTACTGTCGGAAGACTGATATTTAACGCTATTATTCCTCAGGATCTCGGATTTGTTGACAGAACAAAGTCTGAACAGCAGTTCGAGCTGGAGATCTCCTTCCTTGTTAAGAAGGGCGAGCTCTCAAACATCATCGACAGATGTATCCAGAAGCACGGCACTACAAAGACCTCTGAGGTGCTTGATGACATCAAGAGCCTTGGCTACAGATATTCGACCAAGTCGGCTATCACTGTTGCTGTGTGTGATGCTACTATCCCTGAGGCTAAGAAGGATATCCTCGCAAGAGCTGATGCTATGGTAGATAAGCTCGACAAGCAGTATAAGAGAGGTTATCTGTCAAGAGAAGAGAAATCCAGAAAGTTCATCGACGTATGGGACAAGGCTACAAACGAAGTTACAGATGCTCTGAAAGAGAACTTTGACCCGTATAACCCGATCAACATGATGGCTGATTCGGGAGCCCGTGGTTCGATCTCGCAGATCAGACAGCTCGCAGGTATGAGAGGACTTATCGCTAATACCTCGGGTGCTACAATTGAGATGCCTATCAGAGCTAACTACCGTGAAGGTCTTAACATTCTGGAATACTTTATCGCATCCCGTGGTGCCCGTAAGGGTCTGGCCGATACAGCGCTCAGAACCGCTGACTCGGGTTACCTTACCAGACGTCTTGTTGACGTTTCTCAGGACGTTATCATCAGAATGGAAGACTGCGGAACTAAGTCGGGTATTGATGTGTTCGAGCTTAAAAACGGAAACGAAATTATCGAGCATTTCGAGCAGAGACTTATCGGAAGATTCCTTGTTGAGGACCTTAAGGATCCTAAGACAGGTGAGAATATCTGCTCCAAGTCTAAGCTTATCAATCAGCATGACGCTGAGAGAATTGTTGAGGCACTTGAGGAGCAGGGCAAGAGCTCTATCGCTATCCGTTCGGTACTGCAGTGTAATGCACCTTACGGTGTATGCGCTAAGTGCTACGGTGCTAACCTTGCAAACGGCAACCTTGTTCAGGTCGGTGAGACAGTCGGAGTTATCTCTGCTCAGTCCATCGGTGAGCCTGGTACCCAGCTTACGATGAGAACCTTCCATACAGGAGGAGTTGCATCGGGTGAGGATATTACACAGGGTCTTCCCCGTGTTGAGGAGCTTTTCGAGAGCAGAAGACCTAAGGGTGCTGCTATCATCACAAAGATCGGCGGTATTGTCCGCATAGAAGAGGTCAAGAAGACCAAGCAGGTTACCGTTACAAGCGAGGATACCGAGAATCCCGAGCAGGAGAGCTACACAATTCCTTACGGCTACAAGATCAAGGTGCGTGAGGGTCAGACAGTGAAGGCCGGAGATCCGCTGACTGAGGGCTCTATCAATCCTGCTGATATTCTGGCTGTAAACGGTGTAAAGGCTGTTCAGAACTACATCGTTACCGAGGTTCAGAAGGTTTACGGTCAGCAGGGTGTTGACATCAACGATAAGCATATCGAGGTTATCATCAGACAGATGATGAGAAAGGTAAAGGTAGAGGACGCCGGTTCAAGCTACCTGCTGCCCGGTGCGCTCGTTGAGAGAGCTGAAATCGCAAGACTTAATGAAGAAATTCAGAAGCAGATCGATGCAGGCGACGAGAGCGCTAAGCTCATCGTTACAAGCCCTGTGCTTCAGGGTATCACAAAGGCTGCAAGCTACTCTGATTCGTTCCTGTCGGCAGCTTCGTTCCAGGAGACCACTAAGGCTCTTACCGACGCTGCTATCAGAGGAAAGACTGATAAGCTTCTCGGTCTTAAAGAGAATGTTATCATCGGTAAGCTTATCCCTGCAGGTACAGGTATGGACGTTTACAACAACGTTCAGGTAGTTAAGAATGAGACTATGCCTCATCCACTGACTGATCCGTTTATCTAAGTCCTTTTTCCCGACTCACTTTTTTAGGTGGGTCGGGATTTTTTTGAAACTTTTTTGTGTTCTCGGGCGTCTTATATTATAGAAGTCCCCGAAATCCCGATGACAGGAGTGAGAAAATGCAGAGCACGGAAAAAGACCTCTCGGCAGAGATGTACTACACAAAGCTTGTGGAGAAATATTCCGATATGGTGACAAGGCTCTGCGTGATGCACTCGGCAAGCGTATGGGATGCGGAGGATTGTTATCAGAATACGTTCTTCAAGCTTTATGAGGCACTGGGCAGGGGTGTTGTTGACAGCCCGAAGGCATGGCTTATAAGGGTCTGTCTGAATGAGTGTCACAGCCTTATGAGAAAAAGGCTCAGAAGAACGACTGTCAGCCTTGACGAGCTGGAGATAGCAGCAGAGGACAAGTCCGGAATTGAAACTCTTGATGCTGTCTGGTCGCTCAGCCCGAAGTACCGTGATGTGATATACCTTTATTATTATGAGGATATGTCTGTCACGGAGATAGCACAGGCGCTCCTTATCGGGGAGAACACTGTGAAAACACGGCTGAGAAGAGCTCGGCAAAAGCTGAAGGATATACTCTGAAAGGAGGATGCAAAATGGATATAAAAAACAGCTTTGACCTTATAAAAACACCCGATAGCTGGAAGCAGAACGCACTCGCACATACAAAGACAGAGCGTGTTAAGGTGAAAACTCCGAAGACTATGGGAGTTGTCGCTGCGGTGCTGGCAATAGTGCTTCTGGGCGGCTGGATATTTACAATGAACCGCATATCAAAGCTCGATAAAGATGACAGCAGCCACGATGAGCCTATGGCAGCGGCAAGCACTGTGGATAAATATTCACGCTGGAAGGATACAGGATCAGAACAGGAGAAAGCAGACAGCAAACCGAAGGAGAGAGTATATGTCGGAGAAAAGCAGGCTATGGCAAAGCTGAGGGAGTTTATTCCACTCTCCCATATAGTGAGGGGAACCGTTATCAAGACGGACACAACCTCCAGCATTATGCTTGCACTTGACGGTGACTACAAAAAGCCGAACACGGGCGATGTTATAACGCTGAACTTCAAGGGCGACTGCAAGAATTTCACCTATGAGAATACAGACAGTGTTTTCCACCCGACAGCAGATTACTGTCAGAGCGGAACTGTCATTGAAGCGGCGATAGCTAACTACAGTCTGGATCGTTTGCCGACAGGTGAGTATATGATACAAAACAATGCCTATGCCGAGGCTGCTGTAGTTCTCTTTGAGGAAGAGCCCAATCAGCTTTACCGCAACATCAAAGAGCAGTATGAAAAGCAATATGATAAGAGCATTGAGAATATGACGCAGGAGGAATGGTATTTCCTTGATATAGCAACGGGCTATACGTCAGAGCTTATCTGTTATACAGATGATGATCCTCTGGCGTTGTCGGTCGAAAAGCCGACAGTAGCAAGAAATGTTACCTTTGCTATTGCTATGCCGTTTGAAGCGAAGTTCAGGACCGATAACTTCTATGATTCAAAGATACCGTTCAATGCGAACGGAAAGGAATACTATCTCATTGTTTATGACAACGGTGACGATACCCCGGGTGATGCAGGCTGCGGAACGCATACAGGTGAAGGTATCACAAATATATACTTTAGTCTGCCGTTTGATAAGATAGAATACAGAATGGATACAGATAACCCGAACGATGCATACAGAGTGATCATCTATGATGCTGATACCGATGAAGCCGTATATGAGATGAGAGCAGGCTACAGCGAAAATGAGAAATAATGTCTTATGCCTTAAATAAGCCCCCATTCGCACTGAGAACGTTGTGCATACGATATCGGCAGATGACGTTTAAGGTGCAGAGCAGGAGACTGCCCGTGAGCGAGACCACTCACGGGCGGTTCTTTTTTTAGGTAAAAGGGAACAGGGAATAGGTAAGGTATCGGCGTCTCCGATGATTTATAAGCTATTTATAAGAGAATGCCAAGGAGTTAAGAAAAGAGTTCGGCAGGGAAAAACCTGCACCGCCATCGCGACGTACATTTGCTTAAAGTTTATCATGCCTTGACCGCAAAGAAAAATAGTGCAAGAAAAAAACAAGCTAATGAATAGAGCCTGCCAAGGGATTAGAAAAAGAGTTCGCCAAGCCGGACGATAGCGGCTTGCGGG
>CAMMYU010000070.1:0-3646 GCA_946528545.1 uncultured Ruminococcus sp.
GACTTGCGTCAGCAAGCCTGCGTCGAATTTAGGCAATCTGACGAAAATCTGGACGGCGCATCTGATGCACAGAGGTCGTGCGGTGTTGCCCTAAAAAATCAGGAAAGGAGGAAAGCAGATGAAAAACGCATTTGGTTATCTGGCCTGCGGAATGATAGCCGTGTTTGTGGCATATTTTATAAATGCATCGGGCGGTCTGCTTCTGCTGGAGCTTCTTACCCTTGGTTTTCTGCTTTCAACACTCATTTACTTCCTTTCCCAGAGAAAAATGAAATGCTGTATAAGAGCAGTTTCGGAGATTGCCGCAAAAAAAGAGCACTTTGAAGTTGAACTGGAGCTCAGCTCGTCAATATTTCCTCTGCCGACAGCAATGGCTGAGATAACGCTTGAAGCAACAGACAATCTGAAAATTATAGGCGAGACACAGATTCGTGCGTTGGTCATGTCAAAAGCGCCGACAGTTATAAAAATACCTGTTGAGGCAGTGTATTGCGGCCTCGGGGCGGTGACAGTAAAGGCATTTACAGTGCATGATTATCTTGGTATCAAGGATACTGACATAACAGGACGTATTCCGCCAAGCGCCGCACTTATAAAAGTTCTTCCCGATATTCCCGAAACAGGCACTCAGAGGGAAATTCTCCGTGCCACTGCTGAAAACTCAGCCTATGACGAGGATACCGAGAGCGAAACTAACGAGACCTCTCTGACCCCAACAGGCTTCCCGGGCTTTGAGCACAGAGAGTATATCCCCGGCGATTCGCTCAAGCGGATAAACTGGAAGCTTTCAACCAAAAAAGATGAGCTTCTGGTAAGGCTTGATGAAAAGGTGTCCGCTTCAAGCCAGATATTCATGCTTGATATACCTATGGGAAACCTGTATAACGGCACATATATGAAAAACGTAGACAATATCGTAGAAGCCGCACTTGCAATGCTCGATATGCTTGTGAGACAGGGCTTTGAAAGTGAATTTAACTACAATATAGGCGGTGAGTGGCGCAAGGCGGAGATAAAGCAGTACGGCGACATACACCTTCTTCAGGAGGACCTTGCCGCAGTACAGGGCTTAGCTCCCGAGAACCGCTTCGGCTATGGGGATATGACCTCAAAGACACAGCCTATCTGCTTTTCATCGTGTATGGCAGATATGCAGGGAGAGCTTCAGTATCTGCTTGAAAAAGTCAGAGGCTCGTTTGTATTTACAAAAAACAGCGGCATAGAAAAGGTCGCCGAGAACGTATGGCACGTTGATGAAAACTTGGAATTTGAAAGACTCGGTTAAAACGGAGGTGAGCATATATGGAAAAGGCAAGAAAAATACTTATGGAGATTGCTTCCAGGTATGCTCTGCCGATAACCTATACTATGGTAATAATCAGGCTTATAATTGCCGCTTTTATGCCTGAAGATGTCACAGAGTACTCTTTAATATGCCTGACGGCAGTATGCGCTGTATTTGCATTGTTTGAATGGCTTAAAAAGCATAAAGTGGTCAGAGGCATAGTGTATCTGGCAATGTTTGTGGGTGTGGTATTCATTTTCGGGCGAATGATGGCGTCGGGCTATCAAAGCTCAAGAACTTCCTTTGAGGACTGGTTCTATGTTGACGTTCAGACTATAGGTCATATAGATGATTATTTTCATGGCACGTTAATTTTCATGACCTTTTTCCTGACATCAATTATTTACTACTTTACGATAATACGCTACCGTGCATCGGGAACACTGCTTGCGATGCTGTTTCCGCTTTTTATGTATGCAAAAAGGGCAGACGTAATTCCCGCCTTTGATCTTACCGTAATGATAACCGTGTTTATGGCATTGATGGTACATTCAAGGCTTATTACCTCTGAGAACAAGGGACGTGTAGTAATAAACAGGCAGTATGCGGCGGCGCTTGCATTGTTTGTGGCTGTGGTCGGAGCAGTAACTATGTTTCTTCCCGAGACAGACGCAATGTCCAGACTGGAAGCCGATAAAACCTACTTTGACCTTAATCTCAGAAACAGTATCTCAAACTATGATGCTCTGAATGATACCTCTTCGCTTCGTTTCGGCGGAGATGACGAGGGTGTTGAGCTGTTCAGGTTTACAACCAGCGATAATGGAATGGTGTACTATCTGCGCAATCAGGGCTACGATACTTTAAGAAAAGACGAACGCTGGGAGATGAAGTATGACGAGTACAATTATGATACCTCTGATGTTGACTACAGAGAGAACGAAGCGAACTCGCCTATAGTTGTTTACAATACTATGAAGGAGCTTGCCGATACAGGAAAATATGAGTACTTAGGGCTTGACCCTGAGGATTATTCTGAAGATCTTTTCTCGGAGACAGAAAGAATGACTTATTCAACACTGAATGATTTTTCTCCGAGGTATCTGCCTGTTCCTATAACTGTAAATTCTTCTTTGCTTCAGGATTATAACAGGATAACACACGGCGAGGTGTTCCCCGAGGCACTTTATCAGCAGCAGGAGGCGCCCGAGCTTAACACAACAATAGAATTCTATCCCGAAAATCAGAGTATAAGGCGTGCAGCTCAAAAGCTTTCGATGAGCTATGATGATTTTGAGAATATCGCAGATAACGCATCGCTGAATGATGATTTAAGAGATTCATTCTATACGAATATTCTTCTTATCCGCAGCAGATATACCGATCTCTCCGGGTATTATCCCAGCGACCGTATGACTCAGCTTGCAGAGAGCATAGTCGAAGGCAAGACCACAGACTATGAGAAAGCTCAGGCATTTGTTGACTATTTCGAGAAAAACGGCTTCCGCTATGATAAGGAGTATGTACCCGAAGATGAGTCGATAGATTACTTTCTTTTTGAGTCAAAGCGAGGAAGCTGCACCAGCTATGCGACCTCAATGACAATAATGGCAAGGATCATCGGTCTTCCTGCAAGGTATGTTGAGGGCTTTGCCGCTTATGAGAAAAACAATGACGGCGAGTTTATTGTCCGTGACAGTAATGCTCACGCATGGGTCGAGGTTTATATAGCAGGCTTTGGCTGGGTCACCTTTGACCCGACTATATCAAGCTATCAGAATGCAGGCGCAGACGATGACGGCGGATTTGATATAGCAGGCATACTTGCATATTTCGGCAGGATAGCAATCGTGCTTGCAGTAATTGCAGTCATCATATTTGTTCTGCTCCTTGACAGGATAATTGAAAGGGCATACAGGCTTGCACTGCATTTCAGAAGCAACACCGACCGTGTCCTCAGCCTTTACAGAAGGGCACTGAAGCTGTTGTCATCATCGTCGGGAACTGACCTGTCGGGTTACACTCCGCATGAGCTTTTAGACTTCATGCGAAGCCGTCGTGAGGCAGACCTGACCTACCTTGTTGAGCTCTTTGAGTACACTTGCTTCGGCGGACATGAGCCGACAGATGAAGAGTGGCAGAAGGCATATAAGCTCTATAAAGCAGAGTATAAAAAGCTGAGAAAACAGCCTGTTCAGAGAGGACCTGTTACTGCAATGAGATAAAAAACACCCTCGGAAGCTATGACGCTTCCGAGGGTATTATATTTGCTAAAGGCAACACCGCACGACCCCTGTGCATCAGATGCGCCGTCCAGATTTTCGTCAGATTGCCTAAATTCGACGCAGGCTTGCTGACGCA
>CAMMYU010000071.1:0-6266 GCA_946528545.1 uncultured Ruminococcus sp.
CAAGAAGAGCGAGAAGTTCAAGCAGATCATCGAAGCTACAGCAGGCAGAGTAACTCCTACATGGCTTGACGTAAATAAGGACGTTCAGAGTGCCAAGGTCGTTCGTATGCCTAACAAGGAAGACCTTGACTACGATATCGAGGAACACCTCATCGTCGAGCTGTATTCTAAATAATTGATAGTTGTTCTCTGGGTACGAAGACGGCTCATCGGGTCGCTTCGTGCGGCAGAGATATCCTTGATATGTTTTGGATAGGCATTACAACAGTAACAATCGAGATAAAACAGGAGGGTTTTAAATGCTTGAGAAAATAGAAAAGCCAGAAATCGAAACAGCCGAGCTTACAAGCAACGGAACTTACGGAAGATTCGTTCTCGAGCCTCTGGAGCGTGGCTATGGTATAACTCTCGGAAACAGTCTGAGACGTGTACTGCTCTCCTCTTTGCCGGGTGTTGCCGTTACATCTGTTAAGATCGACGGTGTACACCACGAACTATCAACTATCCCCGGGGTAAAGGAAGACGTAACCGAGATCATTCTTAACCTCAAGGGATTAACTGCTAAGCTTTACGGCGAAGGCCCTAAGACCATATATGTCGAGGCCGAGGGCGAGTGCGTTGTAACAGCAGGCGATATCAAGACCGATTCTGAGGTCGATATCCTTGTGCCTGATATGCACATCGCAACACTGGGTCCCGGAGCAAAGCTCTATATGGAAATCGTTGTTGACAGAGGCAGAGGCTATGTATCCGCTGAGAAGAACAAGTCCTTAATGCCTAATGCACCGATAGGTGTCATCGCTGTGGACAGTATTTATACGCCGGTACTGAAGGTGAACTACACTGTTGACAATACCCGTGTAGGTCAGATCACCGACTTTGATAAGCTTACTCTGGAGGTATGGACCGACGGTACTATCTCCGCAAAGGAAGCTGTATCAATGGCAGCCAAACTCCTCAACGAGCATCTTAATCTCTTCGTAGATCTGTCAGAAGAGACAAATGTAGTTGAGATCATGGTTGAAAAAGACGAAAAGGGTAAAGAAAAGATCCTGGAGATGACCATTGAGGAACTTGACTTATCCGTGCGTTCGTTCAACTGCTTGAAGCGTGCAGGAATTAACACGGTCAATGACTTGATCGAGAAGTCCGCTGAAGAGATGATGAAGGTAAGAAACCTTGGCAAGAAGTCATTTGACGAGGTCAGGGAGAAGCTTCATTCATTAGGCTACGAGCTTAATTCAGAGGAAGATAACTAAAGAATAAGGAGTGAAAATCTATGCCAGGCACAAGAAAGCTGGGAAGAACAAGCGACCAGAGAAAAGCAATGCTCAGAGCTATGGTCACATATCTTCTCGAAAACGGTAAGATTGAAACAACTGTAACAAGAGCTAAGGAAGTAGCAGCTATGACCGAGAAAATGATCACTCTCGGCAAGGCAGGCGACCTTCATTCCAAGAGACAGGTATTCGCTTATGTAACTAAGGAATCTGTTGCTAAGAAGCTTTTTGATGATATTGCACCTTCCTATAATGGAAGAAACGGCGGTTATACACAGATCGTAAGGATCGGCCCAAGAAGAGGCGACGCCGCAGAGATGGCAATCATCCAGTTGGTCAAGACTGAAGAAGCAAAGGCTGAATAAAGTCATAAAGCCCCCGAGCGATCGGGGGCTTTTTGCTGCAAAAGTATAAAAAGACCGCAGACTTAATGCCTGCGGTCTGATTTATCTCACAAATGTGAAATTATTTCTTTACGTTGAATGCGCCCATCTGAGGATAATCAGCTGCTGCGCCAAGCTGCTCTTCAATTCTGAGGAGCTGGTTGTACTTAGCTACACGCTCAGATCTTGAAGGAGCACCTGTCTTGATCTGGCAGGTGTTGAGTGCTACTGCGAGGTCAGCAATTGTGGTGTCAGCAGTCTCGCCCGATCTGTGGGAAGAAATTGCTGTGTAGCCAGCCTTGTGAGCCATCTTGATAGCCTCAAGAGTCTCAGATACGGAACCGATCTGGTTGAGCTTGATAAGGATAGAGTTAGCAGCGCCAAGCTTGATACCCTTTGCAAGTCTCTCTGTATTTGTAACGAACAGGTCGTCGCCTACGAGCTGTACCTTGTTACCGATCTGCTTGGTCATCTTTACCCAGCCGTCCCAGTCCTCTTCATCAAGGCCGTCCTCGATGGAGATGATAGGATACTTGTCAACAAGTGCCTCCCAGTGAGCGATAAGCTCATCAGAAGTAAACTCCTTGCCTGACTTAGGCTGCTTGTAGAAGCCCTTGCCCTTTTCGCTCTTCCACTCAGAGGAAGCTGCGTCCATAGCGATCATGAAGTCCTTTCCGGGCTCAAAGCCTGCAGCCTTGATAGCCTCGAGGATCTTCTCGATAGCCTCTTCGTCGCTCTTCAGGCTGTTAGGAGCGAAGCCGCCCTCGTCGCCTACAGCTGTAACGTCGCCCATCTTCTTGAGCAGAGCCTTGAGGTTGTGGAACACCTCAGCACACCATCTGAGACCCTCTTTGAAGGAAGGTGCTCCGACAGGCATAATCATGAACTCCTGAGTATCAACAGCGCTGTCAGCGTGAGCACCGCCGTTGAGGATGTTCATCATAGGTACAGGAAGCTTAGTTCCTGCAATTCCGCCCAGGAATCTGTAAAGCGGTATATCAAGAGAGGTTGCAGCAGCTCTTGCTGTTGCGATAGAAACTGCGAGGATAGCGTTTGCGCCGAGCTTAGACTTATCCTTAGTGCCGTCAGCCTCGATCATAGCCTTATCTACAGCGTAGATATCGGAAGCGTCCATACCAACGATAGTGTCAGCGATAACAGTGTTGATGTTCTCAACAGCCTTCTGAACGCCCTTACCAAGATAACGCTCACCGCCGTCACGAAGCTCAAGAGCCTCGAACTCACCTGTAGATGCGCCCGAAGGAGCAGTACCTCTTGCTACAGTACCGTCAGCAAGATAAACCTCAGCCTCAACTGTGGGGTTTCCTCTGGAGTCGAGAATTTCACGTCCGACTACCTTTTCAATTTCCAAGTAATCCATAACTTAAAAACTCCTTTTTCTAAAATTCAGATCAGGGACAGACTATCCGTCCCATATCTAAATAAAGTATACCACAATAAGCCTGCATTGTCAAGGATTGCAGACAAACTTAAAACAGAGTTTACATTCTTAGATCACACTTGACAAAACCTCTGATAAGTGGTATAATATACACATAAAAGGAGCGTATCGCTGTAAGCGGTCACCTCCAGTTAGGGTTATTTGTTAGATAACCGCCCTGTTGGCTTTTTGGGCGGTTATCTTTTTTTATTGCAAATGCTGACCACGAGGGCAACAATATCAGTTATCAGGATAAGTAAAGTAATTACGTCTGACACCTATGCTCACCTCCTTTGCAGGAGGAAGATTTGACCGCCTACCGTTATTCGCGATACGCCTGTGCTAATTATAGCACTTATGTTTTGATTTGTCAACTATTAAAAGGAGCGTATCGCTGTAAGCGGTCACCTTCAGTTAGGGTTATCTTTTTTATATCTGCTGAGATCAAAGCTGTCTGCAAATTCCTCAAAGCTGCTGAGGTCATAAGAAGGCTTGTCTGGCAGGCTTTCATAGTTTGGGGATCGTAACTGCTTTGCTTTGTCCTCCTCTATCCATTTGCCGATAGTAAAGACAGGGTCAGAGCATTTTTTACCTGTCTTTTCAGACCACGAGCGAAGCTTTCTTACATAATGATGAAAGGTACTCTCATCACATTTTGAAATAAGAGCCCTTATATCCGCCATTGACAGACCGACAGACAGACCCGCAGCAAAAGCGGAGCTTTGCTTTCTGTTTATGTCAGTCTCAGTCTCAGTAACAGTATCAGTTACAGTTTCAGTCTCAGTTACAGTATCAGCTTGATTTGCTTCGTTTTGCATTTCATTTGAAGCACGTGCTTCAATTTGCACCTCATTTGAAGCACGTGCTTCAATTTGCATCTCTTTTGAAGCACGTGCTTCGTTTTGCATCTCATTTGAAGCACCTGCTTCAATTTGCTTTTCTTTTGAAGCATTTATATTTTTTCCTCTGGCTTTTCCGCCTCTTGCTCCTAATACACGTTTTTTCTCGCAGACCTCTTCCCACTTCTGAGTATCTCTTATTATCTGATCCGACATAAACATAAAAGCCATCTGAGCCATAGGCTCAAGCTCAATTTCCTCATCTCTTGAAACGAAAGCAAACAGGGCTTTAAGAAGCATACCTGCCTGCTGGTCGGAAAGGGCAAGGAAGTACCTCTCCCAATCGGAATAGATAATGAAGGATTTTTTGTTTTCATTTTTCGGCATAATAAAGCCCCCTTTCATTTATAGTTCCGAAAGGGGGTATTTGTTGCATAAAAAATGCAACAATTGCTGAAATATTATCAAATTAAAATATAAAACATTTGTCTGCACAAAATACCGAGATAGTTTTTGTTAATCCTGCACTAACTATTTCCGCGTTCAAGGTCTGAAAAGTCAAAGCAAAAATACGACGCGTATTGGTGCAGGGTTTTCCCTGCCAGGGTTTTCCCTGCTGCACTATTATCTTCTCTTCCTCTTCTTAACTACCTTTTCCGAGTCGATTATCAGTATGTCGCCCTCTGCGACCTTGGTGCTCTCTGTGGCGATGAGGGTCAGATCATCACGCAGGATAAGGTATACGTTTGAGCCGTGTGCTTTCTTAATGTCGCCTGCTGTCTGTCCTGCAAGACCGCTTTCCTCGGTGACGAGCACCTCACCCACACGCTCAATGTCACGAAGCTTCTTGTCGGAGTTCTGCTCACGGCTGTAGTACTCAACAAAGCCTGCACTGATGATACCTGTCGGTATTGCCACAACGCCCACTCCGAGGAAGGCTATGATTATCGCCATTATCCGACCTGCTATCGTTATCGGATAGATGTCTCCGTAGCCGACCGTAAGCATTGCCGAAACGCTCCACCAGATACCCGAGAAGGCGTTCTCGTAAACATCGGGCTGAGCATCGTGCTCGGCGCTGTAGATACCAAGCGATGAGGCAAGCATCAGTATTATAATAATGAACACCGAGGACATTATAGCGTTTCTTTTCTCATAAAGGACTGACTTGATAACGTTGAACGAATCGCTCTGAGAGTTTATCCTGAACAGGTGGAAAATACGCACTACCCTCAGCATTCTGAACACGATAAAGCCCGACAGATAGAAAAACGGCAGTATAGTCAGAAGCTCAACCACACCGTCAAACGATATGAGAAATGACAGCACCGCCCTCGGCTTTGGCTTTTCGGGGTAGAGAAGGTCGGCAGTAGATATCCTCAGCACATACTCGATTATGAACAGAACCACCGTCACATTCTCGATCATCGTGAACACCGACTTACAAGCATTCAGTGAGGAGAACGTTTCAAGGAACATTGCTATGATATTCACAACGATAACAACAGCAAGACCGATATCGAACACAGTGCTCGGAATATCGTCACGGTTGTTTATTTCCATTATTTCAAAGAGCCGTTTTCTCACAGCGTTCCCCCCTTTTACAAAAGAAATAGCGCCGACCTGACATCGGCGCTAAGAATCAGTAATCCTCGTCCTCGTCCTCGTCCAAGGCTTCTCCGCCGCCCGGCATGATCTCAGACATTTCCTTAAAATAGGCATTGAAATCGAAATTGCCCATGCAGATACGCTCCCAATACTCTTTGCCCTCTTCAAGGATAAGAACATTGTGCTCATGAACTTCAATAACGTTGTAGGTTTTGCCGTGTGCGTCTTTAACGGAATCTCCGACATTGATATTCAGCATATTATTCACTCCATTTATATTTTTAGCTAACTTATTATATCACACAAAAAATTCTATGTCAAGCCCTTGGTGCTCGCCGGCAGGGAAAACCCTGCACCGCCACGCGTCATAGTTTTGCTTGGAGCTTTTCCTGCCTTGAACGCGGAGCAAGACAGTGATAACAAAAACAAGAAACAAGAAACAAAAAAGAAAAATAAAAAAGGAAAACAACAACCCTAATAAGCCCATCACCCACCCGAGCGCCTGCGAAGCAGGGTGCTCACGGGTGGAGGCAATAAAAGCAAGACCACTATCAACTAGCACGTCAAGAAGGGGAAGTCACGTCACCGGACGTGACGAACGAATGACGAACAAAGAATGGAGCTACGATTGAGGTTTCACGGGCAAAAGATAGGATGAGGAAGGGGAGTCAAGGGGGGAAACCTTAAGGGAAGAAAAGTCCCGTGAAACCGACAG
>CAMMYU010000072.1:0-17452 GCA_946528545.1 uncultured Ruminococcus sp.
CAGATAGATAAACGCAGGTGATGAACCGTTTATTGCGATTATCTCTTTCATTTTATCCTTCGGAACAACAGCATAGATACCGCACGAGCCGAATATCTCGCACACAAACTTAAACTCCTCATCAGTAACGCTGTCAGACCTTGAAAGTGCAGTTGCACCCTCACCGAGAAGAAGAGGTGTGTTAGGCATTACAAGCACTACCTTTGCGCCCTCAACAGTCTGTGAGGCGATATACTCATCTGTAATTCCTGCACAGATAGAAATGATGACAGTGTTCTTTGTAACCTCAGGCTTTATAGCTTCGAGCACATCATCAAGCTGCTGAGGCTTCACAGCAAGGAACACATAGCTGCACGAGCCAACAAGCTCTGCTGCGTCTGCTGTTATCTTAGCGCCAAGCTGCTCTGCTCTTACGCAGGCCTCCTGATAGGTGTCAAAAGCATAAAGCGAAACCTCGCTGCTCTTCTCCGAGCCCTTAATGCCCTTCATTATCGCATAGCCCATATTGCCTGCGCCTATAAATCCAACAGTCGTCATAATAAGACTCCTTCCGAGTATTTCAAAATACTTTAGGCAACACCGCACGACCCATGTGCATCAGATGCGCCGTCCAGATTTTCGTCAGATTGCCTGAATTCGACGCAGGCTTGCTGACGCAAGTCAGGGAGAATTTGGGTAATATGACGGATAATCGGGTCGTCAAGCAAGCTTGACACGGCAGATGATGTGCAGAGGCGCTAGCCGCGGGTCGTGCGGTGTTGCCTTTACTATTATACTATAAATCCCGAGCGATTGCAAGCAATTTCTCAAAATTTCACCTTGTGTACACAAAAAACGCTGCACCATACGGTACAGCGTTTAATTATCTCATAATCAGAATGCAGTCTTTGTAAGGATATCGTAGAGCTCGTCCTCGAAAGGCTTCTTCATGGAGAGTGCCTCCTGAATATCTACATCGTAGATCTCGCTGTTCTTCATGCCGACAACTCTGTTGCCAATACCCTGCTCAAGGAGCTCAACTGCGTGGAAGCCCATCTTTGTAGCAATAACTCTGTCTCTTACTGTAGGAGAGCCGCCTCTCTGAACGTGACCGAGAACTGTTGCTCTTGTCTCAATGCCTGTAAGGTCAGCAAGCTGCTTGGTTATGTAATCGGTCTTGCCTACACCCTCAGCTACAACTACTACGAAGTGCTGCTTGCCTGCCTTGATAGCTCTCTGCATATTCTTAGCGATAAGGTCAAGGTCATAAGGCTTTTCGGGAGTAATGCAAGCCTCAGCGCCAACTGCTGCTGCAACGTTGATAGCAATATATCCTGCATTTCTTCCCATAACCTCAACTACAGAGCATCTGTCATGTGACTGTGCTGTATCCTTCAGCTTGTCGATCATCTCCATAGCGGTATTCATAGCTGTATCATAGCCTATTGTATATTCAGTACAAGAAATATCGTTGTCAATCGTTCCGGGAATACCGATACAGGGAACGCCCTGTGCCGAAAGGTCAGCAGCACCTCTGAAAGAGCCGTCTCCGCCGATAACTACGATACCGTCAAGACCCAGCTCATCGCACTTCTGCTTGCCGAGCTTAACGCCCTCAATATCCCTGAACTCGGGGCATCTTGCTGTATAAAGGCAGGTACCGCCTCTCTGAATGATACCCGATACAGTTCTTGCTGTCATGTCGATATAATCACCCTTCAGAAGTCCATTATAACCCCTGAGAATGCCGTATACCTTCATTCCCTTTTCAAGACCTGCTCTGCACACTGCTCTGACAGCAGCATTCATTCCGGGAGCGTCGCCTCCGCTTGTCAAAACGCCAATTGTCTTAGCCATAATATATTTCCTCCAGTCGGACAAAATGTCCGTAATCGTTTTTATACCCATATATCATAACACAAAGCCCCTGATATGTCAAGGGCTTTGAATTATATTTAATACTTTATTAAACGTTTTCGGTAATGCTTACCGCGCTCAGTTGAAGACTGCTTCTCCGCCCTCTCCGCCGTTTTCAGCAGGAGTATCATCTCCAGTCGGCTCTGGAGTTTCGGGCTCGGGAGTTTCGGGCTCGGGTGCTTTGGTCTCGGTTTTGGTCTCAGTCTTTGTTTCGGTCTTGGTCTCCGTTTCGGATTCCGTAGTAGTTTCGGTCTTCTTCTTAGTTACGAATGCCTTTGAAACATTTACTGTGAGCACATCGCCCTTTTCAACGTTTACGGTATTGCCGACCTTTACGCTCGTGCTGTCGATATAGCCGACCTGAGCTGTATAGGAATCGACATCTACTACCTTATACTTGATGTTGAGCGAATCGAGGAGCTCCAGATAATCCTTCTTTGTCATACCCGCATACTCAGGAACTGCAACATAAGGCGAGCCTCCGCAGACAAGAAGCTCAAGCTCGGGCTTCTCGTCAGGATTATAATAGGTATCAGGCTCGATAGACTGCTCCTTGATGATACCGCCTACCTCATTCTCATCATAATAGAACTTTACTCTGATAGTAAACTGGTCGCCGAGCTGCTTCTGAACGGTAGCATACTCAAGACCTACCACCTTAGGCATTATAGCTCCCGACTCATCTATAGAGGCTGTGGTTGCCGCAGTAACACGGTTTTTATCACTTGCGTAATCGTCTTCCTCTTCGGAATAATCGGTATCAGCGACTATTATCTTCTTCGAGGTTGTATCCTCCTCCTCGGAAGGCCCTGAAAACAGCTGATAAAGCAGGAACATAGCGCCTATAAGCACCAATCCGAGCACTGCCCAGCCGATGATTGCCGCTGCCTTTGAGCCGTCGTCCTTCTTCTGAGGCGGCTCCTGCTGCTTTTGTCTTACCTGCTTCGGGGTATGCTGTATAGGTATTGTCTGGGTCGAGCCCTTGGCGTGCTCTATCCTTGTGTTCTGTCTCGGCTCAAAAAGCTCTGACACAAACTCAGTAATAGTCTGTATTCTGTCCTCTCCACGAACTCTCATAGCTCTTGCGAGAACGTTCGAGATATGCACAGGTATTCTCGGGTTCACCTGAATTGCCTCTGCCATAGTATCATTTCTCATTCTGGTATAGGCATCAAGAGGCATACAGCCCGTAAGTATCCTGTATATAACTGCGGCTACTGCATAAACGTCAGTCCACGTGCCCTGCCATTCAAGAGTATTATACTGCTCTGGAGCAGTATAGCCTGAATAAAACTCAGGTGCAAGACCTGTTTCGGCAGTTCTGACCGAGCTTACACTGAATCCCGTGAGCTTGAGCTCGCAATCAGTGGTAACTATAATGTTCTCAGGAGATATGCCCCTGTGGATAATTCCTGCATTATGGATTATAGACAGGGTTGTGAAAAGAGGTCCGAAAAGCTTCTTGACCTGATCCCACGAAAGAAAGCCCTTATTTGTCTGCAGAAACTTCTTCAGGGAAACTCCCTCTACATACTCTAAAATAACGTAGGTTGTGTTATTTTCTGAGAAAATATCCTTTGCTGTAACTATGTGGTCAAGATTTGTCATTCTTGACAGAGCCCTGTACATATCGGAAAACTCCTGCATGAATGTCTTGTACTTGGCAAGGCAATCGGGGTTTACAACAAGCTCCTTTGAGTCCTTCTTTCTCTCACAGAGAGTATCGGGCATATATTCTCTTGCGGTACACTTGCATTTTGCGACCGTATCATAACAAATATACGATGCACCCTCTCCGTTATAGGAGAGCATTTTTCCGACTATGTATCTGTTGTCCAGCAGAGTTCTCGGTGCTAAATATGACTGCAGATGAGGTATGTCATCACTGTAGCTGCAATGGTGACAGACACCGTCAGGGCCAAGCTCATTCATACAGCCCATGCAAAGATTAACATCCGGCTCCATACCGAACCTCCTTTTATAATTAACTTAGAATATCATATCAGCAAAACTGCAAAAAGTCAAGAAAAAGACGTAAACTGTAGACTTTATGCAATAATTTGTATCTTTTCTGTAACAAGAGCATCAAAGATTTGAGGGATATACATAACGGGATTCATAGCTTACATACTTCCCGTCCGTATCTGCGATAATATCGAGGATCACAGGCTGACGGTCGCCCTTGTCATTCTTGAACCAGTAGCGGTAGGTATACACTACGCTGTCCTTAGTATATGTTTTTGCATAGATATCCTCGCCGAGAACATCGGTAATGTTCTCAATATCCACACCTGCATTGTACTTGTCAAGATTTACAAGCTTGTCCCTTTTCTCGCCGTCTATATCGTCCTCAATAGTTTTGAAATCGACATACCTTACACTCTTTATCTTATTGTTCTTGTTTTTCTTTATAAAGACCGCCCACTTAGGGTAGGTTATACCGCCTGATGACATATCGTCCTCAGACTCAATTATATAATCAAAGTCAACCGCATTATTGAGAACATTGAAAGCAGACTGCTTCTTGAATTCGGTATCAAGCTTGCTCTCTGCTACCTCGGGGGCCACACCTATATACTCGGCAATCTTTGTTGCCTTTTTCTCGCCCTTAGAGCCTGATATCGTCATAACTATAATTATTATAAGCACCACAAAAAGTACTGCTGCTCCAGCGGCGGCAATGATCTTTGCTTTGCCCTCCGAAAACTGAGAGAAAGCTCCCTTTTTGACAGCCGCACCCGAGCCTTTCTTTAATGACGATCCGCCCTTAGAAGGTGTAACATCAATAACGCTGCCCTTATCGGAGATATGCTTTCTCCTTGCAGCGTAAATATCATCATCGGATTTCAGTCTTGTACCGCAGTTCGGGCAGGTCTTATCGCTTTGGCTGACCGCCTTATGACACTTCGGACACTCCATTTAAGTTCCCCCTTGTCACTAACATAATAAACCACTATGATTATAGCACATAACATGAAGATTGTCAAATCCTGCTTTTCTGCACGCTCCGCAGTTCAGTTCAAGACTTCTCTTGCAATGAAAAATATGTTTAACAGCCCACACACAAGCAAAGCCGAAGGCATACTGCCTTCGGCTCAGTCTGTCGATAAACTCAAAAATAGTGCAGAATCAGCCCTCGGCGTGTTCCTCGGCTTCGGTGCTCGCCGCACGGCTAATACGCGATGTAATTTTGCTTAAAGCTTTTCTTGCCTTGAACGCGGAGCAAGATAGTGCGAAGCTATGCCTCGTCAGGTCTGGACATTACGTCCAGACAGCCTCGGCTTGTTGGGAGAGGGGGGCTTCGCCCCCTTTGCCCCACTGGGGCTGTCGCCCCTGACCCCTTTTAAAAGAACTTTTGCAACAAGCTGAGCCGAGGAGTTTCCCCCTCGGCCAGTTGCTTCAGAACAATCTGTCGGAATGCTCTTCTTCGCCTATGATTTTCATAAAGCGCTTGTCTTTCATTAAAAGTCTCATGATTATAACACCCAGCACCGAAACGCAGATGAACTCTCCGAGAGCTACAAAGCCCGCATTCACCCAGAACGGCGCTTCTTGAAACAGGTATGTAAGCTCTGCACCCACTATAATGCCGTTTGAAAGCACAGGGAACAGCGATACAGTCGCTATGCCGAGCTTTTTCCCGGTAAGGTACATAAGCAGCCCTGCAATAAGCGTTGCACTTGTGCCGAAAATCACATCTACCAGTCCGAGAGGGCTCCAGAGATTCACAATTACACAGCCAAATGTAACCGATACTATATAATCCTTATTCAGAAAGCAGAACAGCATTAAAATCTCCGACAAGCGAAACTGTATCTGTCCATAAGCAAGCGGCGCACAGGCAAGCGTAGCCGCCACATAAAGAGCCGCCATTATTCCTGTTTTTGCCAATCGTTTTGTATCCATATAAAACAACTCCCTGTCTTCATGATCCGAGAACAGGGAGTATACTTCATATTATCCCTGTTTTTATAGTGGTTTCAGGAAACACTGTAACGGCTTAAGCCTTGCCTACAGAGCCGAACATCTCCATCTTCTCTGCAACCTTTGCCTTGATAGCCTCAAAGCCGGGTGCGAGGAGCTTTCTCGGGTCAAAGCCCTTGCCCTGCTGATCCTTGCCTGCCTCAACATAAGCTCTTGTAGCATCTCTGAATACGAGCTGGCACTCAGTATTTACGTTTACCTTTGCAACGCCCATGCTGATAGCCTTCTTAACCTGATCGTCAGGGATACCTGTACCGCCGTGCAGTACGAGAGGCATATCGCCTACTGCCTCAGTGATCTTCTCGAGTGTCTCAAAGGAAAGACCCTGCCAGTTCTCAGGATATACACCGTGAATGTTTCCGATACCTGCTGCAAGCATTGTTACGCCAAGATCAGCGATAGTCTTGCACTCTGCAGGGTCAGCGCACTCACCCATACCAACAACGCCGTCTTCCTCGCCGCCGATAGAGCCAACCTCAGCCTCGATAGAAAGACCAAGCTGCTCAGCAACGTGTACGAGCTCAGTTGTCTTTGCAAGGTTCTCATCAAAAGGAAGTGAAGAACCGTCAAACATGATAGACGAAAAGCCTGCCTTAATGCACTTGTAGCAGCCCTCATATGTACCGTGATCAAGGTGAAGTGCTACAGGTACTGTGATGCCGAGAGACTTGTCCATAGCCTTAACCATAGCAGCTACAGTCTCAAAGCCGCACATATACTTGCCTGCGCCCTCAGAAACACCGAGGATAACAGGTGACTTCTGCTCCTCAGCAGTAAGCAGTATAGCCTTTGTCCACTCAAGATTGTTGATGTTGAACTGGCCTACAGCGTACTTGCCCTCACGAGCCTTGACCATCATTTCCTTAGCAGATACTAACATATTAAAAACCTCCAGTAAATAAATTTCTGACACAATTATTATACTACAATTGCGCACTGATTTCAAGGGGCAAACCATCATTTAACAATTTGTCAACAAATATTAAGACAAGGCTTTACATTTGAGATAAAATCGGTTATAATAGTTATATGTACGGACAAAGTCCGAATAGAAAGGTTGATAATATGTCAGACGAAAGAATCCCAAAGAGAAGCGAAGTGCCCGAGGAATACAAGTGGGCGCTCGAGGATATTTATGAAAGCGATGAAAAATGGAATGAGGATCTTGAAAAGCTGAAGACCTTCCCTGAGAAATTTGCATCATACAAGGGCAGAATCAGTACCGACCCAAAGGCTCTGCTTGAATTTGAAAGGCTCAATGATGAACTGAGCGTTCTTGCGGACAGCCTTGCCAACTATGCACAGAGACGCTCCGATGAGGACACTGCAAATCCTTACTATCAGGAGCTTCTCGGTCAGCTTATGAGCGTTTATACCGAGATCAATTCCGAATCAAGCTATGCGACACCCGAGCTTGTTTCGGTCGATGACGAAACCTTTGAGGGGTTTTACAAGGCGGTGCCCGAGCTTGAGCTCTACAGGCTCAGCTTTGACAGAATAAGAAAGCAGAAGGCTCATATTCTCTCCGAGGGCGAGGAGCGTATTCTTGCACTGTCGGGAGAGCTTGGAAGAACTCCCGAGAACATATTCTCCATGTTTTCCGATGCCGACCTTCGCTACCCGGATGCAGAGGACAAGGACGGTGTTAAGCATCAGGTAACTGACGGAAGCTATGTTCCGCTTATGAAGTCTCAGGACAGGGTGCTCAGAAAGAACGCCTTTGAGGCTATGTACCACACCTACGACAAGTTCAGGAACACTGTTGCGGCTACTCTGGGGGCGCAGTCAAAGGCTGTGAACTTCTACTCCAAGGCAAGGCATTATGACAGTGCCCTGCAGGCATCTCTTGACAATAACGAGATACCGACTGAGGTGTATACCAATCTTATAGATGCCGTTCACAAGAATATGCAGTATATGTATGACTATGTGGAGCTCAGAAAGGAGCTTCTCGGTGTTGATGAGCTGCATTTCTATGACCTTTATGTGCCTGTAGTATCAGATGTTGATATGAAGATCACCTTTGAAGAGGCTAAGGAGACTGTTCTCAAAGCGCTTGCACCTATGGGCGAGGATTATCTTAAAATTATCCGTGAGGGCTTTGAGAACCGCTGGATAGATGTCTATGAGAACGAGGGCAAGGCAAGCGGTGCATACTCGGCAGGTGCAAGAGTACACCCTTATGTGCTTCTCAATCACAAGGACACGCTCAACTGTATGTTTACGCTCATTCACGAGATGGGACACTCGGTACATTCATATCTGTCAAACAAGACTCAGCCTGTGTGCTATTCTGACTATTCTATATTTGTAGCCGAGGTCGCATCTACCTGCAATGAGGCACTGCTTATGCAGTATCTGCTGAAAAATACTGATGATAAGAAAGAAAAGGCATACCTTATAAACTATTTCTTAGAGCAGTTCAGAACCACCCTTTACAGACAGACAATGTTTGCGGAGTTTGAGCTCAGAATCAATGAGATGACCGCAAACGGAGAGGCTCTTACCGCAGAGAATATGAGCGAGATATACGGAGAGCTCAACAAGCTTTACTTCGGTGACGGTATCGTACTTGATGATGAGATCAAGCTTGAATGGGCAAGGATCCCGCACTTCTACTATGACTTCTATGTATATCAGTATGCAACAGGCTACAGTGCTGCAATAGCACTTTCTCAGCGTATACTGAATGAGGGCGAAAGCGCTGTAAAGGATTATATCGGCTTTTTGTCGGGCGGCTGCTCGAAAGACCCTATCTCGCTGCTCAGAGGTGCAGGCGTTGATATGGCCACCACAAAGCCTATTGAAGACGCACTGAAGCTCTTCGGTGAGCTGATAGAGCAGATGAGAGAAATAATGAAGTAAGAAAGCGAACACTAAAATGACAGGCTTCAAGGCAGGAACACAAAAGCTGACGGCAGGCCGTGCCGTCGGGGATATTTTTACAGGCGTTATCATAGCGCTTGTGTCAATACCTATCTCTATGGGCTATTCGCAGATCGCAGGAATGCCTGCGGTCTACGGCCTGTATGGGTCTGTGCTGCCTATTCTCATTTTTGCGCTGGTATCAAGCTCTCCGCAGTTTATCTTCGGAATTGATGCCGCACCCTGTGCTCTTGTGGGGGCTTTCCTGACTGAATCGGGAATTGCTCTCGGCTCTGATGAGGCAATAAGGACTGTTCCGCTTATAACGTTCTGCACTGCGCTCTGTCTGCTGATTTTTTACATATTCAAAGCTGACAGGCTTATAAACTATGTCTCGACACCTGTTATGGGCGGATTTATAACGGGTATTTCCTCGACTATCATTCTTATGCAGGTGCCTAAGCTGTACGGCGCTGACGCAGGAACAGGCGAGCTTATTGAGCTTATCACTCACATAGCCAAAACTGTCGGTGAGACCAATCTTACATCTGTGGTGCTGGGTGCAGGAGCACTTGCTCTGCTTATTGTTTCAAGAAAGCTTATCCCGAAGCTTCCCATGTCCATAATAGTTATGGTCGGCGGAGTGATGCTGTCAAAGTATGCAGGACTTTCGGACAAGGGTGTAAGAATGCTCGGAACTGTAAAGAAGGGTCTGCCGAAGCTTGTTATCCCCGATTTTTCGGATATTGATGTCTCAATGATACTGAGAGTAAGCCTGACGGTAGCTCTCGTAATTATGACGGAGACGCTTTTAGCCTCAAACAGCACCGCATCAAAGGGCGGATACAAGCTTGACACAAGACGTGAAATACTGACCTACTCACTTGCGAATTTTTCATCATGCTTTACAGGCTCGACACCTGCAAACGGAAGTGTTTCAAGAACGTCGATGAATTTGCAGTTCGGCGGAAGAACTAAGCTTGTATCATATACGGCTTCGGCTGTTATGATAGTGATACTTCTATTTTTCACGGGCTTTATTAAGCTTATGCCTGTGCCTGTACTGACAGCTATCGTTATTTCGGCGCTTATATCAACGCTTGAATTTGACCTTGCTCACCGCCTTTTCAAAACAGATAAAAGGGAGCTTTTAAGCTTTATAGGAGCTTTCCTCGGAGTGCTGGTGCTGGGAACTGTTTACGGTGTTATAATCGGAGTTATCCTCTCGTTTGCTGAGGTGATCTCCAAGACTACTAACCCTAAGCGTTCGTTTCTGGGTGTTATCCCGGGACATGAGGGCTTTCACAGCTTAGAGCGCAACAGTGACGCTGTGCCTCTGAAAAATGCAGTGATTTACAGGTTTTCAAGCAACCTTTATTTTGCTAACGTGAAGATGTTTATCTCTGAGATAACTGAGAGCATTACTTCCGATACAAAGGCTGTGATAGTCGATGCAGGTGCTATATGCTCAATTGATATGACAGCCGCAGAAGAGGTAAAAACGCTCAGAAAAAAGCTCTCGGAACAGAGTATTGACCTTTACTTTACCTGCCATATTGCAGAGCTTAATGACAGGTTCAGAATGTTCGGGCTGACGGATATGATAGAAAAGGGTCACTGCCGTCAGACTATTGCCGCTGCCCTTGACGATGCAGGGCTCGGATACGGTGAATACACACTTGCAGGAGAGCCTTCGGGAAGAAAAGTAAGACCTGAGCTTGAATGGGCATTCGGTGAGGACGCCGAGCGTGAGATCGAAAGGCTTACAGAAATGTCTATCTCTGATATTCCGACGCAAGCATCTCCCGAGAAGATCGACCGTGATATTTCAAGAACTGTAAACGTGTGGAAGGACCTTGGTCCTGCTGACCGTGAAAATATGCTCGACCACCTTTACGGACATTCTGCGGAGATTTCCAAAAAGCTTGGTATGGACAGGGAAAAGGTTGAGGAAGCTATCGCCGCAAGGAAGATAAGGCTGATACTCAGCACTGTGAGAAACGGGTTTTCTACCGAAGGGCTCAAACGTCAGAACAGGCGCTTTGAAAAAAGGCTCGGAGAGGAAGCTCCCGAAAGGCTTGAAAATATCCTCAAAGCCCGTGAAAAGGTCATAAGCAGGCTATCACCCGAGGAGCAGAAGGCTGTCAGGGCATTTTATGAGAAATAGCTTGCTTTTCGCAGGATACTGTGATATAATATGTAAAACGTAATTCAGAAAGGAGAGTCTTTATGTTCAAAAAGCTTAAAAAGGGACTGCTTGCAGGCACTATATTCTCTGCGGCAGCAAATTTGAATGGTTGTGTTTACGGACCGCCTCCGGACAGCTCCGCTATCGTGCCCGAGAAGAATACTATCACCACAACTCAGCCGAAGCAGACCGAAAATGAAGAGTACGACCCCTCCGACAATCAGAATGCAGACGTATACGGCCCTCCCGAGATGTTCAATTCAGAGCCGGAAGAGCCCGAGGTCACTGAGGAATATGATCCCGATGACAATATGAATGCCGCAGTTTACGGTCCTCCGGAAATGTTCGGAATTGAGACCGAAGAGGAATAGGGCTATGGTAAATGAAAGGTCTGATAAGCTTAAAAGGGAGCAGCTTACAAAGCTGTATGAGTACAGGCAGGAGCTAAGACGAAAGCCAAAGCTCAGAAGGCTGTTTTTAGAGCTCACACTCAGGTGCAATGAAAACTGCCTGCACTGCGGAAGCCGCTGCGGTGATGTGAAAAGTGAGGAAATGCCTGTCGAGACATACTACGAGTTTCTCGACAAGATCGCCCGTGACTTTGACCCGAAGCCCATGCTCTGCATCACAGGCGGAGAGCCGCTTCTCAGACGTGAGTTTTTTGACATTATGGCTTACGCTCATAAGCTGGGCTTCAAATGGGGAATGACCAGCAACGCCACCCTGATAGATGCCGATACGGTGAGGAAGCTTCAGGAAACGGGCATGGGAACTATCTCCGTCAGTATTGACGGTTTGGAGGAAACGCACAATGCCTTTCGCCGCACCCCCGATGGCTATGCAAGAGCCGTTAAGGGCATACAGGAGCTTATGAAGGGCGGCTTTGAGCATGTGCAGGTGACTACAGTTGTCACAAAGAAGAGCCTGCCAGAGCTTATCGAGCTGTTTGAGATAGTACGGGAGCTTGATGTCGATTCGTGGAGAGTTATCGGCATTGAGCCCATAGGCAGAGCGAAGGAGCTTGAGGGCTACGCTCTGACGCTTGATGAGCACAGAAAGCTCCTCGACTACATAAAGCAGAAGCGTCAGCAGGGCTGGCCTGTGATGTACGGCTGCTCGCACTATCTGGGTCTTGAATATGAGCGTGAGGTCAGGGACTGGTACTTCCTCTGCAACGCAGGGATTTACACCGCAAGTATTATGGCGAACGGCAATATAACTGCCTGTCTTGATATAGAGCGCCGTCCCGAAACGATACAGGGAAATATCCTTCGTGATGACTTCACAAAGGTATGGTACGACAGGTTTGAGATCTACCGCACACCCCTCTGGACAAAGAATGAAAAATGCCGTGACTGTGAGGAACGTGATTTCTGTGAGGGCGGCGCTTATCATAGCTGGGATTATGACAAGAATGAACAGCTGATGTGCTTCATTTAATAGTTAACATGGAATAGGGAACAAGTATGGTATCGCCTTTGGCGATGTTTTGAATTGGGGCTCTGCCATAGGTAATAATTAAGCCTCCGAGTGATTTGCTCGGAGGCTTGTTTTATGTCCTGTTTACCAAGGCTTGAAGCTTTTCATAGCATGACGTAAAGCACAGGCAGACAGCGGTAAGCAGCACTAATATTCTTATACTTTTTCTGAATAAGGTATACATAACCATCACCTGTATTTGCTTATATAAAGCTCAGATACTCGCTGACTTCCTTTCTCTTGAAGGGTCTGGGCTCTCCGTTGGCATAGCCTATCGGGATAAGGGTCGAAACTGTTTTGCTTTCGTCAAGGCCGATTATCTCAGCTACCTTTTCATCGGAGAAGATACCGAGGATAACGCTTGAAACACCGTTGTCATAAGCTGCCAGAGTGAACGCATGAGCCGCTATCCCTGCATCGAACATCTGCCACTCGTTGCCCTTGTTGGTTGTGAAGGTGCCGTCAGGGTTGTAGCCGCAGATATTCTTCTGAGAGGTCACTACCACCAGCTGCTGTGCCCCTCTGATGATCTTTGCGTTGTTTGGGTGTCCCATAACGCCCTCATCTGCGATCTTATTAAGGATAGCCCTGTCCTCGACCACCACATAGCCAACAGTCTGTGAGTTCTTCCATGTCGGAGAGAACCTTGCCGCCTCGACTATCTTCTCTATTGTTTCGTGGCTCACCTTTTCATCGGTGAACTGTCTTATGCTTCTTCTGCCCTTCAGTACTTCATTGAATTCCATAATATCCTCCTAGTTTCCGTCTGCTTCGTATTCTTCTATAGCCTTTACAAGCTCCATCGGTATGCTTCGAGCCCCTCTTACAGCGTAGACTCCGTACTCTTTAAGAGTTCCGAACGTAAACACCGAGGTGTCATACTCTCGCACATATTTAAGGTACACTATCCTGTTTTTGCCCTTGCCCTCAAGCTCCTCGACCTTCTCGGCCATGAACTTATACTTTATAGCCGACACGGGCGATGTCACATACAGGTACACCACATCACCCTGCTGAAAGTGATACCTCATCTGCCACGGGAGAGGCGTTTCGGGGTGCTTTCTTATTGCCTCATCAATGTCGTAGTAGTCATTGTTTACGGGCACTATCCAATAGGGTATGCGCCTTACCGAGGCTGTCTTCTTGTGCGGTCTTGTGATCTGATAGCTCATATCAATGAGCATAAGTATCTCATCGGTATCGACTGTGCCGTTCAGCACTATTGTTATCCAGTTTTTCTTGTTCATGTGGTAGGCAGGATACATACCCTCGTTCGTGAGTATAGAGCCTGTCATAAGCGGGTCACATTTTACATCGAGAACGAAGGCTTCTCCGCTTGCTCCCATGATTATCTTTTCGAGCTTCACCTTCATTATCACACCAAACCACTTACCCGTATCGGTATGCCTGAGGGCACAGGAGTTCGGGTCTCTTGCCCAGAGGTAATCCGGCGTTATGCCGTAGGCCTCTTTTATGCGTGCAAGGAGCTCGTCTTTTTGCTTTGATATATCAGTCATTATCACACCTCTTCGAGATACTTGTCACGAAGCTTCTGAATTGTTTCATCTGTCATGCCGAGAGCTTCCCTTATGAAGCTGTCAAAGCCTCCGTATTTCTCATATATAGTTGTAACCGCACTGTCAAGGTAGTCCTCCTGAGCTGTGAACATATATGTAACAGCCTCAGATGAAGAATTCTCATCCTTGATGAAAATGGTTTTCAAAAACTCAACGTCCTTGACTATACATTCATTAGTGTATAAATAGTCCTCCTTGATGTTCTCCCACGAAACACCGAGGATATACTCAATTATGACAGCTGCAAAGCCTGCTCTGTCCTTGCCTGCTGTACAGTGCCAGAGAACTGCTTTCTCGCTGTTTTCAAGCAGAGTATCAAGAAATGTCCTGTAGGCATTAAGTGCCGACGCAGTCACAGGGAACGATGAATAAATGCCCTTCATGTAGGATAATGCGGCATCAGGGTCTTTGGACAGGGCATCAAGGTCTACCTCATCTTTATTCATTTCCCATGAAATTCCCGTTGTCAGTGATTCAAGAACGGAGCTGTGAATGCTCCTGACTCCCTTGATTTCAGGGTCGGGCTGTTCAGCGGCTTCCTGCTTTGTGCGGAAGTCAACTATCACGTTTATAAGCTCTGAAAGCCTTTGCTGATCTGCCGCTGTAGCTTCAAGAAGCTGACCGCTTCGTATCAGCATACCGTTTTTTATTCTGCGCCCGTCTGCACCGAGCATTCCGCCAAGGTCTCTGGTGTTTCTGAGCTCATCAAATACAAGTCTTGTGCTTTTCATTTATATCACTCCAAATCTATGCATTTATTATAGCACAACTCACAGCGTTTTTCAAGACTTAAATACCCCGAGAGCATAAGCCCTCGGGGCATATTCATATACTTATCATATAGGGTATATGCCTTCTGAAACAGGTGAGAAACTCAAAGCCTGCTTCCTCGGCTATATGGATACCCTCGTCAATCCCTGCGCCGATGTCAGCTTTGCAGTGTGCATCGCTTCCGACGGTCAGTATTTCTCCGCCGAGATCATGATAGAGCTTTACATATTCAAATTCGGGAAGTGTTTTTCCTATAGGCTGACGCAGGCCCGAGGTGTTTATCTCTATGCCCTTGTCATTTTTGATAAGTGTACAAAAAATCTCCCTGATAATTTCATCGTAGCGTTTCATATCGACCTGGACATTACTTCTCTCAACGATATATCTCAAAGGATAGGTCAGGTGACCGAGCACATCGAAATGACCCCATTCACACATTTCAAGGACTTCTCTGAAATAATCGTCAAGAAGAGCGTGTATCTCGTTGCTGTCCATATTTTTGTACTCCAGCCAATAGAAGTCATCTTTTCCCTTATTCATGTGGTGCGAGCCTATAATAAAGTCAAGCCTCGGGTCATTCACTATTTTCATGGCAGCTTCCTCATTCTGCAATGGCTGAGCAAGCTCTGTTGCGCAGACAAGCTCAATTCTGCCGTTATATATAGTCTTCAGATCATTAAGCCTTGAAATACTTGCCCTGGCATAATAGCGTGAGCCGTACATATCGGCATCTCTGATATCCTTTGAGGGCGGCATTTCCCAGAAATTACAGTCACAGTGGTCTGATATGGCATAGTACTGTATTCCTTTTCTGAGGGCTTCTTCTATCATTGCCTGAGCATTATCCTCAGCATCGGGTGAAAACGCAGAATGAGTGTGCAGATCGCAGATCATAGTGTCACCTTTCTATACGGGATCATCAGTTTTTCAGCGAGTGCAGCGGTGCAGGTATCTGACCGCCCCTGTTAATGAATTTTGAGGAGCTCTCCGTGTGCAGAGGCATTATAGGACCTTTGCCGAACAGACCGCCCCAGTCAAGGACATCTCCTATCTGCTTGCCTATAGCAGGAATAATTCTGACGGCTGTGGTTTTTGTGTTCACCATGCCGATAGCTGCTTCATCGGCGATGATAGCTGCAATAGTGTCAGGCTCGGTATCGCCAGGTACGCAGATCATGTCAAGGCCTACAGAGCATACTGCCGTCATTGCTTCAAGCTTATCAAGGCAGAGCGTTCCTGCCTCGGCGGCATCTATCATGCCTGCGTCCTCGGATACAGGGATAAATGCTCCCGACAGTCCGCCTATGCGTGAGCAAGCCATTACTCCGCCCTTCTTGACTGCATCGTTAAGAAGCGCCAGACAAGCTGTAGTTCCGTGAGTGCCGCAGCGCTCAAGGCCTATTTCCTCAAGGATATGAGCAACGGAATCTCCCACAGCAGGTGTCGGAGCAAGCGACAGGTCAACAATTCCGAACGGAACTCCCAGTCTCTCGGAAGCCTTCTGTCCGACAAGCTGTCCCACTCTTGTGATCTTATAGGATATGGTCTTTATAACATCGGAAATCTTGGTTATGTCCGCATCAGGATATTTTTTCAGTGCTGCCCTTACAACTCCCGGGCCTGAAACACCGACATTTATCATGCAGTCAGGCTCACCGACACCGTGATAAGCGCCTGCCATGAAGGGGTTGTCCTCGACAGAGTTGCAGAAAACTACAAGCTTTGCCGCACCGAAGCACGCCTGATCGACTGTTACCTCGGCACACTGCTTGATTATTTTTCCCATTATCTTGCAGGCATCAAGGTTTATGCCTGTCTTGGTTGAGCCTATATTGACCGATGAGCATACCCTCTCGGTAGATGCAAGAGCCTCGGGTATAGACTCGATAAGCTCAAGGTCGCCCTCGGAGAAGCCCTTCTGCACCAGTGCGGTATAGCCGCCTATGAGGTTTACTCCAACCGCCTTTGCAGCCTCGTCCATTGCCTTTGCAAATGGCACAGGTGAGCACTTGCAGGCTGCCGAGATAATTGCTATCGGGGTTACGGAAATTCTCTTATTGATGATCGGGATACCAAGCTCCTTCTCAATCTGCTCGCCCACCGAAACAAGATTCTTTGCCTTTGAGGTTATCTTTTCATACACCTTTTTGCAGGCCTTGTCAATATCGGGGTCGATGCAGTCAAGCAGGGATATTCCCATCGTTATCGTTCTGATATCAAGACACTCGTCCTGTATCATTCTGATAGTTTCAAGTATGTCATATTGATTTATCATTTTGAACTAAGCTCCTTATATGTGATGCATACAGTTGAAGATGTCCTCGTGCATAACAAGCACCTTCAGACCCCATTCTTCTTCGCCCTTTTTGCTGAGGGAATCAGCCATTACTGCGAAGTCAGTATTGAGCTTTGACACGTCAACGAGCATAATCATTGCGAACAGCTCCTCAATTACCGACTGTGTCACCTCGATTACATTTGCATTATATTCAGCACAGGCTGTGCTTACCTTTGCAAGTATGCCGACTGCGTCTTTTCCGATTACAGTTACTACAGCTCTCATCAGAATACTCCTTTCAAAAAAAATTATAATAAATGAACACATTCATTATACCATATAAGCGTAAGCGTTATGGTATAATTGCCCGATATGCAGGGAGCAGAACTTTGTTCTGCGTATCTGCAAGGGCAT
>CAMMYU010000073.1:0-26733 GCA_946528545.1 uncultured Ruminococcus sp.
GCGTCAGCAAGCCTGCGTCGAATTTAGGCAATCTGACGAAAATCTGGACGGCGCATCTGATGCACATGGGTCGTGCGGTGTTGCCTAAAAAAATAAGAGTATCGTGGGAATTTTTGGTTAATGCTCCGATTTGCGGTTAAGATAATTGACAATTCTTAATGCTTATCGTATAAATATATATGAAATAATAATTTGGAGGAATAAGAATGAAAATCAAAATTATCAGTGCTGTTCTTGCTGTCTGCATGATGCTGTCAATGGCTTCCTGCGGAGCTAAAGACGAGAGCAGCTCAAAGAAGGAAAGCACCAAAGCAACAACTACAACAACTACGACTGCAGCAACCGAGGCTGTAAAGACCGAGGTTGAGTCCGAAGCAGAGGAAGAGCCTCAGATCACTTTGACAAAGAGCTCCCTTGAGTACTGGGCTGAGGATTCTGCAGTAAGGGAAGACCTTATTGACTACGTTGAAAAGGTAACTGACCCGGACAGCGAGGACTTTATTCCCGTTGAGGACAGAATTGCCGTGTTTGATTTTGACGGCACACTTATCGGAGAGCTTTATCCCTGCTATTTTGACTGGTGTCTCTTTGTTCACAGAGCACTCCATGATGACAGCTATCAGGCTCCCGAGGATATGAAGGCGTTCGCTGAGGAGCTTGAAGAGGCATTCAAGACCAGAACACTTCCCGAGGGCTCGGAGATAAAGAGCGCAAGATTTACAGCTCAGGCCTTTGCAGGAATGACAGTTGATGAGTTCAGAGCTTACTGCCGTGACTTTATGAATACCGAGGCTGAGGGCTTCAATAATCTTACAAAGGGCGAGGCTTACTATAAGCCTATGGTATCCCTGTTTAAGTTCCTTCAGGATAATGACTTTACCTGCTTTATCTGCAGCGGTACAGAGAGAAACTGCATCAGGGAAATGATACAGGGCGTGCTTGATATACCTGCAAGTCAGGTTATAGCAACTGACTGGAAATATGTCGGAACTGAGCAGGGCGACACCGACCCGTTTGACTATCAGTTCAAGCCTGATGAGAAGTTAGTATTTGCAGGTGAGCTTATTACAAAGAACGTAAAGGGAAACAAAGTTCCCATGATTGCAAGAGAGATCGGTCAGGTGCCTGTTCTTGCTTTCGGAAACAGCTCCGGCGACCTTTCTATGGGTCAGTATGTAGTAAACAGCGATAAGTATGATACAAGAGCATATATGCTCCTCTGTGATGATACAGAGCGTGAGTACGGAAACCTCGAAAAGGCAGAGAAGTTTAAGAAGACCTGCGAGGAGCTTGGCTTCACAACAGTATCAATGAAAAATGACTTTGCAACTATCTACGGTGACGATGTTACCATAACCGCAGAAGCATCTGCCGCAGACGCAGCGTGATAAACTGAAAAGAGGGGCTGTGAAGCCTCTCTTTTTTGTGCATGTTTTTTATTGTGTCCTATTGATTTTTTGGAAGCAGTGTGATATAATTTCTTTAGTAAAAAGATTGAACTTTTGCAGAGGACTGACTATGAACAAAGAAAAAAAGGTTAGGCGTAAAAAGCTCAGGTGGCAGGTAGCAGGTATACTTGTGTTTTTCAATATACTGTCTATAGTTATAGGCAGCATTGCTATATATTACGGCAGCACAAGCACATATCTGACTGCAAAGAATGACATGATGGAGCGTGACCTTGAAAAGCTTCGTGAGAACATGAACGATATGATCGCGCCATCGTGGTTTTTCGATTATGTAAAGGATCATACTGATGAGATACATGGAGAAATCACCGAAGATGAAGCCAGAATGTTCATGGATATTGATTCTTCTTCCGAGGATATCGAAGAGTATATAAGAAACAGCTCTCCTGAAATGCAGCTTGCGGTTGCAAAAATGGATTACAGCTCCTTCTCAAGCAGGCTTGATTATGAGTTTCAGTATTTCAACTATGACGGGCTGTATATGATAGATGTCAGAGATGGAAGCAGGGGTTATGTTTATTATGATTCGAGCAGTGAAAATGATAAGGGAGATGAAATAGGTACTGTCCGGGAATATGACATCAGAGATCATGAAGCGGCAGAAACACTTCTGAACGGTAAATCCAATAAAATTGAATTTGAGAGAGTCAACAATCAAAACGGCGACGGAAAGAATTATTATGTAGCTTGTATGCCTTTGAGATATGACGGTGAGCTAAAGGCAGTTCTGTGCCTTGAGTATAACTGGGATGAATTCAATATTGACTTGAAGAAAAACATCAGGATCACGGGTATTTGTGCTCTGGCAGGTATGCTCCTTATCTGCGGACTGCTTATGGCAATAGTTGACAGGATAGCTGCAAGACCTTTGTCGAAGCTGCAGGGTGCAGTACATGAGTACACCAAAAACAAAAACAGCGATGAGGTTGTAAAGCGCATAGCACAGATAAAATCCAGAAATGAGATCGGTGATCTTTCGGGAGAGATAACGGCTCTTGCGGTTGAGATCGACCGCTACGTTGATGATATCAACAAGGCTAAGGAGAATATCAAGGAGCTTTCCGAAGAGGTCATGGAAGCACTTGCCCACACCATAGATGCTAAGGATAAGTACACAAACGGCCACTCGGTAAGAGTTGCGAAGTACTCACGAATGATAGCAAAGAGGCTTGGTCTTTCGGAATGGGCACAGGACGACATTTACTATATGGGCCTTCTCCATGATATAGGAAAGATAGGAATTCCGAATGCTATCATAAATAAGCCTAACAGGCTGACAGATGAGGAGTATGAGATTATAAAAAAACACCCTGTACTTGGCTTTGAGATACTTTCGGAGATCAAGAGCAGGCCTGACCTGTCTATCGGTGCAAGGTGGCACCATGAGCGCTATGACGGCAAGGGCTATCCCGACGGCCTTGCAGGTGAAGATATACCGTTTATGGCAAGGATAATTGCTGTAGCTGACAGCTACGATACTATGACCTCGAACAGAAGCTACCGTAAGTTCCTGCCGCAGGAGGTAGTTCGTGAGGAGATAGAAAAGAACATGGGCACTCAGTTTGACCCGAAGCCTGCGGAAATAATGCTGCAGATAATCGACGAGGACACAACCTACGAGCTTCATGAATAGCTTTAAGAGCAGAGATGAAAGTCTCTGCTCTTCTGCTTGCTGCAAAAGTTCTTTTAAAAGGGGGCTGGGGCGACAGCCCCAGTGGGGCAAAGGGGCGAAGCCCCTCTCTCCCCACCGCCCGAGGCGGTGACGAGCGAAGCCGAGGAACACGCCGAGGGCTGATTTTGCACTGTTTTTGAGTTTATCAACAGACTGAGGAGCAGAGATAAAAGTCTCTGCTCTTTTTATATCTGCAAAAACGTGTAAAGAAATTTATATAAACCCCTTGACAAATTATTAAACGTGTGCTATATTATATATAAAGATTGATACACGAATTGAAACGAGGTGAGCCTGATGAGCAAAAGTGTGTATAGTATCGTGCTTAGTGATGAGGTTGTAGCGGCGGTGGATATGCTGGCGATGAAGCTTGGAACAAACAGGTCGAATATGATAAATCAGATATTGGCGGAAAGGGTCTCGGTGATGACACCTGAGAGAAGGATAAGGGATATTTTTGAAAATATCTTTTCCCTCATGGACGAGCGCTTTATCCGTGAAGCGGCAACAGCAAATACGGCTCTGGCACTGAGAAGCTCTATTGCCTATAAATATAAGCCTACAGTCAGGTACAGCGTGGAGCTGCTCCGAGCTCCTGAGGGTGACAGAATAGGCAGCCTTCGTATTTCGTTCAGGACAAGGTCGCAGGCATTTATGGATATGCTTGCAGTTTTCTACAGACTGTGGACAGCTGCGGAGAGCGCTCACACAGACAGAGAGATAGAGTACAGAGCCGAAAGCGACAAGCTGATAAGAGGAATATATTTCCCGAAGGGCAGAACAAGTGCCTCCTCCGAGGAGCTGGGAGCTCTGATAGGGGAGTACATCAAGGCATTTGATACGGCTTTGAAAAGCTTTTTTGCTAATGCAGATCTTCCTGAGATTGCCGCTGCCGTTGTGCAGGAGTGCTATGAGCGCTCGGTGAAAAACGGCATTATATCAATTTAGAGAGAACAAAATGTATATAGAGATTTAAGACAGAAAGGATGAACACCATGAATGTAAACAAGATGACACAGAAATCATTAGAAGCAGTTCAGGCAGCACAGGGCTTGGTGACTGAGTATCAGAACAATGCTATTACTCAGACTCACTTAATGGCTGCTCTTATGAATGAAGAAAGCGGACTTATTCCGCAGCTTTTTGAGAAAATGGGCGAAGACCCGACTGCAGCTAAGCAGTACCTTTATACTCAGCTTCAGCAGCTGCCGAAGGTGTACGGCAGTGCCCGTCCTGCGGACAGCGTATATATTGACCCTGACTGCGACAGGGCACTTAACAATGCCGAAAATACTGCCGAGCAGATGAAAGATGAGTACGTTTCGGTAGAGCACCTTTTCTTAGGCATAGTGAACGAGGCTGATGACAGCATAAAGAAATTTATGAGCTCCTTCGGAGTGAGCAAGGGAATGTTCCTGAAAGCCCTGCAGGGTGTGAGGGGAAATTCGAGAGTAACCTCTCAGACCCCGGAGGATACTTATGATGTACTCAAAAAGTACGGTCAGGATCTGACTGAGCTTGCAAAAAAGAATAAGCTTGACCCCGTCATAGGCAGAGAGACAGAGATAAGAAACGCAGTGCGTATACTTTCAAGAAAAACGAAGAACAACCCTGTCCTTATCGGTGAGCCGGGCGTCGGCAAGACCGCTATCGCTGAGGGGCTTGCTATGCGAATTGTCAAGGGAGATGTACCCTCAAACCTGAAAGACAGAACACTCTTCTCGCTGGATATGGGCTCGCTTATAGCAGGAGCAAAATACAGGGGTGAGTTTGAGGAAAGGCTCAAGGCAGTGCTTCAGGAGGTAAAAAAGAGTGAGGGCAGGATAATCCTGTTTATCGACGAGCTCCACACCATAGTCGGGGCAGGAAAGACCGACGGTGCTATGGACGCAGGAAACCTCTTAAAGCCAATGCTTGCAAGAGGAGAGCTCCACTGTATCGGTGCTACCACCTTAGATGAGTACCGTGAGTATATCGAAAAGGACGCTGCACTGGAGAGGCGTTTCCAGCCTGTTATGGTCAGTGAGCCTACAGTCGAGGACACTATCTCGATACTGCGTGGTTTGAAAGAACGTTATGAGGTCTTTCACGGTGTAAAGATACATGACTCAGCCCTTATCGCTGCAGCAACCCTCTCAAACAGATATATCACAGACCGTTTCCTCCCCGATAAGGCGATAGACCTTGTTGATGAGGCCTGTGCCCTTATCAGAACGGAAATGGACTCTATGCCGTCCGAGCTTGATGATATTTCCAGAAAGATAATGCAGCACGAGATAGAAGAAGCTGCCCTCAAAAAGGAGAGCGACCGTATCTCTCAGGAGCACCTTGCCGATGTACAGAAGGAGCTTGCGCAGATGCGTGAGAAGTTCGCTTCTATGAAAGCAAAGTGGGAGAATGAGAAGTCATCTATAGGAAAGCTGCAGAAGATAAGAGAAGAGATCGAGGACGTAAACTCTCAGATTGAGATTGCTGAGAGGGGCTATGACCTCGACAAGGCGGCAGAGCTCAAATACGGAAGGCTGCCTGCTCTGAAAGAGGAGCTCGCCAAGCTTGAGCGTGAAGCCGAAGAGAAAACCGACAACACCTTCCTGCATGATAAGGTGACCGATGACGAGATAGGCAGGATAGTTTCCCGCTGGACAGGCATACCTGTGACAAAGCTTATGGAGGGCGAACGTGAAAAGCTTCTGGGACTTGAGGACATACTCCACAAGCGTGTGGTTGGACAGGACGAGGCTGTAAGAAAGGTCAGCGAGGCGATACTGCGCTCCCGTGCAGGTATCGCAAACCCGAACCAGCCTATAGGGTCGTTCCTGTTCCTCGGACCTACAGGCGTCGGCAAGACCGAGCTTGCAAAGGCACTTGCGGAAGCGCTTTTCGATGATGAAAAGAACATGGTGCGTATAGATATGTCGGAATATATGGAGAAGTTCTCCGTAAGCCGTCTTATCGGAGCGCCTCCGGGATATGTCGGCTATGAGGAGGGCGGCCAGCTTACCGAGGCTGTCAGAAGAAAGCCATACAGCGTTATACTTCTTGATGAGGTCGAAAAAGCTCACCCCGATGTGTTCAATATACTTCTGCAGGTGCTTGATGACGGCCGTATCACGGATTCACAGGGCAGAACTGTGGACTTCAAAAACAGCGTCATCATAATGACCTCGAACCTCGGCTCGCCGTATATACTTGACGGAATAGAGGAAAACGGCGAGATCAGCGAAGCCGCAAGGGCTCAGGTAGACGGGCTGCTGAAACAGCATTTCCGCCCCGAGTTCCTTAACCGTCTTGACGAGATAGTTTACTACAAGCCACTTGTCAAGGAGAATATTGTGAAGATAGTTGACCTTATGCTTGCAGACCTCAGACGCAGACTTTCTGACAGACAGCTGAGCTTAGAAGTCTCTGACAGGGCAAAGGACTACATCATAGACCACGGCTTTGATCCTGCCTTCGGAGCAAGACCCTTGAAGAGGTATATCCAGTCAAGCGTTGAAACTCTGATAGCTAAGAAGATCATCTCGGCAGATATAGCAGAGGATCATATCCTCAGAGTCGATGCCGACGAGAACGGACTGACAGTCAGATAAAAAACAGCGGAGCCTGTTTCAGGCTCCGCTTTGCTTTTGGAGGTTTTCCATGCCTGCTCTTGCAAAATGAGCGAAGATGTGCTATGATATAAGAGTACTGAATGTACATCTGAATGAACCGGAGGTTGCTAAAATGTTTGATGCTCAGAAAATTAAGGACGAATGTGTAAAATGGATAAGAGATTTCTTTGAGGAAAACGGAAAGGACTGTAATGCCATAGTCGGCATTTCGGGAGGAAAGGACAGCTCTATAGTTGCGGCTCTGTGTGCCGAGGCTCTCGGTACTGACAGGGTAATAGGCGTTCTTATGCCCTGCGGAGAGCAGGCCGATATAGATATGGCAAAGCTCCTTGTGGAGCATTTGGGAATAAAACACTATATCATAAATATCAAGGACGCAGTTGAGGGTCTTACAAAGGCTATGCCCTTTGAGCTATCAAAGCAGAGCAGGATAAATATGCCCCCGAGGATAAGAATGTCAACTCTCTATGCGGTTGCACAGAGCCATAACGGCAGAGTTGCAAACACCTGTAATCTCTCAGAGGACTGGGTGGGATACTCCACACGCTACGGTGATGCCGCAGGAGATTTCAGCCCGTGCTCACACCTGACAGTGCAGGAAATGAAGGCTGTAGGCCGTCTTATCGGTCTGCCCGATGTGCTTGTAGACAAGCCCCCTATCGACGGACTTTCAGGGCTTACCGATGAGGACAACCTCGGCTTCACTTATGCAGAGCTTGACCGCTACATCAGAACAGGCGAGATAGAGGATCAGGAAAAGAAAGCCCGAATCGACCGCCTGCATAAGCTCAATCTTTTCAAGCTTCAGCTTATGCCTGCTTTTGATCCTGATATAGAGACAGCTATATAAGAAACACAGTTTTTTCGGGATATCTCCCAAATATGATTTATCGGATTTGTTTGAGTTGGTGATTGATTTATTGGCCTCTTTATGTTATACTTTATGTAGTACGGAACAATAACACTCAAATCAGAGATCTTGGGCTGATGCGATCAATGGAATAATAGGAAACCTACATTACGAGGAGATGATCTGATGAAAAAAAGAGTATTTCTGTGTCTTATGTGTGTGCTGGGCACGCTGGCGTTGTACTCGTGCGGTGTTGATCCGAGCTCAGTAAGTGAAAGTACTGTATCTGAAAGCTCCGAAGCCGTTGGGGCTGATGTAAACTCCGTTGAGTATATCAATTCTGCTTTAGAAGAAGTGAAAGATGAGTATAAGTACGTAAGAACGTATGAGGTCGATGACGGACAAATAGTTGTTGATCTGGAAAATGACGGCGACATCAGTTCTGTAAAACAGTACCTAAAGGATCGTGGAGTTGATGTTGAAAAGATCCATTTTACGTTAATGGATAAAGAACCGCGTGTTCTCACGTGAATATTTATGGAAATACCGCACAGACGTGCGGTATTCTGCTTTATGGGGCTTTCTGTTCGACCTTAGCGCCCTTAAAGTAGTATTCAAGGATAGCCCTGTGGTTTTTTCCGTCATGCGCCATAGAGTTTGCTCCGTAAAGGCTCAGCCCTACAAGGTGCCCGAGCCCGTGTGTGGTGAATGTATATTTTCCGCTTTTATACTTCACCCCGGCACAGGGAGAAGCAAGCCCCAGAGCCGCACAAAGCTCCCCCGAGGAGACTACGTTTCCGCAGACAAGGGCTTTTGAGATCATTCCGTTATTGTCGGTTTCAAGCTCTGTGAGGGCCTTTTTCTCAGCCTTTGAAAAATCTATATCGGGAAAGGCCTTTTTAAGCTTTTTCCGAACCTCCTCGTCTGTGAGCGTGATGACCGTCTCATAGTCGGGGCTTTTCTTGTCCCGAGGGCTTTTCACGCTGACAAGATAGGGTATATCCTGTCCCCATGCCTCTTTGGCTGAGCGTGTCACTCCGCAGGAAACTGCATGGTAGGCAGGCAGTACGGGCTCGCCATTATAAAGCAGTATTTCGGACTTTGTGTCGGCGGTAAGCCTGCAAAGCTTAGAGAATACGCTCTCAAAATCCTTGCCGAAGTACTTCTTCGCCTGAGCCTTTGTAAAGAAGGACTGATATTTCTGTCTGTCATCGCTGACAAGAGCACCTTTCAGCTCCTTTGTCGGAGATTCCTTTTCGGCTCTGCGCCTGCGTTCAAGATAGGTGCGTATAAGTACAGCCTGAGCCTTTATAGCTTCATCTTCATAGCTTTCGGGTATCTGAGACATCAGCGACAGTGCTATAAACTCGGTTTCATCATAGTCAGCAGTCTTGCCTGTGCTCTCCGAGAGCACCCTGACAGTTCTCCCCGAGGCAGGTACAGCCGCTGCCTGCGAACCCTCGGGCTTGTCTCTCCCGATGAAGATAAGAGCAGGCACAAGTGCTGCCAGTACCGCAAAAACGAGCGTTATTTTAATCACATCATTCATAGCTATCCCTCCGAGGACATTATATACCCTCAGCAGTGTGAATTTAGGCGGAAACAGTCGGAAAAGTCTGATTTGACAAGTTGTCTTTTTTATGGTATAATATTAAAACTTATTTAAGAATGTCTGAAAGAAAGGGGATATTTTATATGGTAAGCAATAAAGCAAGGTCTATGTTGTATAAGAGGTTTGTTGAAAACAATGCTATAGACCCCAAGCTCTATGATAAATATGTGGTAAAGAGAGGCCTCAGAAACTCCGACGGTACAGGAGTTATGGCAGGTCTGACCAATATCTGTAACGTACACGGCTACGTTGTTGATGAGGGTGTAAAGTCGCCTATACAGGGTCAGCTTATATACAGAGGCTACAACATCAGAGACCTTGTAGACAATGCAAGAAAGGAAAACCGCTTTGCCTATGAGGAAATAGTTTATCTGCTTCTTATGGGAGACCTCCCGAACATAGAGGAGCTTGCGGCATTCAAGGCAATGCTTGCTGAAAGCAGGGCTCTGCCTGCCGACTTTTTTGAGGACATGATACTTAAAGCTCCCTCAAAGGATATAATGAACAAGATCGCAAGGTCTATCCTTGCCCTCTATTCCTATGATGATGACCCCGAGAACCGTTCGCCTGAGTATGAAATGGCAACAGCAATTTCGATCATCTCAAAAATGCCGAACATTATGGTCTCGGCTTATCAGGTAAAGAGACGATCATTTGACGGTGCGAGTATGTTCCTGCACCCGCTGATACCCTCACATTCTACTGCTGAGATGATTCTTTCTGCCCTCAGACCCGACAGAAAGTTCACTGACGATGAAGCAAAGCTTCTCGACCTTATGATGCTTCTGCACGCTGAGCACGGCGGCGGTAACAACTCCACCTTTGCCTGCAGAGTGCTGACATCTTCGGGTACAGATTCCTATTCTGCGTATTCAGCAGCAGTCGGAGCGCTCAAGGGTACACGTCACGGCGGTGCTAACAAGAAGGTTTCCGCAATGCATGAGTGCATAAAGTCTCACGTTCACAACTGGGAGGACGATGATGAGATTGCGGCATTCCTTGAAAAAATACTCAGAAAAGAAGCCTTTGACGGCTCGGGCCTTATCTATGGAATGGGTCACGCTGTATATACACTTTCCGACCCCAGATGTGAGATACTTAAAGAGAACGCTATCAAGCTTGCAAGAGGAACCGAGTTTGAGAAGGAGTTCAGACTTCTTGACGCTATCGAAAGGCTTACTCCCGAGCTCTTTGCAAGGGTCAAGGGCAACGATAAGGTAATGTGCGCAAACGTTGATATGTATTCTGGCTTTGTTTACAGAATGCTCGGTATCCCCGAGGATCTTTTCACACCGATGTTTGCAGTTTCGAGAATGGCAGGCTGGTGTGCTCACAGATTCGAGGAGCTCGTAACAGGAAAGCGTATTATCCGTCCTGCTTATAAGTCTGTAACAGCAAATAAGGTGTATGTTCCGCTGGCTGAAAGATAACATTTTCCGCTGTTCTTTACGGACAGCGGTTTTTGTTATGTTGGGCTTGCAATTTCGGCATGAATATGTTATAATAAAACTGTGTATGCGTACACAGTCTTATTCTTTTGTCAGGAGGTGTCTGCGGTGAAAAGATTAGTCTGCTCTCTGAGCTGTGCGTCAGCTATGCTTTTAAGCGGCTGTACGGGTGTTTCATTTACAGTGGACACACTTCTTAATGCCCCGAAGTTCACCGAGGAGCAGAGCGCGATCCATGAGGCTCTTATAGAAAGGGTCGGAAGCAATATAACGCTTAAATATCCGAGAAACGGAGATTACCGTTCGGCATTTGTTATCGCAGATATCGACGATGAGCCCACCGAGGAAGCCCTCGTGTTTTATGAGTACGCTTCAAACAGCGGCAAAGACGGGCTGAGGGTAAATATCCTTGATAAGAACAGTCAGGGTAAATGGTACTCCGTAAAGGAGCTTGCAGGCGGCGGAACTGAGATAGACAGAGTAATGATAAGCTCGGTCGGAGATGAGGGAGATACTGACGTGCTGGTCGGCTATCAGAACCTTACCAGTGAGGAAAAAACTCTTGAGATATACAGCTATGAGGATAAGGAGTTTAACCGCATAGCCGAGGATCAGTATTCAGTGCTTGAGCCGATCGACATAAACAGCGACGGTCATAATGAGGTAGTAACTATTTCAAGGTCTACAGAGCCCGAAACAGGAGTATCTGTTGTGACGGCATCACTCCTCAGAACAGAGGACGGAGAAATCACCAAAGACGCAGGCATAAGAATGTGCGACGGAGTGCAGAACTACGTTCAGTCGAAGTCGGGCTATATCGAGGGCGGAAGAAGAGCGCTCTTTGTTGACGGTCTGAACGCAGAGGGAAACCTCCAGACCGAGATAGTTTATTACCGATATTCAAGTCTTCAGAATCCCATGCAGCAAAGACCCGATAAGCTCATACCCAAGTGTATCAGACCCGCAGGCTATTACTGCACAGATATAGATGAAGACGGAGTGATCGAGATACCTACGACCTCTGCAATGATAGGCTATGAGAATGCAGTTACAGAGGAAATGGTCTACATGACAACATGGAGCGAGTACAGAGACTTCTATGACCTTAAAGAGAAGTACAGCGGCTACTACGCTATCTCGGACGGCTATTTCTTTGCCTTCCCGAAGAGATGGAACAGTTCTGTTACTGTGAAGAAAGACCTTGAATCGGGTGAGCTTGTGTTCTATAAATACACAGGAGATATAAACACAAGCACCGAGGAAATAATGCGCATAGGCCTTTCACCGAAGGCAAAAACGGAGAGATATGTGTCTGACGGCTATCAGGTGATAGGCAGTAAGGGTCAGCTTGACTACGTTGTGAAGCTTCCGCTTGATAAGCGTGAAAAGCTCATACCCACCATAGATGAAGTAACTAATAACCTTTATATAACAGATTAAAGGAGGAAAAACAAATGAAAAGAGTGCTGGTTTGCGAAGACGAGGACTCCATCAGAGAGTTTGTCGTGATCAATCTTGTAAGAAGCGGCTATGAGGTAATTGACGTCGGCAACGGCGAGGACGCTCTCAAAGCCTATGACGAAAAGGACGGCGATTTTGATGTTGCTCTCCTTGACATTATGATGCCCGGCATTGACGGTATGCAGGTGTGCAAGAAGATAAGAGAGAAGAACACAAACATAGGTATAATTATGCTCTCGGCAAAGAGTCAGGAAATGGATAAGATATCCTGTCTTATGGCAGGTGCTGATGACTACATCACAAAGCCGTTCTCTATCTCCGAGCTTATCGCAAGAGTAGATGCAGTGTGCAGAAGAGTGAGCCGTTCGGGAACAAAGACCGAGGAAACCTCATCTATCACATCAGGGCCGTTCGTCCTGAACCTGAAAAGCAGGACAGTTCTCAAAAACGGTCAGCAGATAGATCTCACTCAGGTAGAGTATCAGATTATGGAGTACTTTTTCAAGAATCAGAACACTGCTCTTGACAGAACAAGCATACTCAACCATATCTGGGGCGAGAGCTACTACGGCGATGATAAGATCGTTGACGTAAATATCAGAAGAATAAGAATGAAGATAGAGGACGAGCCCTCAAACCCGAAGTATATTCTCACTATCTGGGGCTTCGGCTATAAGTGGTCGCCCGGAAACGGCTGATCTTAAAACAAACAGGGAGTAGGTTAGGTGTGTCCGCACTGCGGACGGGATATATATGAAAAAATCACATAAGAATATTGCCCGCAGGAGCATCACACGCCACTGGCTCACGAACAGCCTGGGGGCTGTAACGGTGATTCTTCTCCTTCTTGAGGTGCTCTTAGTGTTTCTTATGAGAAACTACTATTACAGCTCTGCAAGACAGTATCTGACATCAAGAATGAAGATCGTCACCACAGCGATAATGAATACCTCGGGCGAGGAACAGACAAACTATAATGCACAGATACGCTCCATAGTTGAGGGCTATGAGGACAAGGACAAGATCGAGCTTATGGCTATAAAGACAAACGGCGAGGTCGATGTTACATCTTCGGGCTTTTCACCCTCGGGCAAGGATAATATGCAGGACTATACTGACGCCAAAAAGTCAGACACGGGAACTGCCTCGCAGATATATGAGCTTGAAACAGGCGAAAAGGTGCTTGCAATGACGGCGGTGATCTCGCCGAAGGGAAGTGAGTACGAGGCTGTAAGAATGCTCTCCTCAATGAAGAATATAGATTCGCAGATAGTGCTTCTCACGGTTATAATGACGGGTGTTGTAATTGCGATAATTCTTCTTATGCTGTTCTCGGGTCTGTTCTTTATAAAGTCGATAGTTATTCCTATCAGAAACGTAAATGATGTTGCGAGAAAGTTCGCAACAGGGGATTTCAGAGAACGTATAGAAAAACAGCGTGATGATGAGCTGGGCGAGCTCTGCGACTCAATAAACTATATGGCGCAGGAGCTTTCCAATACAGAACAGATGAAAAATGAGTTCATATCCTCTGTATCACATGAGCTCAGAACTCCGCTTACAGCTATAAAGGGCTGGACTGAAACGATCACAATGATGTACGATGATAAGGAGACCTTCAAAAAAGGAATGAGAGTCATCACCAGCGAGACAGAGCGTCTGTCACAGATGGTAGAGGAGCTTCTTGACTTCTCAAGAATTCAGGACAACCGCCTGACCCTTGTGATGGACACGATAGATATTCTCGCAGAGCTTACCGAGACAGTTCTTATTTATCAGGAAAGAGCAAGAGCTCTCGGTATAAAGCTTAATTACTATGAGCCTCAGATGCTCTCTTTTGTATACGGAGACAAGAACAGGCTAAGACAGGTTTTCATAAACATAGTGGACAATGCTATCAAGTATTCGGATAAGGGCGATACTGTTTCGATCGAAGCCTACGAAGAAGACGGCGAGATATGTATCTCTATCTCAGATACGGGTATAGGCATTTCAAAGGAAGACCTGCCGAAGATAAAAACAAAATTCTTCAAGGCAAACCATACAAGACGAGGCTCGGGTATAGGCCTTGCCGTTGCTGATGAGATAATACAGCGTCACGGCGGAACACTTGAGGTTGACAGCGAGCAGGGCGTCGGAACAACAGTAATGATAACCCTGCCGTGTATAGAGCAGAACAAGAAAGCAGACAAAAATGATACGGTGAACGTTGAGCTTATATCGACCGAGCCTATAGATAGTCAGGAGGACATCGCAGCAGATGAGCAGCAAACCCGAAACCAATGAGAAATTCAAGACAAGTATAGGCGGTCAGGCGGTTATTGAGGGCGTTATGATGAGAGGCCCCGAAAAGGGAGCTATGGCGTGCCGCCTCCCAAGCGGAGAGATCGACCTTGAAACATGGGACGTAAAAGGCGGAAAGGCATGGTACAGAAAAGTGCCCTTTGTGAGAGGAATTTTCAGCTTTGTTTCATCGCTGATACTGGGATATAAATGCCTTATGAAGTCCGCTGACAAGCAGATGACCGATGATGACGAAGAGCCGGAAACAAAATTTGAGAAATGGCTCTCCGAAAAGCTCGGCGATAAGATAATGCCTGTTGTTTCAGTTATTTCAATGATGCTGGGAATAGGTCTGGCGATAGTGCTGTTTATGTGGCTGCCGTCTGTTATATCAAAGTTTATCAGCAAGCACATAATAAGCCTTTCGGCTGTGGTAAAAAATATTATCGAGGGCTTTATCAAGATCGGCATTTTTATAGGATATACCTCGCTTACAAGGCTGATGAAGGATATGTCCATAACATACGAGTATCACGGGGCAGAGCATAAGACTATTGCCTGCTATGAGCGTGAGGAGGAGCTTACTGTCGAGAACGTTAAAAAGCAGTGTCGCTTCCACCCAAGGTGCGGAACGAGCTTTATCTTCCTTGTTCTTTTCATAAGCATTTTCGTGACCTCTGTTTTTCAGGTGTCATGGGACAATCTTTTACTGAGAGTGCTCACAAAGATAGCACTTCTGCCTGTGGTTACAGGCATAGCCTTTGAGCTTATAAGGCTTGCGGGAAAGTACAGCAATCCATTCACAAGGATAGTTTCTGCGCCGGGTCTCTGGATACAGAGAATAACTACCAAGGAGCCGAATGAAAAGCAGATCGAGTGCGCTATCGCAGCACTGAAAGAGTGTATCCCTGAAAAGAAGGGGGATGATCAGTGGTGACCTATAAAGCCTTATCTGAGGACAGAGTAAGAATGCTTTTTGCAAGAGGAATAGAAAATGCAGGCTATGAGCTCTCTGAGCTGCTCGGATTGGCGCTCGGTGTTGACTGCCGCAGTGCCGATTACTATCAGCTTCTCGGAGAGGAAGTCTCTCCCGAGGCTGTAAAAGCTTTAGATGAACTGCTTGACCGCAGGCTTAACGGAGAGCCTTTGCAGTATCTGCTCGGAGAGTGGGAGTTTTACGGCCTGCCGATAAAGGTAGGCAGGGGAGTGCTTATCCCAAGACAGGATACCGAGACCCTTGTAGATGTTATAAGGGGAAGGCTCAAGGATAAAGATGAACTGACTGTCATAGATATATGCTCGGGAAGCGGCTGTATTGCCTGTGCGCTTAACAGTACATTCAACTGTGAAAAGATATACTGCGTTGAAAAAAGCGAGGAGGCTATCCCGTACCTTGAGGAAAACCTCAGACGTCATTGTCCCGATGCCGAGATCATAAAAGGCGATGCCCGTCTGAAGGAGACTGTTGACAAGCTCCCCGAGGCTGACCTTATAGTCTGCAATCCGCCCTATCTTTCAAAGGAGGATATGGAGAATCTTCAGCCTGAGGTTACATTTGAGCCCGAAATGGCACTCTACGGCGGAGAAGACGGACTTGACTTCTATCGTGACATTGTAAGGCTATGGGCAAGAAAGCTCAGACCTTCGGGGCTTATGGCTTTTGAGATAGGTCTCGGACAGGAAGAAGAGGTCTCATTGATGATGATACAGCACGGGCTTAAAAATGTCAGGTGGCATAAGGATCTGGGCGGTATAAACCGTTGCGTGTGCGGTAATGCGGAAGATGATTAACTGTACAGACAAACGGACACATAATAGTATATAATGTTATCAGAGGGAAAAATCCCGACTGAAACTGAAAGGAAAGATATACAATGGCAGCAGATAAGAAGAAAAAACAGGAAAAGGCTTCGGGCGTTAAGATCACTGATGCGGCTGAGAAGAAAAAAGCACTTGAAACTGCAATGGCATATATTGAGAAGCAGTTCGGAAATGGCGCTATCATGAAGCTCGGCGACGCAAGAGCTATGGACGTTGAGGCTATTCCGACAGGCTCAATGACGCTTGATATGGCTCTTGGTATAGGCGGAGTTCCGAGAGGAAGGATCATCGAGATATACGGGCCTGAATCATCAGGTAAAACAACCGTTGCGCTTCACATTATTGCGGAGACTCAGAAAATGGGCGGCGAGGTAGCCTTCATAGACGTTGAGCACGCTCTTGACCCTGTGTATGCGGAAAAGCTCGGAGTTGACATCGAGAATATGCTCGTATCCCAGCCCGACAGCGGTGAGCAGGCTCTTGAGATTGCCGAGGCTCTTACACGTTCGGGTGCTATCGACTGTATCGTAATCGACTCAGTTGCCGCAATGGTAACAAAGGCAGAGATCGACGGCGAAATGGGCGACACTCATGTAGGACAGCTCGCAAGACTTATGTCCCAGGCAATGAAAAAGCTAACGGGCGTTATCGGAAAGTCAAACACCACAGCCGTTTTCATCAATCAGGTAAGAGAGAAGATCGGCGTTATGTACGGCAACCCCGAAACCACTCCGGGCGGCCGTGCCCTGAAATTCTATTCCTCTGTCCGTATTGAGGTCAGAAGAGGCGAGCAGATCAAGAACGGCTCTGAGGTAATAGGCAACAGAACACGCTGTAAGGTAGTAAAGAACAAGGTTGCACCTCCGTTCAAGGAGTGCGAATTTGATATTATGTACGGCAAGGGTATTTCCCGTGTGGGCGAGGTGCTTGACCTTGCGGTTGACCTTGACATAGTCAAGAAGGGCGGAGCATGGTTCAGCTACGGCGAGATGAAGCTCGGACAGGGCAGAGACAACTCAAAGGAAAACCTTCTCAATAACCCTGAGATCATGCAGGAGATAGAGGATAAGATCAAGGAGAAGCTGAACGCTGAGCAGGCAGCCGAGAAGCTCAAAAAGAAGGACGAGCTTGAAGCAAAGGCAAATGCCGCAGCAGCATCGCAGGCTAAGCAGGAAACGGCTGATGAACCAGAGGAGGACGATGCTCCGAAGGGCAAGAAGATCAGAAAGACCGTTTCTGAGAGTGCTTCCGTTACAGCAGATGCCGAGAACGATTTTCAGGAGTTTGCTCCTATCGACGTTTCCAAGCTCGGTGAAGGCTGATGCCAAGGCTTCAAAGCGTAGAAAAATATAAGGGCTCTACATGGGAGATCGTGCTCGATAATGACGAGCACGTTTACCTGAGCTATGAGGTTGTAAGCCGCTTTTCTCTCGCAGAGGGTCAGGAATACGATGATGAGGACTGGCAGGAGATAGTCGCCGAGAACGAGTTCAGAAAGGCAAGAGAGCGTGCTCTCTATCTGCTTGATTACCGTGACTATTCCTATATTGAGCTTTACAATAAGCTTGAAAAGACCTACGGTACAGAAATCTGCGAGCGTGTCATGGACAAAATGGTGGAGCTCGGAACTATCAATGACAGGCGCTATGCCGAGGGTCTTGCAAAGACCTATATCGAAAGCAGAAATTACGGCTACTATAAGGCTATGCAGGCAATGCGTCAGAAGGGTATCACAAAGCAGATAGCCGAGGAAGCCTTAGAGCCTTATGAAGAGGGTACCTATGACAGGCTTCGTGAGTTTGCGGAGAAAAAGTACGGCGCATACCTTGATGACGAGGCAGGTATCCGCAAGGTGAAAAACGCACTGGTTCGCAGAGGCTTTTCCTACGATATAGTTAATCAGGTAGTCAGAGACATAGTCGATGAGCTTGATGATGATGACGAATAGAGGTGACAAAATGAGAGACAACAGAATACTTTGTGCTGTCCTTGCAGCAGTGCTGATGCTCAGCGGCTGTTCGCTCATAAACGAGACCGACACGGTCGATGAATCTCCTGCTGAAACAAAAAAGATAGTAACAGCACAGCCCGATTCTCAGACAGAGGAGGAGACCGACCCTCTCCTTGAGCCTGAAAAGGTAGTCGTCACCTATATGAGAGCCGCAAACGCAGAGTTCGACCGTTCAATGACCAAGCTTATGACTGATGCGTATGCAGCCAAGTATGAATACACAAAAGAAAACATGGGTCATGACCATGATTATGAAGGCGAGCACGAGGAGCAGGACTTCAAGTATGAGTTTGACCACGAGAAAAGCGGCTTCATTGACTGGGTAAATGTCGAGGAGGATTACATCAAGGCTTGCGAGATCTATATCACTGTGACCTATGGTGAGGATCAGCAGCCTGTTTCGCAGTACCTTGTTCTTATTCAGGACGAAGAGGACAAAAAGTGGAAGATCTGCTTTGCAGGCTCAAAGCAGCAGGCATATACCGAGGGCCTGATAAAAGACGAGCGCTCAGAGAAAGCACTCGACAGCGCAAAGGCTGTATATGAAGCAGTTTCGGCAGTTCATGATGAGCTTGCTTCCGATGAAGAGTATGAGTTCAAGTTTATAAATTACATCTCCACCGAGGACGATGAGTTTGTAAACCGCATTAAGGATACACTCCCCGAGGAGCTTAAAACAAGCTACTTTACCGTTTTCCTTGACGGTCAGGAGCTTGACCATATCGTCTGGGGAGAGAGTATCGACTCTGACCTTATGGTGACATATCCGACTGAGGATAAAAAGGCCGAATAGAATATGAGCCCTCGCGAAAACAGGCGGGGGCTTTACTTTTTGGGAAAGATGTGCTATACTGTTAGCAAGGTCTTACTTCAGACCTTGAAGAATTATTCAGGAGGTAATATTATGGACGAGATAGAATTCAGATATGATACCCAGCTTCTTATAGATGCAGAGGGGCTTGACGAGGACGAGCTAGATGATTACATAACCGAGCATTTTGTGGGTGACAGCCTGCTTGTTATCGGTGATGACGAGACCGTAAAGATTCATTTCCATACCAACGAGCCGTGGAAGCTTCTTGAGTACTGTGCTACTCTCGGTGAGATATACGATATTGTAGTTGAGGATATGGACAGACAGTCAAGAGGCCTGAAAGGCTAGGAGGTACAGCTATGAACGAAGTTATCAAGGCAATGAAGGACAGAAGAAGCTGCAGAAAATTCAATTCCACACCTGTGCCCGATGCTATCATTGATGAGATAGTCGAGGCCGGTCTGTATGCAGCAAACGGCAGAGGAACTCAGTGTCCTGTTATCGCAGTTGTGAAAGACGAGCAGACAAGAAAGGCTATAAGTATCCTTAACAGACGCATAGGCGGCTGGGAGGAGGGCTTTGACCCGTTCTACGGTGCGACCTGCTATCTGTGGGTGCTGGCCCCTAAGGACAATCCTACCTACATTTATGACGGCAGCCTTGTAATGGGAAACCTTATGCTTGCGGCTCACGCACTGGGTGTTTCGAGTATATGGATACACAGAGCAAAGGAAGAAAGCGAGTGCGAGGAGGGCAGAGCTATCCTTGATGAAATTGGCATTCCCGAGGGCTATGTGGGTATAGGACACTGTGCAATAGGCTATTCCGATGCAGAGCCTGACGCTGCAGCTCCGAGAAAAGAGAACAGGGTTTTCAAAAAGTAACATTTACATGGAGAAAAAAAGATCACAGAGAAGTAAAAGCCCCGAAGCGTTAGCTTCGGGGCTTTGTATATCAGAAAAACTCTTCAAACCTGTTTGATTTTATCTCAAACGAATCCTCGCGGTCAGGACCGTTTGCAATGCGGTAGTACTTTTCGCCTCTTCTGCGGCTGATGGAGATAGTCTCCTTGTCAAGAAAGATCATACGGTTGACCTCGTTGCAGTCAAGGAGCGCAAGCTCGCTTTCACCGAGATCGTCATTACCGCAGAGGAGTGCCATTACAAGGTTTTTGTTCTTTTCCATGTGCTCACGCAGCAGCGGCATATCCTCCTTTATCGAGAACCTCCACGAGTTTAATCCGTCCTTTGCGGCGGCTTCCTTGTGCGTTTTGTACTTCACAAACAGCGTGAACGATGTGCCCCTTGTGTTCACCTCATAGATGCGCCTGTCACTTCCGCTTTCTATCATAACAGGGTCAACACCTCTGCTCATAAGCTTTGAGAGAACTGCTCCGTAGTAAAAATCCGCAGTCCTTATCCTTGACATAAGCACACCTCCCTTATAATTGCATATTCTTATAATAGCACATTTTTCCGAAAAAGTAAAGCGGAAAATGTGTTCACAGAAAACTGTTGAAATATATCGGGAAACATGATATAATAACAAGGTTATATAACTATACGGAGGAATGACGATGATATATAATAACGTACTTGAATGTATGGGCCAGACCCCCATGATAAGGCTCTCCCGAATGGCAGATCCCGAGGGTGCCGAGATACTTGTAAAGTTCGAGGGGCTCAATGTCGGCGGCTCTATCAAGACGAGAACAGCCTATAACATGATCTGCGATGCAGAGCGTAAGGGTCTGATAAATAAAGATACTATCATAGTTGAGCCTACCTCGGGCAATCAGGGAATAGGACTTGCACTTGTGGGTGCGGTCAGGGGCTATAAGACAGTCATAATTATGCCCGATTCTGTCAGCGAGGAGAGAAGAAAGCTCGTAGCCCACTACGGCGCAGAGGTAAAGCTTGTTCACGATGAGGGCAACATAGGTGAGTGCATTGAAAGATGTATACAGATAGCTGCTGAAATGTCAGCAAATGACCCGAATGTTTTTGTGCCTCAGCAGTTTTCAAATCCTGCAAACCCCGAAATACACCGCAAGGCTACAGGCCTTGAGATAGCTGAACAGGTAGGAAAGAACATCGACGGCTTCTGCTCGGGAATAGGAACAGGCGGAACTATCAGCGGCATAGGCGAAACACTCCAGAAGCTTTATCCCGATATTGAGATCTGGGCAGTTGAGCCCGAGCACGCAGCGATCCTTGCAGGCGGTACGGTAGGAACACATCTGCAAATGGGTATCGGCGACGGAATTATCCCCGATAACCTCAACCGTGAGATATACAGTAACATCTATGTAGTCACCGATGAGGAGGCTATTCAGACTGCGAAAGACCTCGCAAGGCTTGAGGGTATAATGTGCGGAATTTCCGCAGGCACGAATGTAGCCGCAGCCAGACAGCTTGCAAAGAAGCTCGGCAAGGGAAAGACAGTAGTAACCGTTCTCCCCGATACAGCAGAGCGCTATTTCTCAACACCTCTTTTCGATAACGAATAATGCACGAAAGGACTGCTTAGCGCAGTCCTTTTTAGTTTTCAACATTTTCTTATTGTTAAGTTGCACAAGAAATGTTGAACAAATTAGTGCAAGAATTTTTTGGAAAATTGTTTACAAAAAATAAAAAGTGTGGTATAATAAGTTTGTTCTAAGAAACAAATTAATAGAGAACAATAGAGAAATGAGGTGTTGTTATGAGATCGATCGTTACTATCAGCCGTGAATTCGGAAGCGGAGGAAGAGAGATAGGCAAGAGACTTGCAGATAAACTCAATGTTCCGTTCTATGATAAGGAGCTGCTTGAAATGGCCTCCAAGGAGAGTGGAATAGCGAGAGAGCTGTTTGTGAAGAACGATGAATCTTATACCAACAGCTTTTTGTATTCGCTTGTAATGGGAAGCTATCCCATATCGCCTGACGGAAGGCTCAATCCTGAGCTTCCGCTTAATCATAAGATTTTTCTGGCGCAGTTTGAGACTATCAAGAAGCTGGCTGAGAAGGGTCCTTGCGTAATAGTCGGCAGGTGTGCGGATTATGTTCTTAAAGAAGAGCCGAATGTAATAGACTTCTTTATCTCGGGTAATATGTATGATAAGAAAAAGAGAATACTCGAAAGGTATGATATTGAAAAGCCCAAGGTAGAGGAATTTATCAGAAAGACTGACAAGCGCAGAGCATCATATTATAATTACTATACCGATATGAAGTGGGGCGATGCAAGGAATTTTGACCTTTGTATCAATTCCTCAAAGTCGGGAATAGAGGGTGCGGTTGACCTTATGCTTGCTTATATCGGCATTAAGGAAAACAAGCCTGCGGGTTAGTTACTTTTTTAACATTGCAAATTTCTTAAATTCATTTTACTTTCCTTACTACGAAAAGAGATCGTCGGGAGACGGTCTCTTTTTGTATGATACATAGGGAAAAAGTAGGATTTTTAACGGCGTTTTTGAAGCTGTTAAAAAAATATCAATGTACAAACAGAATTAAAATGGTTAATAAGTTTATTGTTAAAACATAGTAACAGAAATGTCAGTAATTTTCTACTTAAAATAATCAAAAAAACTTGTGTTTGTAAGTATTTTGTTGTATAATGTTTATATGACTAGCTATGTCCTGTTATGCGTATTTGCAGACGGGACTGTATATTGCAGGCATCACCCAAATAAGGCGGAAAAACCGCCAAAATATTAAGGAGGTTGTTTTATGTCAGAACAAAACCTGAACCAGTTCAGGGGCACTGAAGCCCAGGAAAAGCAGCTTCAGGAAGTTATCGCAAAGCACCGCGGCCAGCCCGGCGGACTTATGCCAACACTTCAGGAAGCACAGGGTATCTACGGCTACCTGCCGGTCGAGGTACAGTCCAAGATCGCAGACGGCCTCGGAGTATCGCTTTCCGAGGTATTCGGTGTAGCAACATTCTATTCCCAGTTTTCACTTACGCCAAAGGGCGAGCACGTATGCAGCGTCTGTCTTGGAACGGCATGCTACGTTAAGGGCTCGGACAAGATCCTTGAGGCTCTTGAGAAGAAGCTTGGCATCAAAGCAGGCGAATGTACTGCTGACGGCAAGTTCTCTATTGAGTCCTGCCGCTGTGTAGGAGCTTGCGGACTTGCACCTGTAATGACCATCGGTGATGAGGTTTACGGAAAGCTTACACCCGATCAGGTCAGCGGCATCATTGATTCCTATATGAATGAAAAGGGAGGCGAGTAAAGCATGACGTTTGAAGAACTTACCGCGATAAGAAAGAAGCACTCCGACCTTATCAAGGTCAGAAAGCTTATAGCTTCCGAGGCTGCCGAGATGGCAAAGAAGACTGAGTACCGTAAGCAGATACTCGTTTGCGGCGGTACAGGCTGTACCTCTTCGGGAAGCAAGAAGATACTTGAGGCTCTTGATAACGAGCTGAAGGCTCAGGGCATTGAAAATGAGATCCTCGTTGTAAGAACAGGATGCTTCGGCCTTTGCTCACTCGGTCCTATCGTTATCGTTTATCCTGAGGGTACATTCTATGCGCAGGTTACTCCTGAGGGCGTTGTAAGGATCGTTGACGAGCATCTTAAGAACGATCAGGTCTGCAAGGATCTTCTCTATAAGGAGACCGTTCATGAGGACGGCTCTATCATCGGTCTTGCAGAGACTAACTTCTATAAGAAGCAGAAGAGAATCGCTTTGCGTAACTGCGGAGTTATCGACCCCGAGAATATCGAGGAATATATCGGAACAAGAGGCTATGAGGCTCTTTACAAGGTGCTTGACAGCATGACTCCTGATGAGGTATGTCAGGAAATTCTTGATTCGGGTATCAGAGGAAGAGGAGGCGCAGGCTTCCCGACAGGAAGAAAGTGGATGTTCACTAAGGATGCTCCCGGCGATGTTAAGTATGTTGCTTGTAACGCCGACGAGGGCGACCCCGGTGCATTCATGGACAGATCTATCCTCGAGGGCGACCCTCACGCTATCATCGAGGCTATGACTATAGCTTCCTATGCTGTAGGCGCTCATCAGGGTTATGTATATGTAAGAGCTGAGTACCCTGTAGCTGTTCACAGACTTCAGGTAGCTCTCGATCAGGCAAGAGAGTACGGACTCCTCGGAAAGAACATCTTCGGCAAGGGCCATGACTTCGACATCGAGATCAGACTCGGCGCAGGTGCTTTCGTATGCGGTGAGGAAACTGCACTTCTGACCTCTATCGAGGGTAACAGAGGTGAGCCGAGACCTCGTCCTCCGTTCCCTGCTGTTAAGGGTCTGTTCGGCAAGCCTACTCTGCTTAACAACGTTGAGACCTATGCCAATATCGCTCAGATCATCAGAAAGGGCGCTGCATGGTATTCATCTATGGGTACCGAGACCTCTAAGGGTACTAAGGTATTCGCTCTCGGCGGAAAGATCACAAACGTTGGTCTCGTTGAGATTCCTATGGGTACGACTCTTCGTGAGATCATTGAGGAGATCGGCGGCGGCATTCCTAACGGAAAGAAGTTCAAGGCTGCTCAGACCGGCGGTCCTTCAGGCGGATGTATCCCTGCTAAGTACATAGATACTCCTATCGACTATGAGTCGCTCGCAAAGCTTGGCTCTATGATGGGTTCGGGCGGACTTATCGTTATGGACGAGGACAACTGTATGGTTGACGTATCCAAGTTCTACCTTGAGTTCACCGTTGATGAATCCTGCGGTAAGTGTACACCTTGCCGTGTAGGTACAAGAAAGCTCCATCAGCTTCTTGATAAGATCACTAAGGGTCAGGGCACTATGGAAGACCTCGATCTTATCGACCAGCTTGCTAACCACATGAAGAGCTCGTCTCTCTGTGCACTCGGTCAGTCAGCTCCTAACCCTGTACTTTCTACAATCAAACAGTTCAGAGAAGAATATGAGGCTCATATCAAGGAGGGCAGATGCCCTGCAGGCGTATGTAAGGATCTGCTCAAGTATGAGATCATTGCCGACAAGTGTAAGGGCTGTACGCTCTGCGCTAGAAACTGTCCTGTCAAGGCTATTGAGGGTACTGTACGTCAGCCTCACGTTATTGACACAGACAAGTGTATCAAGTGCGGCGTATGTATGTCTAACTGTAAGTTCGGCGCAGTTGTGAGAAAGTAAGGAAGGAGGGCACATTTATGGAAAATGTTCAGACTGTTAATCTTAAAATAAACGGCATACCTGTTACTGTTCCTGCAGGCTCTACTATCCTTGAAGCTGCGAGAGTAGCAAACGTTGACATTCCTACGCTCTGCTATCTTAAGGAGATCAACTGCATCGGTGCTTGCCGTATCTGTGTAGTTGAGGCTACAGGCGCAAGAGGTCTTGTGGCTGCCTGCGTATATCCTGTTGCTGAGGGTATGGAGGTACAGACCAATACACCTAAGGTAAGAGAGTCAAGAAAGACCACTATCGAGCTTCTTCTCTCAAACCACAATAAGAAATGTCTTTCCTGCGTAAGAAGCACAAACTGTGAGCTCCAGCAGCTTGCTCGTGACTATGGCGCAGATGAGGACAGATTCCAGCCTGAGGAGATGGATAAGCCCATCGACACTTCCTCGGCTTATATCGTAAGAGATAACAACAAGTGCGTAAACTGCATGAGATGTGTAGCTGCTTGTAAGAATATGCAGAGCATTTCCGTTATCGGACCTATCCAGAGAGGCTTCAAGACTCATATCGGCTGTGCATTTGATGCACCTCTCGGCGAGTCGCCCTGCGTTGGCTGCGGTCAGTGTATCGTAGCTTGTCCTACAGGCGCTCTGCAGGAGAAGAGCAGCGAGGATAAGGTTTGGGACGCTATCGCAGATCCCGAGAAGAAGGTCGTATTCTTTACAGCTCCTTCTATCAGAGCTACTCTCGGCGAGGAGTTCGGCAATCCTATCGGCACTAACGTTGAGGGCAAGATGATTTCCGCTATCAAGGGCCTCGGCGATGTTGAGTGCTTCAACATGGACGTTACCGCTGACCTCACAATCGTTGAGGAGGCTAACGAGCTTATCGAAAGGATCCAGAACAAGGGAACAATGCCAATGTTTACATCATGCTGCCCCGGCTGGGTTAAGTTCTGTGAGCACTACTATCCTGATTTTGTAGATCATCTGTCTTCGTGCAAGTCACCTCAGCAGATGTTCGGCGCAGTTCTCAAGAGCTACTACTGCCAGAAGAACAACATTGATCCCAAGAACCTGTTCGTTGTCAGCGTTATCCCATGTACTGCCAAGAAGTTCGAGGTAACAAGAGAAGAGCAGAGATCTCAGGACTTCGATGATGTTGATGTAGCACTCACAACAAGAGAGCTCGGCAGAATGATTAAGAGAGCAGGCATTAACTTCAATGCACTTCCTGACGGCGAGTTTGACGATCCGTTCGAGACAGCATCGGGCGCAGGCGCAATCTTCGGTGCAACAGGCGGTGTTATGGAGGCAGCTCTCAGAACCGCAGCTATCAAGCTTGACGGCGAGTGCAAGGCACTTGAGTTCACTGAGGTAAGAGGAACCAAGGGCATCAAGGAGGCTGACTACACAGTTGGCGGAGTTAATGTCAAGGTCTGTGTAGCTTCGGGTCTTGCTAATGCAAGAAAGGTTGTTGACAGCATTATCTCCGGTGAGAAGCATTATGACTTCGTAGAGGTCATGGCTTGTCCCGGCGGCTGCATCAACGGCGGCGGACAGCCTCTCC